>DRGP01000086.1 GCA_011050015.1 Leeuwenhoekiella sp. | reverse complement strand
GGTCTGAGCGGCTTCCCGCGACGTAGCGAAAGCCCTTACGACACCTTTGGCACCGGGCACTCCAGCACATCCATCTCTGCCGCCCTGGGCATGGCGATCACCGCCCAGCTGGAAGGAAATAAAAACCGGCATCATATCGCGGTTATAGGCGATGCCTCCATCGCAAGTGGAATGGCCTTTGAAGCACTCAACCACGCCGGCGCGAGCGATGCAAACCTACTGGTGGTTCTCAATGACAACACTATGGGGATCGATCCCAGCGTGGGGGCTTTTAAAAACTACCTGTTTGACCTTAAAAACGGCAATTCTGGCTCTAAAAATATCTTTGAAGCTTTAAATTTCAGTTATTTTGGCCCAATAGACGGTCATAATCTGGATGCACTCCTTGAAGTTTTAAATACGCTGAAAAACGTGAAAGGCCCCAAGTTGCTTCATATTATTACCACAAAGGGAAAAGGACTTAAACAAGCCGAAGCAGATCAGGTAAAATATCATGCTCCAGGCCGATTTAATGCTGATACAGGCGATTTAGAACAGAACGTTACATTGCCACAGCCGCCAAAATACCAAGACGTTTTTGGCCATACCGTGGTAGAACTAGCCGAAAACAACCCAAAAATCATCGGGATAACCCCGGCCATGCCCACGGGGAGTTCACTTAAATATATGATGCAACGCTTTCCTGATCGCGCTTTTGATGTGGGCATCGCAGAGCAGCATGCAGTCACCCTGGCCGCCGGTATGGCGAGTACCGGGTTTTCAGTTTTTTGTAACATCTACTCTACCTTCTTACAGCGTGGCTATGACCAGCTCATTCACGATGTAGCCTTACAAAACCTCCCCGTGATTTTCTGTCTGGACCGTGCCGGCCTTGTGGGCGAAGACGGCGCAACGCATCATGGCGTTTTTGATCTTGCCTATTTGCGCTGCATTCCAAATTTGTTTATTTACGCTCCGCGAAATGAGGAAACCTTGCGTAACATAATGTACACGGCTCAAAAAGGTTTAAAACACCCCATCGCGATCCGTTACCCACGGGGAAGGGGAACCACAATCAACTGGGAAATCCCATTTCAGGAAACTGTTATTGGCAAAGCCGAAAAACTCCTTGATGGAAACAAGCTCGCTATTCTAGTAACCGGAAACCTGACACAGCGGGCAATTGAAATTGCTGAAGCTTATAATAATCAAATTGCCATTTATTATTTTGGGTTTGTAAAACCGCTCGATTTTAAGGCTTTAAATGCCATTTTTGACCAATTTGAGCAGCTTATCACCCTAGAAGACGGCGTAAAACAGGGCGGATTTGGTTCCGCGGTAGCGGAATATGCCGTCGAAAAAAATTATAAAGGCAGCCTTAAAATTATGGGCATTCCTGACCGGTTTATAGAACACGGCAGTCTTAGGGAACTTGAAAAAGAAGCCGGGATCGATATGGAATCGATAACAAATGCTGTTGAAAATCTGCTAGTAAATTAATGGAGTGAAGATCCTTAAATTTCTTTATCACCTAAACAATACAAGAACTCGATAAAATCGATTTGAAAAAATCGTATATCTAAAACCTTAAGAAATACGCCATATTGACCAAAACAATATTAAAAAAGCAAATTGAAAATTTTCCTGAGGAGTTTTCCATTGATGACTTAATAGAACGCCTTGTAATCATTGAAAAAATCGAAAAGGCGAATCAACAATCTAAAAATGGATAAGTTATTTCTGAAAAAGAGCTTGAAAAGGAAACCGGTTCATGGTTCAAATAAACTGCACATTTCAGGCTAAAAATGATTTAAAAGATATTGCTGATTATATTTCTAAAGACTCTAAAAGATATGCGAAACTTCAGGTAGATCGTATCAAGCAGAAAACGCAAGTTCTTAAATCACACCAATATTCAGGAAAAAAGGTAGTAGAAATTGATAGAAAAACATTAGGGAATTAATTGAAGGCAATTACCGAATAATTTATAACATCATTACCGAAAATCGGATTGATATCTTGATCATACATCATTTCACCAGAGATCTCAGCAGGAGAAAATTATAAAACATTGATTTTCATTCGATGTATATTCATGTTCAGTCTATATCCATCCCCTTTATTTTCTTATAAAAACGTAACGCTTTACTATCTGTGAGCATGGTTATTTCGCCACAAATGGCCATAAGTTCGTCATAAAGCCCATGATTTTCCTGACGTGCCGGAGCCTCAAATAATTTTGTGATCAACTGGTTATAATGCAGGGAGTCATCATCAATGCTTCTAGTGCGGGCGTCAAGCAAAGTGCTCAAAATCTCAAAACCTGCAATCTCCTTTTCCACGACCTCACGGCTTTGGTAAATACGCGCTACGCTCAGGCTGATGATGTCGCTTATTTGTGCCTTAAACTTGCTTTTATCCAGCAAACTCACCTGAAATTCGCCGGCCAGCATCTGATTTTCATGGTTCATAAAAACATCAACAGCTTCCCGAATAAGCGTATTAATAGCTAGCGCGCGCAGGTAACTAAGGCGCGATGCCGTATCTTTTAACTGGTTGTATTTATCTTTATTTATGGCCTCCCCCACAAGTTTAATCAGATATTCAAGCGCATATTCTTCAGGGATAAGCCCGAGGTTGATTCCGTCTTCGAAGTCTATAATAGTATAACAGATATCATCGGCTGCTTCGACTAAAAAAGCCAACGGATGCCGCGCAAAGCCCAGATCATCACCGGTGCCAGTTCGGGTCATACCCAACTCTGCAGCAACTTCTTCAAAAAAAGCCTTTTCGGTCTGAAAAAAACCATATTTCTTATCGGCTATATGCGTCGTGGGTTTATGCGGAAGTGATTCCTTGGGATATTTCGTAAAAGCGCCCAAGGTGGCGTATGAAAGTCGGATGCCGCCCGAAACGCCAGGCTTGGATTCATTGAGAATCCTAAAACCGTTTGCATTACCTTCAAATTTGACAAGGTCCTGATATTCTTTCGTTGTCAGGCTTTGCTTATAACGCATCCCGGCTCCATGTTCAAAATAGGCCCCGATCGCTTTTTCTCCAGAATGGCCAAAGGGCGGGTTGCCTATATCATGAGCAAGCGAGGCCGCGGCCACAATAGCTCCAAAATCGCTAAACCGATAACCGTGAATAAATGACAGATCGGGATATTTTTCAAGAAGTTTCTCACCCACCAGCCTTCCCAGTGAGCGCCCCACCACCGAAACCTCAAGGCTGTGCGTGAGCCGAGTGTGCACAAAATCGGTCTTGCTAAGTGGGATGACCTGGGTTTTGTCTTGCAAACTCCTAAAAGCCGAAGAGAATATAATCCTGTCATAATCTACCTCAAAACCCAATCGGGTCTCATCTTGCTCCTTTCGGTGGCGTTTTACAGTATCGCCGTAGCGCTTTAAAGATAATAATTGCTCCCAGTGCATCATAACTGCTCCTTCTATTTATCGCAAGATACATTTTTTGAAGAACGAACGCTTTCCACAGATTATATATTCTAATCTTAAAACGGTTAACATTAGCGTAACACAATGGTCATTCTTGTTTAATGCTAAGGTAACATTAGCATTACAGGTGTGCCGTTACTTTGCCCACATATAAATCGAAACAACACATGAGATCAATCTATATACTTTTATTACTATTAACAACGGTGTTTTCTGCCGCTGCACAAGAAAAAGGAAGTATTGTAGGCGTTTTAAGTGATAAAGAGGCCAATAATGAACCGCTTCCTTTTGCCACCGTCCAACTCAAAAACACTTCAAAAGGGGGCACAACGGATTTTGATGGTCTTTATAAAATAGATAATGTAGATGCAGGAAATTATACCCTTGTATTTAGTTTTGTGGGTTATGAAACGCTGGAGATACCCAATGTGAACGTAGAAGCCGGGAAGGTAACTACCGTAAATGCTGGTCTGGGGGCCAGTGCAGCAACATTGGACGAGGTGGTGATTACCACAACCACTTCACGGGAATCTGAGGTGGCTCTTTTATTGGAACAAAAAAACGCGGTTTCCATACAACAAAATATAGGTGCCGATGAGTTGGCCAGAAAAGGGGTGAGTGATGCCGCTGCGGCCATCGCAAAAATCTCCGGGGTCTCTAAACAAGAACGAGGTGGCAATGTATATGTGCGTGGTCTGGGTGACCGGTACCTCAATACCACCCTTAATGGGCTATCTCTTCCTTCAAATAATATCGAAAAGAAAAATATAGATCTCGATATCTTTCCGTCAGATATTATTCAAAGCGTTGGAGTGAGCAAAGCGTATTCGACGAAATTTTACGGTGATTTTGCAGCGAGTAACATAGATGTCGTTTCCAAGGATTATAAAGGGCGTGGTTTTTTAGATATTAATCTCGGAACCGGCATAAACACACGTGCATCTGGCAAAAATTTTGTGCGTAGTGAGGGTACAGGCTATTTTGGCTTCTATAACCGTTATGCTCATAATCCTTTTGCAGTTGTGCTTTCACATCCTGTTGACCCTGTAAGTGGCGGTGAACCCATCAATGTGGTAGGAAGTATTTCTGGAGGAAAATCATTTGAGTTTAAAAATGACAATCGTTTAAGCATGTTTTTTACAGCTTCATTCTCCAATGATTTTGAATACAGAAAAGGTTCTGCGGTAGATTTTACAACAGTTTACAAGCAACGTTTTGACGATGTTGAGCAGTTTGAATACAGCACTAACACAACGGCATTGGCTAACTTTACCTATAGGATAGGGAGTGATCACCGTATTAGTTTCAACTCACTTTTCCTAAACAGTTCTTCAGACGAAGTAGGAAATTTTGGCCTAGACGGAACAGGTCAAAACAGGGATGCCATTTTAGATATCAACAAGGGCTTTTTTGTGAAAAATATTCTTTTTCAGGAAGATCTTATTTCAGTAAACCAATTGTCTGGATTACATACCATAAATGATAAATTTCAATTAGACTGGGGCGTAGGCTACAATAAGGTATTCTCTCATCAGCCTGATAGAAAACGCTTCTCCCTAGAGCGTTATGACCTGGCGCTGGACGGTGACGATTCAACAAATCCAAGTTTTTATAATAATACCAATTTTGATAACCAGCGCTATTTTCAGAATATAGAAGATGAAGAACTGAACAGTCGCCTGAACCTTGAATACAGTGCATCCGACAATTTTGTGCTCAACGTTGGTTATAATGGCCGGACGAAAGAACGCTATTTTGAAAATATTCGCTACGGTTATGACCTGCTTGAAAACCGTACCGAGGTCACCGATATAAACAATCTAGATGCTATTTTTAATGTTCCCAACTTAGGGAATGTGTATGATACTTTTGTCATCAATGAAATTCCAGACAGTGGTTTGGGGAATAGAAATGTACCGGGGCTTCCAGAAAACACCTATACAGGAAATCTAGATATTCATGCAGCTTATGTAAATGCCGAAATCACAACGGGGAAATGGCTTTTTGTGCCAGGATTCAGGGCAGAATCCTTTACACAATCCATCAATTATGATGTTATCAACGTAGCACCTAGCGATCCAGGATTTAGGGATGTCTATGAGAATTTTTACCTACCCAGTTTAAACATTAAATATACGCTCAACGATGATATGAATCTGCGATTATCTGGTTCTAAAACCGTGTCTTTTCCAGAATTTAAAGAGGTATCACCATTTGTATATGAAGATGTGACTACCCGCGTAGGTGGGAATCCTGATATTTTAAATGACCCCGCCATTTCTAACATTTACAATCTTGATCTCAAGTATGAATGGTTTATCTCCAGCGGAGAACTGTTTTCAATCGCTGGCTTTGCAAAAGAAATCAAAGACCCGATAAACAAGGTTATAGCAAACGACGCAACCGGCACCCAGCGCTATTTTAGAACCGGCGACAAAGCTAATGTATATGGTGTAGAACTGGAGCTACGCAAAAACCTCATCACAGATGAGAACGGCAAGGCAAACCTGGGTATTGGCTTTAACGGCACTTACATGTACACCCATCAGGATTTGAGAAGTTCAAACGGTCTTTTTTCATCTACGCTTGACAGATCTGATGAGCTGCAGGGAGCTTCCCCATTCTTGCTCAATGCAGATATTAACTATAGCCCTACCGGTATGGAAAACTATAAGCCTGTAGCAAATATTATATTTTCCTATTTTGATGATCGCATAGACGCGCTGGGTTCTGGCCAGTTGGGCAATATCGTTGAGAAAAGTGTGAGCACACTGGATTTTGTTCTTCGTAATGAAATAGGAAACAATTGGGAGGTAAATTTCAGCGCAAAAAATCTTCTTGACCCTAATATTCAATATATAAGGGAAAACACCTCATTTGGCGATGTGACCATCTCTACCTATAAACGCGGTATAAACCTGTCACTTTCTGCTAAATATAAATTTTAAACTAAATCTTGAACAAAAATTAATTCTAATACTTAAAATGCGATGAAGACAAACTATTTATTTACAGGCCTTACCATAGCGGCGCTTATTTTTGCCTCGTGCGAAGCCGATGATACTGCCGATATCGTTATTAACAATACTGACAATAGCGTCACAAACAACAATGGCGGCGGCAACACCGGTGATGGTGAAGAGACAGGACAGGATATTGAACTTATGGGGACATACACACAAGATCTTACCTTAAACGCAGATAACAATTATACCTTGACCGGTAGCTTGGTTATGGCACAGGGTACTGTTTTAACAATTCCTGCAGGTACCGTAATAAGAGCAACTAGTGGTACCGATAGGTATATCGCCATTTCACAGGGAGCGACAATAGCTGCACAGGGTACTGCCAGCAATCCTATAGTAATGACATCTGCAGCAGATGAACCTGCATCGGGTGATTGGGGAGGACTTATTATATTAGGCCGCGCGCCCATCACTTCGGCTGCGTCTGGTTCTACTGCAACTTCAGAAATAGGTGGTTTACCTTACGGAGGAGGAGATGCATCAGATTATTCTGGTGTTATTAGCTACGTGCGCGTAGAATATTCAGGAGGTGCGGCAGACGGCCAATCTGAAAACAATGGGTTTTCCTTTTATGGTGTAGGAAATGGAACCATCGTAGATCATATTCAAGCCTATATTGGTGCTGATGATGGTGTAGAATTCTTTGGAGGTACCGTAAATGCCCGCTACGTTTCTATGGTAGGGATGGAAGATGACTCTGTAGACTGGACCGACGGATGGTCTGGTACGATAAGTGAGGTTTATATCACTCAATTTGAATCTCACGGTAACGGTTTTGAGGGTGATGGTTTTAATACGGACAATGGAAACAATTCTAATCCTATTTTCTACTCAGACCCAACTTTTAATAAAGTAACCATTAATGGTTTTGAAGGCACCGGTAACGGGATGCTCATTAGAGCAGGAACCAAAGGAACTTTCAGCAATGTTGTAATCAACAACGTTGAAACTGCATTTGTACTTGATGGTGATATGGGAGATAGCCCTACCGGTCAACATGTTATCGACGATCTTTTAAACGCTGTAGACGTAGTATTAAATGGCGTAACAACCAACGTTTCCAACGAAACTGGATATACGTTTGATGATGGCGATTTCCTGACTGGGCTGGGCAATGATGAAATAGATGAAACAGACTATGATACTTGGGGTGCAGGTTGGACCATCAATGAATAATTAGTCCAAAACCTTATTAATAATGCAAAAAACCCGGCTATTTTCCGGGTTTTTTGTGTTTACAAGCGAGAAATTAGTAGGTTTATGACGCATCAATTAATTTTTGAATACGGCCTTCAATACTGTTCAAGATTTTTTTATCTAATAATTCACTATATTTATAATAGAAATTAAGTTTGAAGCAATACAATTAGATCATGGGAACTATAAAAGCAGACATTAAAATCACCGAGAGATACCTTGGCTTTTTTAAGAGTTTAAACACACAATCAAAGAAAGAACTAATTATCGCATTGACTAATTCCATTGATGACAAAATACCAAAACAAACAAATATCAGTGATTTATATGATGCTTGGGATGATGAGCGTACCGCAGAAGAAATAATAAAGGACATCAAGGATTCAAGAATCCAAAGTCGCGAAATAGATGGATTTGAATGAAAGCTATCTCTTAGATACAAATATCTGCATATATTTATTTAGGGGTAAATACAATATTGATGATTTCATTTCTACTGTTGGAACAGAAAATTGTTTTATATCAGAAATTACTCTAGCCGAGCTAACCTACGGTGCTGAACATAGTAGAAACCCGAAAAAAAATTTGGATATCATCAACCGTTTTATTGAGAATATTACCATTATCCCAATAACTAAAGGTATTCCCATCTACGCCAAAGAGAAAGCCAGACTTAGAAAAGCAGGTACTTTAATAGGTGATTTTGATTTGTTAATTGGCACTACGGCCATTGCCCACGATATGGTAATGGTTTCTCAAAATGTAAATGAATTCCAGAGATTAGAAAATATTAATCTTGAAAACTGGATAATCCAATAAAAAGTCTAATCTATCAATATAAAAACCCGGCTATTTGCCGGGTTTTTTGTGTTTAAAAAGCAGAAAAATGGCCTAAAAATCGGTTTTTTAAATTATACCGTAACTTTCAAATTCAATTCCTTCAACTGCGCGTCATCAATCTTAGCCGGGGCGTCTATCATTACATCACGGCCCGCATTGTTTTTGGGAAACGCGATAAAATCACGTATGGTCTCCTGACCACCTAGAATAGCGACCAGTCTATCCAAACCAAAAGCAATACCGCCGTGCGGTGGTGCGCCATAGGTGAAAGCATCCATGAGAAAACCAAACTGTGCTTTTGCCTCTTCTTCGGTAAAGCCTAAATAATCAAACATTTTGGCCTGCGTCTCACGGTCGTGAATACGTATGGAACCGCCACCTATTTCGTTGCCATTCAACACAAGATCGTAGGCGTTGGCTTTTACCGCACCGGGATCAGTTTTAAGAAGTTCCATCTGGCCGGGCTTTGGGGAGGTAAATGGGTGGTGCATCGCGTGGTAACGGTTAGTATCTTCATCCCATTCCAGAAGTGGGAAATCGGTAACCCATAGTGGAGCAAATTCATCCGCTTTTCGCAGTTCAAGGCGCGTTGCCATTTCCATACGCAAAGCGCTCAGTTGAGGGCGTGTTTTTCGACTATCGCCGGAGAGTACACAGATCAAATCCCCGGGTTTTGCTTCTGTTTTTTCGGCCCATTGCGCCAAATCTTCCTGATCATAAAATTTATCTACCGAAGATTTATAGCTTCCATCTGCATTATATTTTACATACACCATGCCCAGTGCTCCCACTTGCGGGCGCTTCACCCAATCAACAAGCGCGTCAATCTCCTTTCGGGAATACGATGCGCCGCCGGGAACGGCGATCCCCACAACCAGTTCGGCATCATTGAATATTTTGAAATCTTTGTGCTGAGCTACGTCATTGAGTTCTCCAAATTCCATCCCAAAGCGAATGTCGGGTTTGTCGTTACCGTATTTACGCATGGCATCATCGTAGGTCATCCGTGGAAATTGTTCAATCTCCACGCCATTTATTTCCTTCAGCAAATGTTTTGTCAATCCTTCAAAAGCGTTCAGGATGTCTTCCTGTTCCACAAAGGCCATTTCGCAGTCTATCTGCGTAAATTCAGGCTGGCGATCGGCACGCAAATCTTCATCACGAAAGCATTTTACAATCTGAAAATACTTATCCATACCACCTACCATAAGCAATTGCTTAAAGGTCTGTGGCGATTGTGGCAAGGCATAGAATTGCCCTTCGTTCATACGGCTGGGCACCACAAAATCCCGTGCACCTTCTGGAGTCGATTTAATCAAATAGGGTGTTTCCACCTCAATAAATCCTTTTTCCGACAGGTAATTGCGTACCGCGATGGTCACCTTGTGCCGAAAAATAAGTTTTTCTTTTACCGCATTCCGGCGTATGTCCAGATAGCGATACTTCATGCGCAGGTCCTCGCCGCCATCGGTTTTATCTTCTATGGTAAACGGTGGCACTTTGGCCGCGTTGAGCACTTTAAGCTCTTCGACTAATATTTCAACGTCGCCGGTGGGTATATTTGCATTTTTAGACTCGCGCTCTATAATTTTACCGGTAACCTGTATCACAAACTCACGCCCCAGGGTTTTGGCAAGTTTCATCACTTCATCTGGCGTACGCTCTTCGTCAAAAATAAGTTGGGTGATGCCATAACGGTCGCGTAGGTCTATCCAGATCATAAAGCCCTTGTCACGGCTTTTCTGAACCCAGCCAGCGAGTGTTACAGTTTCTCCTATATTGTTTGCCCTAAGGGCGCCATTATCGTGCGTTCTATACATGGTTGCATTTTTTGAAAGCGCAAATTTAAGAAGATAAGGCGCTATTTGGTTTTTCAACCGGTATAATTTTAATTTTAATGCACAAAAAGAAAGGAAAACACCTCCTTTTTTGCTCAAAAACAACCGATTTTCACACCTAATGAGCGGTTTTCCCTTTCGCCTAGGGCGGAAAAATAAGACAATCCCGACACAGCAACTGAATAATCAGCCTTTTAGCCAAAAAATTACAAAAATTTAGTATTTAATGGTACATTAGCATATAAACCGAAAAACCACTTTATGAAAGCAATTTTTACCCCCATTCTGGCCTTTTTATGCATTATTAGCGTTACTTCCTGTAAAAGCGATGATGATGGTACTCCCGCCCCTGCCAGTGCAGATCTTATCGTGGGCACCTGGGACATGACGGCAAACACCGTAGATGATGGCAATGCCACTGTCACGGTGCAGGGCTTCCCCCTTACGGCAGATTTTACCTGGGAAGGAAAAAATTATGATTATCAGCTTACTTTTGATGAAGACAACATGGTGGGAGAAAATGGCAGCTTTACCATCGATCTTACCTATGAAGCTCTAGGCCAGACCGAGACCGAAGTAATCCCACTTGAGACAGGCAACGGTGATTTGCTGCTCTCCGGTCAATATAGTGTTTCTGAAAATCAACTTACGGTTACCAATGAAGGTGAACTCGTCACAGCAACTATAGAGGAACTTTCCGAAACCACTCTACGTCTTAGCATTGATCTCGCTAGCGTATCCCCACAAATAGTGGATGACACGGTGGAAAACGCAACGGGCACAAATAAAATCACCTTTTCCAGACAGTAAATCAGTCCTTTTCCTGTATTCTTTATAATATTTCATAGACGCAAAATGCACAAATCTGCCTACTCTTTCTGCTTTGTCATCCTAGCGCTCTTTTTTGCACAATGCCGTGGACAGGAATCCACTTCAGATGGACCATATACTTATAAAACAGGAGACATTGACGGTATAGGGAAATGGTATATGGGTCGAGAGATCGCTCATGTAATGGGTTATCAAGGCATAAACTGGCTAGAACGTTCTGAACGCGAAGAAGAAGAAAATACCTCAAAATTACTGCTTGATATGGGTATTTCTGCTGAGGATACCCTGGCAGATATCGGTGCAGGTTCTGGATATCATGTTTTTAAAATGGCTCCCATCGCTTCAAAAGGCCTTGTTTATGCGGTAGATATTCAGGATGAAATGCTGAGTGCCATGCGCACCAAGAAACAGGAAACAGGCATCAGGAATGTTGAGCTTATTAAGGGAAGCGAAAAAAGCGTGAATCTGCCTGAAAATTCGGTGGATAAGGTGCTCATGGTTGATGTGTACCACGAGTTTAATTTCCCCGTAGCAATGATCGCATCCATAAAAAAAGCGCTGCGCCCTGACGGCGAAATCTACCTCATCGAATATCGGGGTGAAGATGAAAATATTCCCATAAAGAGATTGCACAAAATGACCGAAAAACAAGCTGTCAAGGAGATGCAGGCAGCGGGAATGCAACTCAAGGAAAATATAGCCAATCTGCCATGGCAGCACTGTATGGTTTTTGTGAAAAAGTAAGTTATAAACCAGCTTTCGATTTTTGACCGGAAAAGCTTGTGAGAAATTCAAAATATACAGCATTTATTTTTTACCTATATTTCAAGGTTCAAAAGAATGATGCGCTATGAAGCAATTAAATCCTTTCATTTTTACCTTTTTATCCGTTTTTTTATTCCTCTCTTGCGATAATGAGCCCATCGATTTTACCGAAAGGGCAGCACCTGAGCCCATACCCGAAGCCGATCTTATTGTGGGAGAATGGGATTTAACCGAAGTGTTGTTATCAGATGCTACAGCTTCCTTTGACGCTGGTGGGATACCCGTGACCGCACCGGTTACCGGCAGCGGAAGCAACTACGACCTACAGCTTATTTTTACCGAAGATAATGCGTTTACCGCTACAGGATCATATCTGCAAAATGTGAATTTGACACTCGGCCCGCAGACCTATGATGAGCAACAGGAAGTTAAGGCGAGCGATTTCTTAAATATGGGAAGTTGGTCGCGCACAGCAACCCTGCTTACCATAGATAATGGCACAGAGGTTCAAGAAATCACCATTTTGGAATTAGATGAAAACACTTTAGAACTTCAACTTACCATCACGCAAATGCAGACCATTCAGGATATCCCAGCTACGATTACCGGAACGGTAACGCTTAATTTTGAAAGATCTAATTAATATATTGAGTATAAAAAACCGGAATACTCTTCTAGCTTCTCATTCTTTATTTCCTTTAAAATTAATCTTTACTAAAAACAAATGTAGGCCTACGGCGAAACACTTCGACAAGCTCAGCACACCGCCTTGTAGGTTCTTGCTAACACGCTCCATTATTCAGCCTGTTTACTGTCTTGGTGTAATCGGGCTTCTGCCTTTCTTTCAGTTTTGGTTTTCTTATTTTCCGCAAAGCGCACTTTTGCCCGGTTTACCAAGTAGAACATCACCGGTACAATAATAAGGGTCAAGAATGTTGCGAATACAAGACCAAAAATGACCGTCCATGCCAGCGGGCCCCAGAAAATCACATTATCACCACCTATATAGATCCCCGGATCATAATCTGTAAATAACCTAAAGAAGTCAATATTGAGCCCTACCGCAAGCGGAATCAAGCCCAAAACAGTAGTGATCGCCGTCAAAAGTACGGGGCGCAAGCGTGATTTTCCACCAGCCACGGTTATTTCAAAATACTGCTCCCGCGTAAGCAATTGCTCGTCTTCCATAGCCAGTTCCTCCTTTTTACGGTCTATAAGGATCTGGGTATAATCGATAAGTACGATCGCATTATTGACCACAATACCGGCCAGTGAGATAATACCCATCATGGTCATGATCACCACAAAGTCCATATTAAAGATGATGAGTCCAAAAAACACCCCAACTAGGCTTAAAATCACCGCCATAAGGATAATAATGGGTTTTGAGATCGAGTTGAACTGCGCCACAAGAATAAGCAGGATCGAGCCCATCGCGATACCCAGCGCCAAGAGCAGAAAACTCATATTTTCGGCTTGCTTTTCCTGCTCTCCGGTAAAGGAATAGTTGATGCCTTCTGGCAGCTCGTAGCCATTTAACTCCTGTTTGAGCTGGTTTACAATCTCGGTGGGATTAGCCCCTTCCAACACATTGGAATATACGGTGATCACCCGTTTAAGATCCTTTCTTTTTATGGAACTAAAAGCAGCCGAAGAATTTCTATCTACCAATGCCGCAATGGGCACCTGTATAATTTTCCCCTCATTGTTCCTAAAAGTGACCGGCTGGTTGAACAATACATTCTCATCATACCGGTTTTGGGAAGCAAAACGCACATTAATTTCATAATCATCATCACCTTCCTTATAGGTCGAAATTTCTTCCCCATAGACTGAACGGCGCAAAGTCTGGCCTACCTGCCCGGTGGATATACCCAGTTGACCGGCTTTTTGCCTATTTACAGTAACATCGAGCTCTGCTTTTGATTTATTTACGTCGATTTTGAGTTCTTCAATGCCATCTACACCTAAATTTTCTATGTAATTCCGCATTTTTTCTGCTTGCACAAGCATTTCCCCATAATCTTCACCCCTCAATTCAATATTTATAGGATATCCCGTGGGTGGGCCAGCAGCATCTTTCTCAACGATTACCGAGGCACCGGGGAAACCCTTAACCGCATCACGCACTTCAGAAAGTACCTGACTGCTTTTTACCCCACGACGTAGTTTAAAATCACGCATTGAGAGGGTAATCTTACCTTTTTGTGGCATCTCATTGCTCTGGCCGCCATCAGTTTGTGGGTTGCCGGCGCCCTGCCCTACCTGGCTAATAGCGCTTTCTACCATATAATTATAGCCATCTTGATCTTCATATTTACGAATTACATCAAAGATGCGCTGCTCAATCTTTCTAGTAAGTTGGTCAGTTTTTTCAATGGCGGTACCTTCAGGGTACTCAATATAAGTGATGATCTGGTTGGGCTGATTCTCTGGAAAAAACAACACCTTAGGCTGCACGATACCCAGCATAACAAAAGCAAGCACAAGCATGATCAAGGTGCCAAAAAAGAATACATAGGCCTTTCTTCCGCGAAGCGCATATTTTAAGAACCGCCCGTAAAATTCCTCTAGTTTTTTTAAGGATTTAAACTGAAAGTAACGCACCGCACCGGCCAGAAAATATTTGTAGCACCACAGCAAAATGGCGAATAACAACAATAAATTACCTATACCGCGGAAACCAGCAACATCCATCGCAAAACCAGCGACTAAAAGAATAATGCCGATACCGGCCAAAATAAGGCTGTTGCGTATCAATTTTTTCTTTGACAGCTCCTCTTCTTCCGTTTTCATAAACTGCGAGGTGAGCATCGAGTTAATGATGAGCGCCACAAAAAGGGACGAACTAAGCACCACCGAAAGTGTAATGGGAAAAAAGATCATAAATTTCCCTATCGTGCCCGGCCATAACCCCAATGGGAAGAATGCTGCCAAAGTTGTAGCTGTAGAGGCGATTATGGGCCAGGCAATCTCTCCCATACCCTGTTTTGCTGCTTTGAGGCGCGGCATGCCTTGATCCATCAACGAATAGATATTTTCTACCACCACAATACCGTTATCCACCAGCATCCCCAAGCCCATCACGAGGCCAAAAAGTACCATCGTGTTAAGGGTAAGTCCAAAACTGGAAAGTATCGTTAGCGACATAAACATAGAAAGTGGAATGGCAAAACCTACAAAGAGTGCATTGCGAAAGCCCAAAAAGAACATGAGCACTACCACTACCAATATCACTCCAAAAATAATATTGTTTACCAGATCATCTACCTGGTTGGCCGTCTTTATAGACTGATCATTCGTTAAAGAAATATGCAGGGACTCTGGATAATAATCTTGCTGCTCCTGAGCGACAATTTCTTTTATTTGCTCCACCGCTTCAATCATGTTTTTGCCGGCACGTTTTTTAACGTCAAGCATGACCACAGGGTCACCCGATTCACGGGCAAAAGTAGTAGGGTCTTTTTCCCTAAAATTAATAGTGGCAAGATCCTTAAGAAAAATGTTACCGCCGTCTCGTTTTACGACCACATTGCGCAGCTCATTGGGATTTTGAATTTCACCAATTACACGTATGTTTTTCCGCTGGCCATTCACGATGACATTTCCGGCAGAAATGGTATTGTTCTCTCCCCGCACCGCATTGATAATATTATCAAAACTCACCTTTGAGGCGGTCATTTTATAGATATCTACGGCAATTTCCACCTCCATATCTTCTGCCCCACGTATGGTAGCTTCCTTGATCTGAGGTAAAAGTTCTATCTTTTCCTGAAGGTGCTCGGCATAATCCTTTAACTGCTGCACCTGAAAATCACCCGTAAAATTGATGTTAAGAATGGGCTGCTCTTCAGAAATATTGAGGTCAAATATATTGGGTTCTACCTTGGCACCATTATCTAGGGTGGGCCAGGTCGTTTCGGCCTTGACCAGATCTACTTTATCTTTAACTTTTGTCTTGGCAACATCTACATTAATATCTTCTTCAAACTCAACAATTATCATCGAGTAGTCCTGAAGGGTCGTAGATGAAATTTCCTTTACACCACCTATATCGTTAAATTCCTCTTCCAGGGGTTCGGTGATAAATTTTTCAACATCTTCTGCCGCGTTACCCGGATTTATAGAGCTTACATAAATCTTAGTCTCAACAACCTCGGGAAAAGCCTCTCTGGGCATGGTATAATAGGAAACAATACCACTTATCAAGATAATGGCCGTGATCACGTAAACGGTCATCTTGTTGTCTATCGCCCATGAGGAAATACCAAATTCTTTATAGGTGTTTTTAGCCATTCTTTCTTAATTCTGGTTCTTATTTGCCCTTTGTATTGCCACTTCCTGACCATCACGCAGCGAGCGTGCCCCTTCTACAATAAGAGATTGGCCCGCGTTGAGTCCGCTGGTGATCTGTACCTTATCATTATAGGTGTAACCCTGAATTACCTTAACCTGTTTTGCAACACCAGTACTATCTGTTTTGGGCTCATAAACGTAAACAATGCTATTGCCCTGAGCATTTTGTTGAATTATATTTTCTGGTATGGTAACCGCATTTTCAGCCGTAAAGTCATTGATCTTTACCGTGGCGATTAGGTTTGGTTTTATGGCGCTGTCTGGATTGGGAATGCCGACTTTTACATCAAAGGTCCGGTTATCTGGACTGATAAAATTACCTACCTGTCTTATCGTTCCCTGATAATCTTTACCCAGCGAACCCAGTTCTATAATCACCGATGTTCCTTCTTGCACTTTGCCCAAAAAAGCTTCGGGCACTGAGGCGTTTACATACATATCCTCCAGGTTTACGAGCCTGAGCACCTGTGTTTGTCCAGGACTTACCACCTCGCCCTGGTCTGCAATAATATCATCTACTACACCTGAAAATGGGGCTGTAATGATCGTTTTACCTACTTGTGAACTCAGTTGATCGGTGGCTGCTTGTGAAGCTTCGTAATTGGTTTTTGCCTCCAAAAAAGCCATTTCTGAGCCAATTTTTTGATCCCAGAGCCGTTTTTGGCGCTCATAGGTCGTTTTTGCCAATGCGGTCTGCGCTTTCTGGCGCGAGACCTCACTGCTCAAACCACCGTCATCTATTCTCGCCAGGCGCTGCCCTTTGCGAACCCGCTGCCCATCTTTTACATAGATTTCGGTAAGAATGCCTGAAAATTCGGGATAAATGATAATGTTTTTATCAGTCTCCACGTTGCCCTGCACCTCAATATAATGTTTAAAGGTGCTGTCCTGTAATTTTTTTACAGTGACGAGCGCAGCGCGGGTGCGTTTATCTTTTTTAGCAATTGCGGCACTTAACCGGTCTGCTTGCTCTTTGAGTTCGCCCTGTCTTTGATCAATTTCCGTTTTCTTGGCCTTCAGTTCAGAGAGGTCACCCTCTTCTATAACCTGATCTACAGATTCTGTCCTGCCTCCACAGGAAAGCAAAACGCTGCTCAATAAAAGTATGCTTAGAAAATATTTCATAACAGCTTCAATAATTAATTTTTGGACTCTTTGGGTTGATATTTTGTGGTATCCAGCACGTTTTCAAGTGCGGCTTTGTTCGTGATTACGTTGAGCATCGCCTGCAGATAATCTTGCTGCGCCTGAAACAACTGCTGCTGAGCCTCACTAAGATCAAAACTACTGCTTATTCCCTCAAAGAATTTCGTCTGGTTTTTATCTTCGATGCGTTCTGCCAGATCCAGGTTTTTCTTCTGGGTGCTGAAGTTATCAAGACTAAACTGATAGTTATTACGCGCCTTTGAAATCTCTAGCATTACCTGGTTACGGGTCTCTTCCAGATCAATCAGGCGCTGTTTGTAGGCCAACTCTTTCTGGGCGGTACGTGCACTGCGCATACCGCTACTAAAAATAGGTACGTTAAGCGAAAACCCAAGAATGGACTGGTCGTAATACTGCTGGTCGCTGTTTAGAAAAGTGAATTCGTTTCCATTGGCCTGAACCCCATAATTAACAAATGCCGTCAGGGTAGGTAGTGCTTTGCTCTTTTCAAGCTTGACCTCTACTTCTGCAAGATTGGCCTGATCTTCGGCAATACGGTAATCTATATTTTCCTCCGTTTTAATCTTTTTTTAAGCAACTCTAGGTCATAATAATGCATGGCCAGAACGTCAAGATCATCAGTCACCGCGATTTTATTTTCCAGCGGAAGGCCTATGGTAACTTTGAGCATATCATAAAGCGATCGCCAGTTGCCGCACGGTATTGTTAAGATCTGTCTCGAGGCCCAGATAAGTGATTTTAAGCTGCTCCACATCTTCTTCTTCGGTCATGCCGTTCTCAAAGATTTGCTGGGTATCACTCAGGTTTTTTTCTACCGTTTCCAGATTCTCCCTGAGAATTTTAAGGCTTTCTTCGGCCAGCAGCACATTGGCATAAGCCGAGGTGACAGCCTCTTTGATCTCCAAATCTGTTTTTACCTTGGCGTTTTCTGAAATTTGAAGCAACGTTCTGGCAGACTGGATACCCACAAAATAAGAACCGTCAAAAATCAACTGGTTCCAAGTGGTATTTGCAACCACATTCTGCTTGGGGCTGAACTGTACAGGAACAAATTCACCCTCTGGGGCATTGCTGTCAAAAAACTGCGCCGGAATAAAGGAAACCTGTTGAATAAGCTGGTTTTGATAGCTTACCTCACCACTGATCTGCGGTAATCCCTGTGCTATAATCTCCCACTTTTGCTTTAGGGCAATGGCAATGTCTGTGCGGGCATTCTGCACAGAATAATTGTTCTTTAAACCATACACAATAGCTTCCTGTACACTGAACCGGTAGGTTTGTGGCACAATGCTATCCTGGGCATGAACTAGAAGGCTGGTAAAAAAGCCAAGTGTAATCAATATTAAATATCTCATTGATTGTGATTCGGTTTTATCAGTTTTTTAAGTATTTGACGACCTTTTGTGGTAACTATACCCCTTAAATGGTACTCAAGGTACCGCTCATGTAGGGATGCTGCCGGAAAGTCTTCAATCGGAAAAATAACAGTGTCTTTAATACCTGTAATACCTATAAAATATATGCGTGAAACAAAATCTATGTTCAGGTTTTTTCTAAAAAGCCCCTGTTCTATGCCGCGGGTTAAGTTTGAGCAAACGCAGGCTTGCATATAACTGTACTGTTTAGATTTTAGAGCATCATAAATTTTAGGATAATATTTTTGCAATTGCTGGGCAGGAGAGGATTTTTCCCCCTTTAAATGCTGCAACACATACTTTTTTATATCATAGAGTTCTTCAATGGGATTCTTATTTTCATGTATAATGGCATCAACACCCTCAAAAATTTGGTTGAGCAAATGAAAACTAACATCCTGTACCAGCTCTGTTTTATGATTGTACTGACTGTAAATCGTCTTTTTAGATATACCCATCTCATAGGCAATATCATCCATCGTTACACTTTTAAAACCTAGGTTTAAAAAAAGTTCACTTGCCGTATTTAAAATTTCTGTTTTCATTATCGGCGCAAAAATAAGCAAAGGAAACTATAAAAACAAAAAGAGTTTCCTTGGTTTTCATAAAATTTAACATTTTGAATAAATTCATTTAATCACTATTGAAAATATGGTATAAGACCTCATCTATTGAAGTATTTATTGGCGTTATTCCCCTATTTTTGCCGAAAAATATTTCATGCATTCTATTGAAGAATATAATAATCTTTTTACTTCCTATCTTGACCGACGTATTGTAGCGCGCGAACCTAAAAATCTTTATGAGCCCATTCTGTATATTTTAAAGATAGGCGGAAAACGATTACGCCCCGTCCTTACACTTCTGGCCGCAGAACTTTTTGACACTTCCTTTGAAAAGGCACTGGATGCTGCCCTTGCGGTTGAGGTTTTTCATAACTTCTCATTAGTACATGACGATATTATGGATGCAGCACCGCTGCGGCGCGGCCAAGATACCGTTCATGAAAAATGGGATGTAAACACGGGTATCCTTTCTGGCGACGCCATGCTCATCAATGCCTACCAACTTTTTGAAAATTATGATGGTGAGACCTTTAGGGATCTGGCCAAATTATTTACCCAGACCGCAATCAGGGTGTGCGAGGGACAACAATATGATGTGGATTTTGAAACACGTGATGACGTGATATTATCAGAATATCTGAAGATGATTGAGTTTAAAACGGCTGTCTTAGTAGGCGCTTCCCTTAAAATGGGGGGGATTGTTGCGGGCGCTCCCACAGCATGCTGTGACAATATCTATGATTTTGGGCGCGATCTGGGCATCGCCTTTCAACTGCAGGACGATTATCTGGATGCCTTCGGTGACCCAAAAAGCTTTGGAAAACAAGTAGGTGGCGACATTATCGAAAACAAAAAAACCTTTTTATACCTTACAGCAATCGATCAGCTAGAACCTGGAATGTCACAACAATTGCGTCATCTTTTCAGTATAGATCCCAAAGATCCTACCGAAAAAATCACAACCGTCAAACAATTATTTATAGATTCGGGCGCAGCCCAAGCTACACAAAAACAGATCGAACGGTACACCCAACACGCTTTTGAAAAACTGGAAAAAATCAAAGTTCCTGACGAAAAAAAGCAGGTTTTGCTCGATTTTGGAACAAGCCTCATAAACCGTAAAGTGTAGCGTCTAACAAAATACCATGCCCTTAACCCCTGAAATAAACGCTATTCTGGAAAAAGCCGAAACGCAGGGGCTTTTTAAAGCACTTCTTAGCCAGCTGAACAAAGATTTTTTACGCGCTGGGATAGTAGAAAATTTCGATCTGCACACCATTATAAAACACACAGGACGCAATCTAGTAGCCGCAATTTATGCTTTGATCATTTCAGATTTTGAGCGCTATCTCAACCTGCTTTATGTGATAGACATTGACGAGGCGGCCATCAAGGCCATGCCCATACAACGGGTAGATGAACTTGCTCAAGGGGTAAGCATTCTCATTTTGCAACGGGAATTAGCCAAAGTAACCCTTAAAAATAGACCCTGAGAAAAGGTTGAAACGCATCGGCATATACGCGGTCATCAGCCTGATAGAGTACATTATAACGTATTCCTACCGTCACCGGGCCAGTGCGGTAACCCAGTCCCAGAAAAAGAGCGGTGTTCCAGAATTCGCGTGATTGGTCTGGTTCATAATAGGTGATATTTTGGCTCACATACAATTCTTCCAGCTCTGCAGAAAACTGCACATACGGGTAAGGATTAACCAAAGCGATAAGGCTACCACCTACAAGCGTTGCTTTATAAAACTCCTCTTTCGTATAGCTGAAATTGAGCCCGGGTCCTGCTGAAAAGTAAGGGTTAAAGGTATAAATAGCACTTGGTGCAGCGCTGCCAGAAAAATAACCATTCCCAAAACTCAAGCCCAGATTCCCGCCGTAGGAAACGCGGTTCCAAAAATCAGATGTTGTGGTTTGGGCATTTGTATCAGCGATACTTAGCAACATATAGAAACAGATTAACCATTTAAAAATCAGCACACCCCTTTTCATAATCTTAGCTTTTCATTATCAATCATTAAATTAATGGAATATTTTGCAGAGCGCAGGTCTTTTTTATCGTTAAACAAATGTTAACAAAAACTATAAAAATACCCATTCAGAAAAGCTTTGCCCCGTAAAAATTGTATTTTTGCGACATATTTACCCAAAAAATTGACAGATTCAATACCATATAATGGATAGATTTTCGTTTCTCAACGCAGCACAGCCTGCATATTTCGCAGAATTATACGACCAGTACCTAAGACATCCAGACAGCGTAGAGCCTAGTTGGAGAGCCTTTTTTCAAGGTTTTGACTTTGGTTCTCAAGAAAATGGGAATTCAGAAGAACTGATTATAGACCAACCCCCACAGGGTGCAAAAGCCAGCAATACTGAGATCCCACAAAACCTGGAAAAAGAATTTCAGGTAGTACGTCTCATAGATGGTTACCGTACACGTGGTCATTTGTTTACAAAAACAAATCCGGTACGTGAGCGACGCAAGTACACCCCTACGCTGGCCATAGAAAATTTTGGACTGAAACAGGAAGATTTAGACACCTCTTTTTCGGCTGGTCAGATTTTAGGCATCGGCAATTCTACGCTTAAAGAAATCATAGAGCATCTTGAGAAAATATACTGTGATGCCATAGGTATAGAGTACATGTATATCCGCAAGCCAGAAGAGATCGAGTGGATACAGAACAAACTTAACCAAAACGACAATCACCCTGATTTTCCTTCTGAAACCAAAAAACACATCCTCAAAAAGCTTAACGAGGCGTTATCCTTTGAAACCTTTTTACATACAAAATACGTAGGGCAGAAACGCTTTTCGCTAGAAGGTGGGGAAAGTTTTATCCCAGCCGTAGATGCCATTATAGAAGAAGCGGCAGAGCGCGGTGTAGAAGAGTTTGTAATGGGTATGGCGCACCGTGGCCGTCTGAATACACTCACCAATATTTTTGGTAAAAACGCCAAGGATATTTTCAGTGAATTTGACGGTAAGGATTACGACCAGGAGATTTTTGACGGAGACGTAAAATACCATTTGGGCTGGACCTCAAAACGAAAAAGCAAAAATGGCAAGGAGATCAATATCAATATCGCACCAAACCCTTCTCACCTAGAGACGGTAGGCGCAGTAGTAGAAGGCATCGCCCGTGCTAAACAGGACAAACATCATTATGACAAACCCAACCATGTACTGCCCATTATTGTACATGGTGACGCCGCCATTGCTGCGCAGGGCGTAGTCTATGAAGTCATACAGATGGCACAGCTGGACGGTTATACCACGAAGGGTACCATACATATTGTCATCAACAACCAGATAGGATTTACGACCAACTATCTTGACGCCCGCTCTTCTACCTATTGTACCGATGTGGGTAAAACCACGCTTTCTCCCATATTGCACGTGAATGCAGATGATGCGGAAGCGGTGGTACATGCAGCGTTGTTTGCGCTCGATTTCCGTATGGAATTTGGTCGCGACGTTTTTATAGACCTTTTAGGGTATCGTAAATATGGGCACAATGAAGGGGATGAGCCCCGTTTTACCCAGCCTAAATTATATAAAGCGATTTCTAAGCATGATAATCCACGGGATATTTATGCTGAAAAATTAATCAAGGAAGGGATTATCGATGACAAGTATGTCGCACAACTCGAGGAAGAATACAAAGAGGGCTTGGAAGAAAAGCTCGAAAAGTCTAAAGAGGAAGAAACCACCCATATTACCGGTATCATGCGTGACGAGTGGGAAGGTTTTGAGCCAGCCACCGAAGAGCAGATGATGACGGCGGTAGATACAACTTTTGACCAGGATTCGCTTTCTGAAATCGCTGAAGTGATTACCCACCTCCCCGATGATAAAAAATTCATGCGTAAAATTTCAAAATTGATTGCTGCGCGTAAGAAAATGTATTTTGAAGATGATAAAATAGACTGGGGTCTTGCCGAATTACTAGCGTACGGTAGCTTGCTCAAAGAAGGCTATGATGTGCGCATGACGGGGCAGGATTCCGAGCGCGGTACCTTCTCGCACCGCCATGCGGTGACTAAAGTCGAAGAAAGCGAAGAAGAAATCGTACTGCTCAATAACCTTAAGGGAGATCAGGGACATTTCTACATTTTTAATTCCCTACTGTCAGAATATGGCGTGGTAGGTTTTGATTATGGATATGCAATGGCAAGTCCTAACACCCTTCCTATTTGGGAGGCACAATTTGGCGATTTTAGTAATGGGGCCCAGATTATGATCGATCAGTACATTTCTGCCGCAGAAGATAAGTGGAAACTGCAGAATGGTCTGGTCATGCTACTCCCCCATGGTTATGAAGGTCAGGGTGCAGAACATTCTTCCGGGCGCATGGAGCGCTACCTGCAAATGTGTGCGGTAGACAATATGTTTGTAGCAGATTGTACCACTCCGGCCAACTTTTACCATTTATTGCGCCGCCAGATGAAGACAAAATTCAGAAAACCCCTTATTGTCTTTACACCAAAAAGTCTACTACGTCATGCCAAAGTAATTTCAACTAAAAAAGATCTTGCCGAAGGTGGTTTCCAGATGAGCATTGATGATGACAGCGTAAAAACAGACAAGGTTAAAACGCTGGTGTTTGTTACTGGTAAGTTTTATTATGACCTGCTTGACAAGCGTGAAGAATTAAAACGTGATGATGTAGCGCTGGTACGTGTAGAGCAACTGTTCCCTGTCCCTAAAAAGGAGATTCGGGCAGCGATAAAAAAATATAAAAACGCTAAAGATATTGTCTGGGCACAAGAAGAACCACGCAATATGGGCGCATACGGTCACTTACTGATGCACCTTCCAGAAGCGCAAAAATTCAGGGTGTGCAGCCGTAAATTCTATGGTTCACCGGCCGCAGGAAGTTCGGCGCGTTATAAAAGAAGACACCAGCGTGTTCTTGAAGATGTATTTTCTTCAAAATCAGAATAAACAGATTAAAATCAGCCTAAAATGGCTTAAAATTGAGAATAAACAACAATAAAGCAAATCCCATTTTTAGCATTTGCAAAATCAAAAAGTAATACCAAATTATTATGGCTTTAGAAATGAAAGTCCCCTCCCCGGGAGAATCCATCACCGAAGTTGAAATCGCACAATGGCTTGTTGAAGATGGTGACTATGTAGAAAAAGATCAACCCGTAGCAGAAGTAGATAGCGATAAGGCAACCCTTGAGCTTCCAGCAGAAGCCAGTGGGATCATTACCCTAAAAGCGGAAGTGGGAGACGCCGTAGCCGTGGGAGAAGTAGTCTGCCTCATTGACACCGAAGCTGAAAAACCCGGCGGTGGCTCTGATAAAAAAGAATCAAAAGATCAAGGGAAAAAGGAGGAGAAAAAAGACGAGTCTGCCGAAAAAGAATTAAAGTCAAAAGATCAGGAGAAAGAAGACACTAATGACAAGGCCAATGCTAAAACGCAACAACCTTCTAAGTCCACCACTCCAGATCAAAAACAGGATAATAAAACCTACGCAACCGGAACCCCATCTCCTGCTGCCAAGAAAACCCTTGATGAAAAAGGGATAGATAGCAAGAATGTAAAAGGTACTGGGCGTGATGGGCGCATTACTAAAGAAGACGCTGTGCAGGCACAACCTTCTATGGGGACACCAGGTAACGGAAATCGTGGGGAAAGTAGAACAAAGTTATCGATGCTACGCCGGAAAGTGGCCGAGCGTTTGGTTTCGGTTAAAAATGAAACTGCGATGCTTACCACCTTTAATGAGGTAGATATGCAGGCCATCTTTGATTTGAGAAGCAAATACAAAGAAGATTTCAAAGAAAAACACGGGGTAAGTCTTGGTTTTATGTCTTTCTTCACTAAAGCGGTAGTACGTGCACTTGACCAATATCCCGCCGTAAATTCTATGATAGATGGCAAAGAGATGCTTACCTATGATTATAAGGATATTTCCATTGCTGTTTCTGGGCCAAAAGGCTTGATGGTTCCCGTGATTCGCAATGCAGAAAATTTAGGTTTTCGTGGTATTGAGCAAGAAGTAAAACGTCTCGCGATACGAGCCCGTGATGGGGAGATCACCGTTGATGAAATGACCGGTGGTACCTTTACCATTACCAATGGCGGGGTCTTTGGCAGTATGCTTTCCACACCTATCATCAACCCACCACAAAGCGCGATCCTGGGTATGCATAATATAGTAGAGCGCCCCATTGTGCGCGACGGCGGTATTGTGGTCGCCCCAATCATGTATGTGGCCGTTTCTTATGATCATCGTATCATTGACGGAAAAGAATCCGTTGGCTTTTTGGTAGCCATTAAAGAAGCGCTTGAAAATCCTGAAGAACTACTGATGGACAATGATGTGCTTAAGACACTGGAAATGTAAATCCCCCTTACCCCCAAAAGGGCAATGCAGAATGAACTCAGACCTGACAGGTTTCAAAAACCTGTCAGGTCTTTTTTTGGATTCCTTTTTAGATTTTCCTTAGGGATAAACAGAACAAACACCCGAAAAAACGATAATCCTTTACAAATAACTATTTTTGTGTAACTACTAAAACAACTACCATGAAAGCATATATATTCCCTGGTCAGGGGGCACAATTTACAGGAATGGGCAAAGACGTGTATGAATCGTCGCAAGAAGCGCAAAAACTTTTTAAGAAGGCCAATGACATTTTGGGTTTTGACATTACCAAAACCATGTTTGAAGGCAGTGCCGATGAACTTAAAGAAACCAAAGTTACCCAACCGGCCATATTTATTCATTCGGTGGCGCTTTTTAAAAGTTTACCTGATGCTCATCCCGATATGGTGGCCGGGCATTCCCTCGGTGAATTTTCTGCGCTGGTTGCAAACGGGGCATTGACTTACGAGGCCGGTCTCAAGCTAGTAGCTCACCGTGCGCAAGCGATGCAAAAAGCCTGTGAAAAAACCCCTTCTACCATGGCTGCCGTTCTGGGTCTTGATGACGAGACGGTAGAATCTGTTTGCGCCGATGTAGATGGAATTGTGGTCGCAGCCAACTATAACTGCCCCGGCCAATTAATTATCTCTGGAGAAACCAAAGCGGTGGAAGAAGCTTGTGAACGTTTGAAGGAACGTGGCGCAAAGCGTGCGATGATCCTGGCCGTGGGTGGCGCATTTCACTCCCCACTTATGGAACCGGCCCGTGAAGAACTCGCTGCCGCTATTGAAAATACAACCTTTGAAAAACCGCATTGCCCCATTTATCAAAATGTAAGTACGTTTGCGGTCAAAAAACCAGAAGAAATTAAGGAATACCTGCTTTTTCAACTTACTTCACCGGTAAAATGGACGCAAAGTGTTCAAAAAATGATCGAAAATGGCGCCACTGAATTTATAGAAGTTGGTCCTGGAAAAGTATTGCAAGGCCTTGTAAAAAAAATAGATCGCAGTGTAGAAACTAAAAGTGCTCTGCTCGCTTAGAAAACAAGTTATAACTAAAAAACTGCCTGAAAACATTATATTTTCAGGCAGTTTTATTTGATATTAGAACAATATTACATATTGTCGTCAGTCATTTCGTCTGTGCCATCCTCAATTGCGTCACCAGCATCATCTGCAGCGTCTTCAATAGCATCACCAGCGTCATCAGCAGCATCTTGAATATCGTCTCCTACATCTTCCATAGCATCCTCAGTCTTATCCGCTTGAGTTTCGCGACAAGCAGAAACCGATACAAAAAGCAATAGTGCAAAAGCACTGTACATTAATTTTTTCATGTTAAGTCGTTTTATAATTAGTGTTTACGGCGGTAAATGTATGTAATTTAACAAATACCATTAAAGCGAATGATGAATAATTTAACTAAAATCATTAAAAAAAATTAAGATGGATCATATGGCAGGATTCAATATATAATTTATTGTATTTCAGCAAAATAAATCAGATTTTGATTTAGTAAAAAATCAACTTTCTTCGAGCCAGATCGGGAGGTATGCTTTTGAAACAGTTTTTAAATTTTGAAACATGAAGGAAGGTCAAGGAATAAAAACTGAAGCGGGGATTAATAATAAACGTTAACCAGGGGATTTTTCATTAAGGTATTTCCAATAGCGCTTGGGAACGTGTCTAATATGCAGTTTTAAATTGATGCGCGATTTAATGGTGGTGCTTTTAAAATAATTTTTCCAAAGTTCACTATAATCTGCCTCATCTTGGGTGAAAATAGACTTTTCAGAAGAGTTTTTGGCAAAATCCATCTGCATGGGAGTTACACTGGAAAGGTCATAATATAAACCATAGTTACGTTTAACGTCATAAATAATCCACTGTTGATCTGCATAACGGTTTTTAAAATGCTTCACAAGAAGTGGAAGCACATTAAAATCTGGTTCAATGGTCGCAAAATAAATAACATCTTTGGTAAGCTGAAAGCGTATAAATGCTTCCATGCGGTGCTTTTCCCGGCCTACCATTTTTCTTACCTGTGCGGTACTCAGTAGTTGTGGATGCCCGTAATCTGAAACATGGGCGGTTTTGAGCACATACTGTATCGCTTGCAGCAGCACACATTCGTTACCTTCTATTTCACTCAAAAAAGACCAGTACACCTCATTACGGAAACCTTTGAATTTTTCCAGTCCCTTCCAAACACGGGCTGCCTTTTTAAGGTCGGTAATCACTTCGATCCTTTCTGAGAAAAACCCGGTCTGAAAATAAGTTTGGGGCGTAAAACTCACCACATGAAGCCGCTCTTCATACACCATAAAGACCGCAGTGAGAAAACCGTCAAAGCTTCCATCATAAACAAGTTGGCTTTGCATGATATTCAAAATAAGCGCAGCTGCTGGTTGTACATTTTTTGATATTTGCTTTGCGATCCTTGTAAGATCATGCTTTTGATACGCTCTGGGGCGAGGTCGTTAAAACGCCAGTCGCGTGTATCGCAAACGATAAAATATTTTGCCCGGTTCAATGCTACGCCTATCGCTTTTAGATGATCTAGAGATAGTTTTCGGTAGCGACGGGCATTGATGATCTTATGCACAGATTTCATACCCAATCCGGGAATGCGGGCAAGCATACGTTTTTCAGCGGTATTTACATTTATGGGAAATTCATGCATATTGCGCAGTGCCCAGCCCAGTTTGGGATCTATATCCACATCAAGGTTGGGATGCTCATTATTGAGCAATTCACGTACATCAAAACCATAAAACCGCAGTAACCAGTCGGTCTGGTACAATCTATTTTCCCTTAAAATAGGAACTTCTGATCCTAGGGCGGGCAAACGCTCATCTTGCATCACTGGCACATATCCTGAATAATAGACCCGTTTCATCTGATATTTTGCATAATAATGCACGGCAGAATACATGATATCCTTGTCACTTTCTCCGGTTGCCCCCACGATCATTTGTGTACTTTGCCCGGCCGGCGCGTATTTTGGAGTCGATTTTATAAGCTTTTTTTCCTCTTTATATTGAATGATTTCATTTTTAACCTTCTCCATCGGTTTAATGAAATCTTTGTGGTCTTTTTCTGGCGCAAGTAATTTTAAACCCGAAACCGTGGGAATCTCAATATTTATAGACAACCGGTCTGCGTACAGTCCCGCCTCCCGCATGAGTTCATCGCTCGCTCCGGGAATGGACTTCAGATGAATATAGCCGTTGAAATTTTCTTCCAGACGCAGTTTTTTGGCAACCGCAATAAGCCGTTCCATCGTATAATCTGGCGTATGAAAAATACCGCTGCTCAGGAAAAGGCCCTCAATATAATTACGCCGGTAAAAATTAATGGTCAGGTCTACCACTTCCTGAATTTTAAAGGCAGCCCGTTTTATATCATTGCTGCTGCGGCTCACACAATAGGCACAATCAAAAATGCAGTGGTTGGTCAGTAAAATTTTTAAGAGTGAAATGCACCGGCCATCCTCGCTATAGCTGTGGCAAATTCCCATGCCGCTGCTATCACCCAGCCCTTTATTAATATTTTTACGGTTGCTGCCACTACTCGAACACGAAACGTCATATTTTGCCGCGTCCGCGAGAATAGTTAGTTTTTCCTTGATGCGTTCAAAGTTCATAAGGCTGGATTTATTGCAGTTTTTGCCCTGTAAAAAGCCGATTTTTCTATTATTTCACCGGATTTTTGAATATTCATATAATGCTAAGCGATATTCCAAAATTAAGGTAATTTTCCTATTTTACGGACTTTTTCCAAAGATTTATTAGGATTTTTTCCAAATAATGGTATATTTACGATATGGGAATCAACGATGTAACAGGCGATGTGCGCCGTTTTAAGCAGATACGGGAAGAACAGCAACTCACACAAACCGAATTTGCCGAAGCCTTAGGTATTAAAAATTCTACTGCAGATATAGAACGTGGGCGCACCAAACTTTCTGGACAGGTCGTGACCGAACTGTTACGTATATATAATGTGAATCCCTTATGGTTATACGGTTTTAGCAATCAGAAAAACCTCAATGCAGGCAAGGGAGATGTGAGTCCTAAAGTGGTCACGGTTGATAAACTGGATAATGAAAACCTCGTGCTGGTCAATCAGAAGGCGGCAGCGGGTTATCCGCATAATGTACAGGACGTAGAATGGTACCAGCAACTCCCGGCTTTTGACCTGCCTTTGCCACAATATAGAAACGCGACCTATCGCGGTTTTCAGATCGAGGGAGACAGTATGCTACCTAGCTTTCAGCAGGAAGACTGGGTGCTGGGAAAAGCAGTTGCCAGTATGAACGAAGCCAGTAATAACAAGATTTATGTGGTGGTGCTACCTGATTCTGTATTGGTAAAAAAACTGCAAAAACTTCCAGATCCCTCTAAAATATTACTTATCTCCTTAAATCAGGAATATGTTCCTTTTGAAGTAAATGTGAGTGATATTCAGGAATTGTGGCAGGTAAACAGTAAGCTCACTTTTAATCTGGAAACACCTTCAGAAAGTGGATTATTGCGTGAACTGCAACGCTCTATGGAAGAATTGAAAAGCCAGGTTAAAAATATAAAAGCCTAAAAAAGACTCTTTATGAGCGGTTTTTAGGCTTATTTAATCGATTTTTAGCTGAAAACGGTATTAATTATCGTCCCCTATTTTATCAATTTGCTCATCTACTTTTTCATCTACTTCACTATCCACTTTTTCGGCGGTACGTTCTAGAGCACCTTTTTCTTCTTGAGGCTGTTCTACTTCTACTTCTTTGACTACAGTTTTGCTTTCTGGTTCCCGGCAAGCGCCAAATAATGAAAGTGCCAATGCAGTAAGTAATAATCCTTTTTTCATAAATTATAATTTTAGGGTTAGCCGCAAATGTAGCTAATTTTCCTACTTAGGCTTAAAAAATATCAACAAATCAATTTTCTCGGTTTAAGCATGCACGGTAGGGTTAGGAATTAGATTTTGAATGCCAGCCTAAATAGCCAAAAAATAAAAACTTGCTAATGGGATTCAGAATTTTAAGTTAAAACGAAAACGCAGCACTTATACCTGAGCTGCGCTCCCTATTTTTAAGCTAAAAAGAGATGACTTTTCATAATTTATATGCATTTTTAAGAGATTTAGGCCAGAACAATACCAAGGAATGGATGGACGCCAACCGAAAACGCTATGAAGAGGTGCGCGATTTTTATATTTCTTGGCTGAATGCGATGGATCTTAAATTGGCCAAAGTAGATCCTGCGTATACCCACACCACAGGAAAGCAAGCCATAAATCGCATCAACAATAACCTGATGTACCACCCGAACAAGCCAATTTACAAAGACCATTTTGGCGCGGGGCTTGATAAGGAAACCAAACAAGGCGATTTTTATATTCATTTGGGAACCAGTGAAAGTTTTATTGCCGGTGGTTTTTACAAGCCAAAATCTTCCATTTTAAAAAGTATCAGGCAAGGCATTGATTACAACGGGAACGAATTCAAAAAAATACTGAACAAAAAGAGTTTTAAAAATCTTTTTGGTGAATTGATTGATGATGGCGACAGCTTAAAGATTTCACCTAAAGGCTATTCGCAAGATCATAAACACATTGATTTACTACGACGCAAGACGTTTGCCGTACAGGCAAATCTTACCCAAAAAGAAATAGTGGGAGATGATTTTGACGACTTGGTGATCAAAATCTATAAAGAAATGCTACCCTTTAGAACGTATCTCAACAAAGCGGTGAGCGTTTAATTTATATAAAAATGGAGATCCTTAAGGTTTTCCCTTTTCGGTGAGATAGTTCATTATCATCCGGGTCGCACCGGTCTGACTTTGTACAAAATGCCCGCAAATCATCCCGGTTTTCTTCCGGAAATCGGTATTATCAAACAGTTTTTTGAGCATCTGGGTGCTTTCTTCAGGGTTTTCTAATGTGAATAGGCCGGCAAGCCTACGTAATTGTTCGGCTTCTGGAAATTTCTGGATGTTTGTTCCGGTTAAAATCGGCAAACCAAAAGTTGCCGGTTCGAGTATATTGTGCATACCAGTTTTCCCAGCGGCACCGCCCACATAGGCCACATCAGCATAACTGTACGCACAGCCCAACATGCCTATAGTATCTAAAATAAATACATCACTCGTCGCGAGATCAGCATCATCACGCTGACTGAATTTTACCGTTTTTGAACCAATTTTCGCCATTAATTGATCAATTTTTTGATTGTTGATCTGATGTGGGGCAAGGAGCACTTTCACTTTTCCCGGTGCATCGGTATTTATAAAATCAAGCAACAAGGCTTCATCTTCTTGCCACGTACTGCCGCAGACCAAGAGCGGCTTACCGTTTTTGAATTTTTCCACAACTTCAAGCCGGTTATCCATCTCAAGCTGTTTACTCACCCGGTCAAAACGCGTATCGCCACTTAAAGAGATATTGTTAAAACCCAGGGAATTCACCAGCTCCAGACTTTTTTGATCCTGCACAAAAAAGTGATCAAAAGCACGCAACGATTCGGTCATCCATCGTCCATACCACTTAAAAAAGGGCTGTTTTTGCCTAAAAACCCCCGAAATAAGGTAGGTTTTTACCGATTTTTTACGCAGTTCATGCAGGTAATTTGGCCAAAATTCATATTTGATAAAAAAGGCCATTTCTGGTCTTATTAGATTAATGAAGCGGCGGGCATTTTTAGGCGTATCAAGCGGAAGATATACGGTGTGCGCTGCCAGGGTATTATTTTTTTTCTGAATGTAACCTGACGGAGAAAAGAAGGTGAGCAGAATTTTATGCTCGGGAAATTGTTTTTTTAGAGCTTCCATCACCGGCACGCCCTGTTCATATTCTCCAAGGGAAGCCGCGTGCATCCAAATAATTTTATCCGCTGTTGAAAGTTCACGCTCCAGCGTCTCAAAAACCGAACGTCTTCCCTCATAAAAAGTCTTCAATTTTTGACTGAAAAATCCCAGAACTGGAAGCATTCTGCCAAAAAAACGAATCAAAATAGAATATAATACGCGCATAGGATTGTAAAAATAGCCTTTTCACAAAAAACCAGATGATGGGAAGGCGCTAGTTTTGTATTTTCGTATAAAAATTTTAGCACCGCAAAATCTACTCAATAGTTCAGCGCTGCTCCTTCTTTTAAGGAATTTTGTTTTAAAAGCTAAGCATGAAAAAAATACAAATGGTTGACCTTAAAGGTCAATATAAACAGATTAAAGAACGTGTTGACACCTCTATTGCCGAAGTGATGGAAAGCACCGCTTTTATCAACGGCCCCGAGGTACATACCTTTCAAAAAGAACTGGAAGAATATCTGGGCGTAAAGCACGTGATCCCCTGCGCAAACGGCACAGATGCCTTGCAAATCGCCATGATGGGACTGGGCCTTAAACCCGGTGATGAAGTGATCACCGCAGATTTTACCTTTGCTGCGACCGTAGAGGTGATTGCACTGCTAGGTTTAACGCCAGTGCTTGTAGATGTTAATCCGCATAGTTTTAATATTGACCTTGAAGCAGTAAAAAAAGCGATCACGCCAAAAACGAAAGCGATTGTTCCCGTACACCTTTTCGGCCAGGTGGCTGAAATGCAAGAACTCATGCGTATCGCAAAAGAGAACAAGCTGTATGTCATTGAAGATAATGCCCAGGCTATTGGGGCCGATTATACACAGCAAGATGGCTCAAAAATAAAAGCAGGGACTATTGGTCACGTGGGCAGCACTTCCTTTTTCCCTTCTAAAAATCTGGGCTGTTACGGTGATGGTGGCGCGATTTTCACCAATGATGATGAACTTGCACACACGTTGCGCGGTATTGTAAACCACGGAATGTATGAGCGCTATCACCACGACGTCGTAGGGGTCAACTCCCGTCTTGATTCTATACAAGCGGCTGTTTTAAGGGCAAAATTGCCCCATTTAGACACTTACAACAGCGAGCGCCGGGAAGCCGCCCGGAAATATACAAAAGCGCTGGCCGGTAATGAGAAAATCATTACTCCATTAATTTGTGATATCTGTGATTGCCATGTCTTCCATCAATATACCTTGCGTTTGAAAGACATAGATCGCGATGCGCTGGTAAAATACCTGAACAGCAAAGATATTCCCTGTGGAGTCTATTATCCCATCCCATTGCATAAACAAAAAGCGTATGCAGATGAACGCTACAATGAGCGGGATTTTACAGTAACCAATCAGCTGGTTCAAGAAGTGATATCCTTGCCCATGCATACGGAACTTGATGATGAACAGATTGATTTTATCACAAAAACGGTCTTGGAATTTTTAGATGGAATCTAAATTTTAAAATTTAGACAGCATCGAAGAATAGCGGTTTTTCAATTGATCTTAGAGTTTAATAAGAAATTTAGAGGGGTTTTTACTATCTTGGTTGTTCTTTAAAACCAACCAAAAGTATTGTGTCCATGAAAAACCTCTACATCGTAATTACCCTCTTATTTTTAACCGTAACTGTTTCTGCGCAGGACACCTATTTACATTGCGGTAAACTCATTGATACCCAGAACGGGAAAATACTACAGGGAAAAACCATTGTTATTTCCGGAGAAAAAATAAAAGAAGTATTGGACGGTTATGCTTCTGCTAAAAATAGCGAGGACAAGGTAATAGACCTTAAAGATAAAACCGTGATGCCCGGCCTTATAGACATGCACGTACACATTGAAGGGGAGACCAATCCCAACCGCTATTTAGAACCATTTACTTTAAACGACGCAGATATTGCGTATAACGCACAGGAAATTGCCCAAAGAACACTTATGGCTGGTTTTACCACGGTGCGCGATCTGGGCGGCAGCGGTGTCAATGTCTCGCTGCGCAACGCTATAAATGCTGGAAAAGTAACCGGCCCGCGTATCTATACTGCCGAAAAAGCACTGGCATCAACCGGAGGCCACGCCGATCCCACCAATGGATACAGCAAAGAACTTATGGGCGACCCGGGGCCAAAAGAAGGCGTCGTCAACAGTGTGGACGACGCCCGCAAGGCGGTACGCCAGCGCTACAAAAACGGTGCAGACTGGATTAAAATTACCGCAACCGGTGGTGTTTTAAGCGTAGCAAAAAATGGACAGAACCCGCAGTTTACCGAAGAGGAAATTAAAGCGATCACTACTACCGCTGCCGATTATGGCATGCAGGTAGCAGCACACGCACATGGTGATGAGGGCATGCAGCGTGCCATTAAAAATGGTGTAAAAACCATAGAGCACGGAACGCTCATGAGCGAGGAAACCATGGATCTCATGAAAAAATATGACACTTATTATGTGCCAACACTCAGCGCGGGAAAATATGTAGCCGAAAAGGCCAAAATTGACGGTTATTACCCTAAAGTGATCGTTCCTAAGGCATTGGCCATTGGCCCCCAACTGCAGAAAACTTTTGCTAAGGCCTATAAAAAAGGGGTGCTTATCGCTTTTGGCACAGATGCCGGCGTTTTCCCCCATGGGGAGAATGCAAAGGAATTTGGCTATATGGTGGAGGCGGGAATGCCTGCCATGGAAAGCATACAAAGTGCCACCACTACAAGTGCTAAATTACTGGGAGCGGCAGAAAGTCTAGGCCAGATCGCATCAGGATTTATGGCGGATATTGTTGCTTTAGATGCAGACCCCACTCAAGATATTGCTACCATGAACGAGATCCCTTTTGTAATGAAAAACGGTGTGGTTTATAAAAACGAGTAGCCTTATAGCCATTCTATTTTATTGGCGATATCATCCCGCCTTCCAGTAGTAGATTCTTCCTCGTGATGGCCCAGATAGAAAAAGCCCAGGCATTTCTCACCTTCTTCAAGGTCAAAAAAGCGGTGCATTTGATCCATAAATGAAGGCGAACTCCAATAACCGCCCAAGCCGATTGCGTTGACCATGAGCCACATATTTTGTACTGCCATGGCAACTGCGGCAATTTCCTCCCATTCGGGAATGCGCTCTTTGGGGTCACGCTGCATACAGATCGCTATCACTGCAGCTGATTTATCGACCTTCAGGCGCGTTTTTTCGGCTTTTTTCCCGCTTTGTTTTTCCTCGGGCGTAGTTTCTTTATAGAGCCTGACAAAAAATTCAGCGAGCTCATCTTTGGCCCTGCCGGTGGCGACTTTAAACCGCCACGGTTCTGTTCTTTTGTGTGTAGGTGCCCAGTTGGCCATGGTAAGTATTTCTTCAATATCCTTTTTGTCTACAGGCTGCGCTGTAAATTGTTCCGGGAAAACAGAGCGGCGGGTAGTCAAACATTTTTTAATATCCATCAGTATAAATTTTCGATCAAAAATACAAAAGGCTACCTGGAAAAATTGACCAAGTGCAGCCTTAAATCGGTTAAATCGCGGCAAAATTACGCTTTAGGAAAAAATATCAATCACCCCAATACGTGCATCAATCATTTTGATTTTGGCATTCGCCTTTCTGAAGTATTCCGTGTATCTTTGTATTTTAGAATGAATCTAAGTAATAAGCTGTGAAAATAGACAAACAAGATATACAAAAGGCATTACAAAATATTTCAGCACCAGGCGAAGGAGAAAACATGATTGCGAGCGGTGCGGTGACCAATATTATGACTTTTGCTGATGAGGTCGTAGTAGATATCACTATAAACAACCCAAGCTTACAGGCGAAAAAACGCACCGAGGTAGATATCATGAAGGTCATTCACGACCAAGTGCACCAGAAGGCCAAGGTTAAGGTAAATGTGCGTGTAGATGCGCCCGCCAAAGAGGCTAAAAATGAAATAAAGGGTAAGGCTATCCCCGGTATTAAAAACATTATCGCCGTTGCTTCCGGCAAAGGGGGCGTAGGCAAATCTACCATTACCGCAAATTTGGCGGTGACGCTTTCTAAAATGGGCTTTAAAGTAGGTGTGCTTGATGCTGATATTTATGGCCCATCAATCCCAATGATGTTTGATGTGGAAAACGAGCGTCCCCGTTCCGTAGATGCAGATGGTAAGAAAAAAATGAAACCTGTGGAGAGCTATGGCGTAAAAATACTTTCCATTGGCTTTTTTACCAAGCCAGACCAGGCCGTCGTTTGGCGTGGGCCTATGGCTTCAAAGGCGCTCAACCAAATGATTTTTGACGCGGCCTGGGGAGAGCTTGATTTTCTCCTTGTCGATCTTCCACCGGGAACCGGTGATATTCATTTGAGCATTATGCAGGCTATGCCACTTACTGGTGCTGTGGTGGTAAGTACCCCGCAAAACGTAGCTTTGGCCGATGCCAAAAAAGGCGTTGCCATGTTTCAACAGGAAAGCATCAATGTACCCGTACTGGGCATTGTCGAAAATATGGCCTGGTTCACGCCAGAAGAACTTCCTGACAATAAATACTTTATCTTTGGTAAAGAAGGTGCTAAAAATCTTGCCAAAGACCTCAATGTACGTGTTTTGGGCCAAATCCCGCTCGTGCAGAGCATCAGGGAGGCCGGTGATGTAGGCCGGCCGGTAGCGTTACAGGAATCGACCCTGCTGGAAGAAGCTTTTAAAGAACTTACCAGAAATACGGTAGAAGAAGTGGTACGCCGTAATGAGGACCTACCCCCTACCGAAGCGATTAAGATTACCACGATGGCAGGCTGTTCTGCAGTAAAAAAATAAAAAAATGAGCGACGAAACATTAAGAAAAAGAGTACAGGATGCGCTTGATGAGATCAGGCCGTTCTTACAGAGTGATGGTGGGGATATTTCATTGCTTTCCATAGAAAATGGGAAGACTGTTAAGGTACAACTGGAGGGCGCATGTGTAAGTTGTTCCGTGAATCAGATGACCCTGAAGAGCGGAGTGGAAATGACTATAAAAAAATATGCCCCACAGATAGAAAAGGTTATCAATATAGAAGTTTAACTAGCTGCTTTTCTTCGCACGTATCAAAAGTACTTTCTAAAAGATGAAAATATTTTAGCTTCCTATGGAAACTGGGATTGAAATCGCAAAAAAGTATAGCAAGTATTATAAGATTGCATTTGGCCTGGCTTTGTTTACGATACTTTATAATATCGCCGAGGGCTTGATTGCAAACTATCTTGGGTTTGAAAATGAAAGCTTGGCACTTTTTGGTTTTGGTTCAGATAGCTTTATAGAAGTGATTTCAGAATTAGGGATTGCGCATATGGTTATGCGTATTCAAAAACAACCTGAAAGTAACCGGGATAAATTTGAGCAAACTGCTTTAAAAATTACAGGTTTTGCATTTTACATTTTGGTTGTAGCACTTGTTCTAACGAGTTTTTACAACATATAGATCGGACATAAACCCAACGCAACTTATTCGGGAATAATTATTTCTATTATATCGATTGGAGTCATTTGGAAAAGAAATGTGGGTAAAAAGATAGCTTCTGAACCTATACTTGCTGACGCAAATTGTACACTGGTCTGTGTCTTGTCAATTATTTTATTAATAAGCAGTGCCATTTATGAGCTGACCAGCATTCCCTATATTGATAGTATTGTAACATTGGGTCTTGCCTATTTTGCCTTTAAGAAAGGGAAAGAATGCTTTGAAAAAGCGAGTAGTTATAAATACTGTTGCTGCGATTAGCATTTTCTATACTTAAATTTATAAGTCTGTAAAAGATTAGACAACAGTAGAGGGGACTCTTGTTAAAATTAAAAAAGCGTATGATTAAAACTGATATCCTCATTATAGGCGCCGGCCCCACCGGACTTTTCACAGTCTTTGAAGCCGGACTTTTACAATTAAAATGCCACGTTATTGACGCACTTCCCCAACCTGGCGGACAATGTGCAGAGATTTATCCGAAAAAGCCCATTTTTGATATTCCCGGATTTCCAGAGGTTATGGCAGGACAACTCGTACATAACCTCATGGAACAAATCAAACCTTTTAATCCCGGGTTTACTTTGGGCGAGCGCGCCGATACCATAGAGAAACTCAAAGACGGCACCTTCACGATAACCACAAACAAAGGGACGCAGCACAATGCACCTATCGTGGCCATTGCC
>DRGP01000085.1 GCA_011050015.1 Leeuwenhoekiella sp. | reverse complement strand
CATTTACCAAACGCTTTAATAAGCAACTTGACTTCCTTCAATTCTGAATCCTGAAGAGGTTCAAATGGCTTTAACAATTCTAAACGTTCACTGTCTGAAGCAACTTTAACCTCTACAGAACTACCATCTTCTCTAGGTGCTAAATATCCATTTTCATCAACTGCAAAACCTTTTGGCGGAAGCTCAAGACCTACAGGTATGTCTAATTTAACCTGTTCGCCATCTTCGTTTAATAAAGTATCTGTCATCGGGTCGAAGTCTAAACGACCAGCAATTGCAATGGCAGCAACCATCTCAGGAGAACCTACAAAAGCGTGTGTATTTGGGTTACCATCTGCACGCTTAGAGAAGTTACGGTTAAACGAGTGTACAATAGTGTTTTTCTCATCCCCTTTGCGGTCACTACGATCCCACTGACCGATACAAGGTCCGCAGGCATTCGTAAAGATAGTAGCTCCTAAGTTTTCAAAAACTTCCAGTAAACCGTCACGCTGTGCAGTAAACCGAATCTGTTCAGAACCTGGGTTGATACCAAAATCACTCTTTGGTTTTAATTTTTTATCTATAGCCTGTTGTGCGATAGAAGCTGCTCTTGATAAATCTTCATAAGAAGAGTTTGTACAAGAACCTATAAGTCCCCAATCTACTTTAATAGGCCAGTCATTTTTCTTCGCTTTTTCACCCAATTCGGATACAGGAGTAGCTAAATCAGGAGTAAAAGGTCCGTTAAGATGAGGACGTAATTCTGAAAGATCGATTTCAATTACTTCGTCAAAATATTGCTCAGGATTGGCATACACTTCGTCATCACCTGTCAAATATTCTTTGATTTCGTTTGCGGCATCAGCCACATCAGCACGGTCTGTAGCGCGCAGGAAACGCTCCATAGACTCATCATAACCAAATGTAGAAGTCGTTGCGCCTATTTCGGCACCCATATTACAGATGGTACCTTTACCGGTTGCAGAAAGATTTTTTGCGCCAGGGCCAAAATATTCAACAATGGCACCCGTACCCCCTTTTACTGTTAGGATACCTGCCACTTTCAGAATAACATCTTTAGAAGCCGTCCATCCATTTAGCTCACCGGTTAACTTCACCCCGATAAGTTTAGGAAATTTAAGCTCCCAGGCCATACCTGCCATTACATCAACAGCATCGGCACCACCTACTCCAATAGCCACCATACCCAAACCACCGGCGTTTACCGTGTGACTATCTGTACCTATCATCATTCCTCCGGGGAATGCATAATTTTCTAAAACTACTTGGTGAATAATACCCGCACCCGGTTTCCAGAAACCGATACCGTATTTATTAGAAACCGATTCTAAAAAGTCAAAAACTTCATTACTGGTCTCATTAGCGCGCTTTAAATCTTTCTTAGCACCTTGTTTGGCTTGAATTAAGTGATCACAGTGCACTGTGGTAGGTACAGCAACATTCTTTTTACCCGCTTGCATAAACTGCAATAAGGCCATCTGGGCTGTGGCATCCTGACATGCGATACGGTCTGGGGCGAAGTCTACATAATCCTTTCCGCGGGTGAACACTTTTTCTGTTTTGCCGTCCCAAAGATGGGAATACAATATTTTTTCAGCTAAGGTCAAGGGTGCTCCGGTAAGCTTACGGGCCGCGTCTACGCGCTCTGCCATTTTGCTGTAAATCCCCTTGATCATATCGATGTCAAATGCCATATATAAGTTGTTTTATAGATAATTGTAGTGCACTGCACTTTTCTTAAAAAAGAGTACAAAAGTACAAAAAAATGGTTAAAATGTAAAGTAAATTAATCAATGGCGGCAATAGCCTGATTTTTTACGATAAGAACTCCTTTATAAAAGTTGAGCAATAATACCTTCTATGGTAAGACCCTCTGCTTCGGCCTTATAATTTTTGATCAGGCGGTGGCGAAATATACCAGTAGCTACGGCTTGAACATCTTCAATATCGGGTGAATATTTGCCGTGTAGTGCGGCATGGGTTTTTGCTGCCAGAATAAGGTTTTGTGACGCTCTGGGGCCTGCACCCCAATCAATATAATCGGTAACTATTTGCGGTGCTTTTTCAGCATTGGGCCGTGTTTTTCCAACAAGGTTTACTGCATATTCTATCACATTGTCAGCTACTGGAATACGTCTTAACAGATGCTGATATCCCTCTATTTCTTTCGCGTTAAATAGAGGATTCAGATCTACTTGATGATCTGCGGTAGTGGCTTTGACAATGGCTACTTCTTCAGCATGCGTGGGATATTCCAAATTTATGGCAAACATAAACCGGTCTAACTGCGCTTCGGGCAAGGGGTAGGTTCCTTCTTGTTCTATAGGATTTTGCGTGGCGAGCACGAAATAGGGTCTTGCAAGGTCGTAATGCGTTCCGGCAATGGTCACTGCTTTTTCCTGCATCGCTTCCAGCAAAGCTGCCTGAGTTTTGGGTGGGGTACGGTTTATTTCATCCGCGAGAATGATGTTTGCGAATATGGGACCTTTCAGAAATTTAAAATTCCGTTTTTCATCCAAAATTTCAGAACCCAAAATATCACTGGGCATTAAGTCTGGAGTAAACTGAATACGCTTAAAATCGAGCCCAAGCACTGTTGCAATGGTATTAACCATTAACGTTTTGGCCAGTCCGGGAACTCCTATGAGTAATGCATGGCCTCCCGAAAAAATAGAAATTATGATCTCATCGACCACTTTTTCCTGCCCTACGATTACTTTTCCTATCTCTTTTTTTAATTCTTTATAGCGATCTACTAAACCGTCTATAGCGGCAAAAGGAAAAGATCGCCGAAACTTATATTAAAGTAAATGGAGAATATCGCGGTTGTGCTTATGAGCGTAATTGGTTAAAAAAGTAAGCCATGTCTGATGT
>DRGP01000084.1 GCA_011050015.1 Leeuwenhoekiella sp. | reverse complement strand
GGCCTGTGCCGCATGTTTTAAAATGTGGTCATCTATATAACCGTGAGTATCGCTGAGCAGCAGTATTTTTTGCATAAAAAATGGATTAAAAAGAGATAAAAACAACCGTAAAAACGGCAAAAAAATGCCTATTTCCATGCAAAGATGTACCTTTGCAGGCTTAATTACAAATGGGGGAGCTTGCGTTATTTTATTGAAATCGCATACGACGGGACGCCTTACCATGGTTGGCAGCGCCAGCCCAATGCAATAAGCGTTCAGGAGCAGTTAGAAGAAGCGCTTAGTACACTTTTGCGTACAAAAACGAGCCTTACCGGTGCCGGCAGGACCGATGCCGGGGTACACGCCCGCCAGCTTTTTGCGCATTATGACAGTGGGGGAACTGTAGATAAAGAGCATTTAAAATTTCGGCTGAACCGCTACCTGCCCGAAGCTATAGCGGTACTTGAAATATATGATGTAACTGAAGAAGCACACGCCCGTTTTGATGCCACAGCGCGCAGTTATGATTATATTGTGGGTACTGCAAAAAACCCTTTTCATAAAGATCGGGCTTTTTTGGTAGAGCAACCGCTCGATGTTAAGGCGATGCAGGAAGGCGCTAAATTGTTGCTGGGTCGCAAGGATTTTAAATGTTTTAGCCGTTCAAAAACTGATGTTAAGACTTATATTTGCGAAATACGCAAGGCGGTATGGGAAGAGCGGGATAGTACGCTTATTTTCAGCATTACCGCCGACCGGTTTTTACGGAATATGGTGCGTGCCATCGTAGGCACGCTTCTGGAAATAGGCCACGGAAAAATGACTATAAATGAGTTACAAGGCGTAATTTTAAGCCAAGATAGGAATCAGGCCGGACCTTCGGTGCCGGCACATGGGCTCTATCTTACACAGGTAACATACCCTCAATCAATTTTTAGGTAATGGCAGAGAATACAAAAGGGAATGCATTTGATTTTGGGCTTTTTAAAAGGCTCATGACTTTTACCAGACCGTATCGCTTTAGGGTGTACTTTGTGGCTGTTGCGGCAATCTTAATTTCACTTTTTGCTGTGCTGCGGCCCATTTATCTGGAGCTGGCGATAGATGAAGGTATAAGTCCTAAAGATCTTGACTCGTTGCTATACTATCTTGGGCTTATGCTCGCAGTGCTTCTGGGCGAATCCTTATTTCAACTCTTATTTATTTATTTTGCGACCTGGCTGGGGCAGACCGTGGTCAAGGATATCCGGGTAAAACTTTTTGGGCACATGCTCGAATTTAAAATGCAGTATTACGATAAGTCTGCCGTAGGCAGGCTGGTGACCCGTGCGGTAAGCGACATAGAGACCATCTCCAGTATTTTTAGTGAAGGGCTTTTTATGATCATAAGCGACCTGCTTAAAATGAGCGTCATCATAGGCGTTATGCTGTATAAAAGTTGGCAGCTTTCCCTCATTGTTTTTGCCATTCTTCCTTTTATCATGTACGCTACCCGAATCTTTCAACGGGCGATGAAATCTGCTTTTGAAGATGTGCGTACGCAGGTGGCTAACTTGAACTCTTTCGTTCAGGAACGGGTGACGGGCATGAAGATCGTACAGATTTTTTCCAGAGAAAAAGTGGAACGTGAAAAGTTTGGGGAGATCAATAAAAAGCACATGAAAGCCTGGAACAAGACCGTCTGGTACAACAGTATTTTCTTTCCCATAGCAGAGATGGCAACTTCCATAACCATTGGTTTACTGGTTTGGTATGGCGGTTTGCGCGCAGCCGAAAATGACGTGATAACCATAGGTTTGGTGACCGCCTTTATACAATTCTCACAGATGCTTTTTACCCCGTTGAGACAGATTGCCGATAAATTCAACACCCTACAAATGGGGATGGTTGCGGCCAACCGTGTTTTTGGTATTCTGGATACAGAATCTAAAATTGAAGATAAGGGCACAAAAGAATTCACAAGCATTGAAGGAGCCATAAGTTTTGAGCAGGTACGCTTTAGTTATATAGAAGGGGAGGAGATCTTGCGCGGTATTGATCTGGAAGTAAAGGCTGGAGAGACCGTCGCCATTGTAGGCGCCACCGGTGCCGGTAAATCTACCATTATTAATCTACTGGGGCGATTTTATGAGATAGACAGCGGCACCATACGCGTGGATGGCGTGGATATAAAGGACGTCAAAATAAGTTCGCTGCGTAATGAGATCGCGGTCGTTTTGCAGGATGTATTCCTGTTTGCAGATTCTATTTTGAACAATATCACCCTGAATAATCCCAACATTTCTGAGGCTGAAGTGGAAGAAGCAGCGCGGGTCATAGGAGTTGATCAATTTATACAATCGCTGCCCAATGGCTATCACTATAATGTAAAAGAACGTGGAGCAATGCTTTCCAGCGGGCAGCGCCAACTTATCGCTTTCCTCCGCGCTTATGTAAGCAACCCAAGCATTCTGGTGCTTGATGAAGCGACTTCCTCTATAGATTCTAACAGTGAGCAGCTCATACAAATGGCGATAGATAAAATTACTAAAGGGCGTACGAGCATTGTCATTGCCCACCGCCTTGCTACCATTAAAAAAGCGAATAAGATCATTGTTATGGATAAAGGCAAGATCGTTGAAATGGGAACCCACAAAGAACTGCTTAAAAAAGAAGATGGTTTTTACCGCAATCTGTACGAAGTGCAGTTTATGCAGGAAGAAACGGTTTAAGAGACAACAGTTCTAGCTGAGATCTTCGCGTAGCATGGCTATGAGTTCATCGTTGTTTTTAAACAGCGCAAAATCCCCGTCTTTTAAATAACTGATCTGTCCCGTTTCTTCACTGACTACTAAGGCCAGGGCATCTGTTTTTTCGGTGATACCCACTGCAGCGCGGTGGCGCAGGCCAAAGCGTAGGGGGATATTGCGTTCGTTTGATACCGGTAAGATCGCGCGCGTTGCGGTTATTTTATTGTCTTCAATGATGGCCGCCCCGTCGTGTAAGGTGGAATTTTTGTAGAAAATACTTTCTAGTATGGGTTTGTTTATTTCGATCTGCATCGTATCACCCGTGTTTTTAACAAAGTCCAGATTGGTATTGCGCTGTATCACAATAAGTGCACCGGTTCTGGTCAATGCCATACTCTCACAAGCATTAATGATTTCTTCCACCTTGGTAGAAGTAATCTGATCGTCCTGAAGAAATTTGATATGTTTTAAAAAGCCACTTCGCCGATCCAGTTTTGTCGAACCGATGAGTAATAGAAATTTTCTGATTTCCTGCTGAAAGACGACGATCAATGCAAACATTCCCGCCCCTATAAACTGTCCCAGAATGCTGCTCAGCATTTCCATTTGCAACAGTTGGGTAATTTTCCAGATCACCCAGATGATACATATTCCAAAGAATATATTAATAGCGACGGTGCCCTTTACGAGTTTATATAGATAATAGAGTAGGGAAGCTACCAGTAGGATATCAATAATATCCAGTATTCTGAAATTTTCAAGTAAGTTCAATTATTCAAGGGTTTTTGTAAAAATAAGGGAAAATTGCGAAGCATGCGAGCGGACCGTTTTATTATAATTATTCACTCGTGTACATTAAATATATTCAGGAATTCTATTAGGCTTTATAGAATAGCGGGTCACGCTGTTTTTACATTAGAGGCTTGCTTTTGGTACTCTGCCGATTTCCTTTATTTTATCGGATTTAAAATTTTGAATTCCACCAGTGGGTTTTAATCCACGATCTTCTGGGTCGAAATTCAAAAATTATTTCCGAATCATACCTCGTGGGCTTGCCCCGAAGTTGTTGATTTTATGGATTTACGATTTAGTCTCTAACCGTACAACAGTGATAATTATTCTTTGTTTTTTGTTTGAGATTGTTTTTTGAGATGGTTAAAAGCCTTGATCTGAATTCCTTTTTAAGTGAATTATCAAAAATAACTACAAAAATAGTTTTAAAACTACAAAAACAGTTTTATATTTGTTTTCTAAATATATGGGAATTCGTTCAACATTTTATTAATACAATGGTTCATACAGTAATTTATGAAAAAAATCATAATCATATTTTTTATCCTTGTTGGTCAAACACTAGGAGCCCAAGATCAGGAGCTGAAAAAACCAGCATATGTAATCATTGCTGCTAATGAAATTATTACAAAAGTAGAATTGGAAGCGTATGCGCAGCAGGGTAGGATAAAATCGATGAACAAAGGGGTTTCTGAAGAGAAAAGGAATGAACTTGCCAGTGAACTTGGTGAAGGGATAGGAGATAGGGAGTTTATTATTCTTGTAGCATTGAATGCTGAAAAGCAAATACCGGTACCCAACAAACAGTTACAGAAAACAGAAGGAGAAAATTTAAGAAGAGAAAATGGCGGATTAAAGTTAAAAGTAGGTGATCAGGCGGCAGACTTTACCGTACAGATGATAAACGGTGATAAGATCACACTTTCAGAACTACGGGGAAAAGTGGTTTTGCTGAATTTCTGGGCAACCTGGTGTGGCCCCTGCTTAATGGAGTTTTATGAAATTCCGCCTAAAATCCTAGAACCTTTTAAAAATAGCGATTTTGTATTTCTACCCATCTCCAGAGGGGAAAAAGAGAAGCTGGTAAAGGCAAAAATGCTACAATTGAAAGAGAAAGGTATCGTTTTTAATGCTGGCATAGATCCAGATAAAAAAATCTGGAATGCTTATGCAACCCAATTTATACCAAAAAATTTTATAATCGACAAAAACGGTATGATTCAGTTTATTTCTACCGGAAATGCAGAAGGTAATGTGGATGAAATTGCATTAGAAATAGAGAGATTACTGGCATTATAATCATTTAAACTAACAATTGTTCCCTAATACGATATAGCTAATCATGGAAAAACTGACCAATAAAGAAGAAGAAGTCATGCACGCCCTCTGGCGGCTTGAAAAGGCTTTTGTAAAAGAGGTGCAGGCCGAACTGAAGGGTCAGGACCTGCATTATAACACGGTTTCTACGATGATACGCAATCTGGAAGAAAAGGGTTATGTGGGACATAAAGCCTTTGGCAAAACCCATCAATATTATCCGCTGGTGTCGCGTGACATTTACGGTAAAAAGTTTATGAACGACGCCACGCGCAACTTCTTTAACAGTAGTTATAAAAATATGGTTTCCTTTTTTGCCAAAGAGGAAAAAATCACTGCAGATGAGTTACGCGAAATCCTGGAGATGATCGAAAAAAACAACAAGTAATATGG
>DRGP01000083.1 GCA_011050015.1 Leeuwenhoekiella sp. | reverse complement strand
CTGCTATTGTACCAAAAGTTCACATTTTAAGCATGTGCTGGACGAGGCGCTAAAAAATGATATACATATCGATACCTCTTCGTGGTTATCTATGACAGGAATACAGTTTTTATGTCCACTATTGATAAGATCTGCAATGTTAGTCACATATTGATCGCGCTTGAACCCATTACAAATAACAAAAGTATCATCGGTGATCTTTCCGCGTTCCTTTAAGCTATTTACAATATCAATATCAAAAGCCGAAGAGGTTTCGATATGTATATCATTTTTTAGCGCCTCGTCCAGCACATGCTTAAAATGTGAACTTTTGGTACAATAGCAGTAATTATAATTCCCATTATAATTGTATTTCTCCATAGCATCTGCAAACCATTTTTTGGCGCGTATGATATTGTTTGAAATACTGGGAAGGTAACTGAATTTTAACGGGGAGCCGTACTGCTCTACCAGCGACATTAAATCTATATCGTGAAAACGTAAATGATTGTCTTCTAATTTAAAATCTTCCTGTGGAAAGTAAAAGGTCTGATCTATAAGATCAATGTACTTCGTGTTCATCTATCTGATTATGCCTGAAATTTAAAAAAACTATTTGAATTAATTAATCTGAAAAATTGTTAAACATGGTACACACTATGATTTACAATTTCCCCTGCGGTTTGACAGTTCAAGTATAGTAAATTTCAGTATAAAATAAAGAATGCGCGCAACTTATTACTATTAATCGTCAAACCAATTGTTTTGCCGTACTTCTCCTTTTTTACCCAGTGTATTGAACTTGTAACTAAAACTCAACATAAAATACTGTTGCAGTACCGTACTCTGTACATCCTGAATATAATCTTCTGTTGCCACACGTTGCGCATTTGTATTCTGGTTAAGCAGGTCATAGGCCTTCAAGGTTATCGTTGCGCTGTCATCTAGGATAGAATATCCCAACGAACTGTTCCAAAAAACGGAATTCTTTTGAAAACCTGCCGCCACATTGGGATTGTTAATAAACCGAATATCATTTTCCCACTGTAATTTTTTAGGATAATAGGTGGTGGTGCGTAGCCGCACTTCGTGCGTTACAAAATTACGATCTTCAAAAACGTCCAGATTAAAGGTATTCTTGCTAAAAGCAGGATTATAGGAAGGTCTGATTTCAAATAGATCCTGCCAGATAAATCGCAGTTCCAGTTCGGGACGGTAGGCTATCGTATTACTGGCATACTGTACATCATTGTTGAAATTAACGTTTCGGTTAGCATTTACGCCCATGCTTACATCATATTTTAAGGTGCGCAGGGTATCTATTTCTATATTCTTGCTATAACTGGCATTCGCCCAGATACTATAAAAACCATCTACGTTTGCATAGGTTGTATTACGAACGTTAGATTCGTCTATGGTAGAACGGTTTACTACCCGGTCATTGGCAAAACTGGCGTTGAGGTAGCTATTAAATCCTGTACGGGTCTGCCAGTCATAATTATTGATACCCATATAGATACTATGCTCATTAGCAGGTTTCAGATTGGGATTACCTTGTACCGTATTCAAAGGGTCTGATACATCTATATAAGGGGAAAGCTGTCGCACGCCAGGAGCATTATTATCTAGGTAGTAACCCGAAAATAAACTTGTTTTTTTAGTAAAATTATAACTGAATCTGGCGTTAAGTACTAATGCATTAAAATCATTACTGAAGTTGATATCCCGTAGCGCATCCTTACTCTCCAGAGTGCGAAATACATAACCGGCACCCAGCCTTACACGCATTTTATCATTATTAAAATTGACACTCAGTTCTGGGCGCGAACTCCTGTCTGTATTTGTAAAATCTGTACTCTGGGCCAGATTAAAATTTTCATAAGCATTGCTGCCATCGTCAAAATCATAAACGCTCTGCTTATCTTCCCTACGAGTATTGTCATATCTATATTCCGCCCTAAGGAACATTTTTTCTGCAATAAGCGGAATACGCCATTCCCCACTGAGTTCTATACCATTACTAGCAAGTTTGCCGTCAGTAAGCTGGTCGCGGTCTATTACCGTGGTAGAATCTCCAAAAATCTGGGTATTTGATGCCAAGAGGTTGTCAGTATCGGTATCATTAATGTCATTTTCCATTTCCATGCGTATAAAACCGCCACCACTGCCATAGCGTTTGGTTGCTGAGAGTCGGTTTTCAAAATTTCGCCCTTGGCGGTAACTGTTATTCCCTACATTGGACTGGTTTGTAAGTTCGCCATCTACGTTCCGTGTTTCTTCACTTCGCGTTGAGGAATTATCCCCTTCTGTATAGGTAAACTGCGGTCGCGCCTCGATTAGAAAAGTAGAATCAATTTTAACTTCAAAACGTGTATTTACAGCATGGCTATCATTGTTAGATTCTGTTCTGGAATTGCTGGTAGAAAAGAAATTACGGTTGGGCAAGGTAGTTTCACGCTCCCGCTGTTCCTCTTCAAATGAATTTGCCGCGGTATAAAAATAGTCTACACTCACATCATTATCTTCACCTATAACATCTACATAATTGGCGCCTGCGGTACGGGAATTTGTGATGCCCTCACCCCCGCCAAAGCTTCGGCCATTTATTGCAAAACTTCCGTTACTATTTACCCGGGCGTAGCGCGCATTCCCAAACATTTTTTCAATCTCACCAAAACTAAAACCGGGGGAGTTGATGTTGTTTCCTCCGCCCAAAATGCTCAATCGCCTATCGTTGTCAAAATAATTAAGTAAGCCGGCATATTCAAAGCGCTTATCAGTACCTCCCCCAGCAGCTACCCGACCAAAAATACCTTTATTTTTATCTTTGTCTATCGTAATGTTTATGGTTTTATTTTGATCATCACCTTCTTCCCCGGTAAAAGCTTCCGATTCGGTTTTGGTATCGACCACTTGAATTTTATCTACAATCTCTTTGGTCAAATTACGTGTTGCGATAGTAGGATCATCGCCAAAAAAGGGCTTCCCGTTTACCAGAATCTTGTTTACCGGCTTGCCGTTAATGGTTATCTGCCCCTGCGCATCTACCTCGACCCCCGGCAGTTCTTTGAGCAGATCTTCTACCGATGCATCCTGTTTAGTCTTAAAGGAGGCTACGTTAAATTCTAACGTGTCTTTTTTTATGGTGACCGGCGCCGCACGTGCCTTTACAACCACATCTCCCAGTGTTTCCACACCAAATTCAAGAGGGATATTGCCTAACTGAATATCCCGGGAACTGGTCAAATCTATGCGCTTTGAGTAGGGTGCGTACCCCACAAAGGTTACGTAAAGATTAGCCTTGTCATTATACGTTTTTCCCGCAAGTTTAAATTTCCCCTCTTTGCCCGTAATCGTATAGGTAATCATCGAGCTATCTTTTACGGTCTCTACAACGATTGTGGCTGCTTCCAGGGGATTTTTGTTTTTTGAATCTACCAGTGTTCCATTAATAATAAAATCTTGTGCATGAGACGAATAAAATAAAGCCCCAAAAATGAGGAACATCAAGTACTTCAGTTTCATAAGGTTCGTTTGATTTGATTGAATGCGCAAGTACCACATTTTCTCAAAAAACTAAAATAATAGTTTTCATTTTATGATATTATTAACACGCAATCAAAGTAAGTGGATAACTATAGATATGATTTTTTCAGTAAGTACTGATAAATTGACTTTTTTATTCAAAAATGGATGCTTTCGGTACGATTTTTTTTTCTTTAGGCTTAAATATTTTAATGAAACGATATTTTCAATGGAAAAATAATCTATTTTAGAATGCTTAAAACCAACTACTTCGTATGAAAAAAATACTACCCTTCTTTCTCTTTTTATTAATCCCGATATACTGCTCAAATGCGCAGAACGTGTTTGAACTTGATGTAACTGTAAGCACCGCAGTAAACGATTATTTTGGAGACGCTAATGTGGGCTTGGGTGCTAACCTTAGTTACCTGATACCCGTGAGTGAGCTAGTTCACTTTGGCCCCAGCGCAGGATTTACGTTATTTCTGGTAAACGGCTCCGATAATTACGGCCTCGTCCCAATTACCGCTTCGGGAAGGGTTCAAATTAGTCAACGTTTTTTTGCAGGTGTTGATCTGGGCTACTCTTTTCTAATCGTTGATGACATTCATGGCGGCTTTTATTACCGGCCAAAAATAGGTTACGATTTTAAAGCATGGAGTCTATTGGCATCTTATACAGGGACAACCCAAGATTATGGCACACTATCTTTTATGGGTCTTGGGGTAGAATTTGGGTTATAGAAGTTCCATTTTTTAGTACAGTAGCACTCAAAACTTAAATACCCTATACTGACTAATGAACAGTGATAAATTACTTCTTCCTAAAATACACCGCTACAGGAACACCATTAAAATCAAATTCTTCACGTAGTTTATTTTCAATAAAACGACGGTAAGGATCTTTTACATATTGGGGCAAGTTGCAGAAAAAAGCAAACTGCGGCTGTGGCGTGGGCAACTGCATGCAGTATTTGATCTTTACATATTTCCCCTTAATAGCCGGTGGGGGTGTGTGCTCTATAATGGGAAGCATGGTGTCATTGAGCACACTTGTTTTTATATGTTTACTCCTGTTTTCATAAACTTTTATGGCAGTCTCTATGGCTTTATAAACACGCTGCTTGTTCACGGTAGAGATAAAAACAATGGGCACATCAGTAAATGGCATGATTTCTTCCCTAATAGCGCGCTCATATTCCTTGACCGTTTTCGTTTCTTTTTCTACAAGATCCCACTTATTTACAAGTATCACGATCCCCTTACGATTCCGTTCTGCCAGCCAAAAAATATTCTGTACCTGGCCGTCAAAACCCCTTGTGGCATCTACAACTACGAGGCACACATCACAATGTTCAATAGCGCGCACTGAGCGCATGACCGAGTAAAATTCAAGATCTTCTTTCACTTTTGATTTCCGACGGATACCGGCAGTATCTACCAAATTAAATTCAAAACCAAAACCTTTATACCTGGTGTCTATGGAATCGCGGGTGGTCCCGGCTATATCGGTCACGATATAACGCTCCTCCCCGATCAAAGCATTGATAAATGAAGATTTACCCGCGTTGGGACGCCCTACTACCGCAAAACGTGGCAAATCGGTCTCCTCTTCGTTTTCCTTCTCGGGCAGGGAATCCACAACGGCATCCAGCAAATCACCGGTGCCGCTTCCATTTATACTGGCAATGGTAAAATAATCCCCAAGGCCCAGGTTATAAAATTCTACCGCATTTTGCGCGCGCATGGCATTATCTACCTTATTCACTACCAGAAAAATTGGCTTTTTAACCCGGCGCAGTAATTTTGCAACATCTTGATCCATACCGGTGATACCGGCCTCTACATCTACCATAAAAATAATGGCATCAGCTTCTTCTATGGCGATTTCTACCTGTTTATCGATCTGGTCTTCAAATACGTCATCACTACCTTTTATATAACCACCAGTATCAATAACCGAAAACTCCCTACCGTTCCAGTCGCTTTTCCCGTAATGACGGTCGCGTGTAACGCCGCTCACGGCATCTACAATCGCCTCACGACGTTGAATCAATCGGTTAAAAAGGGTTGACTTCCCTACATTGGGACGTCCTACAATGGCTACAATACTGCTCATACCTACTATTTTTTAGCCTTGAAATTAGACCGGTGCAAAACTACGACAATATTTTTTGTATAAACCGTACAGATTTCCGCGGAAGCGAAAGAGTAATTAGCAGCTCCTTAATGCTTATAAACCTTGAACTGGATTCAATTGAAAAATGAAGTTTTCAATATGCTATGCTTCCAGTATTTTACTCAAAATGACACATTTTCCCAGCTCAAACACATGTTTAAACTGTATTATTAGCCAATTTCAGTATTAAAGTGTTTGATTTTCATCAAAAAAAGCCATTTTTAAAGGATTTTGACCGATTTTTCGGGAATTACTAGGAAGTATATTTACTTTTAACGGCTAAGCGGTTACTTTTATCCGTTACTATCACTTTTATTTATAACGATCTTTATGAAATCAGCCTTTAGAATTGTAGTTCTTATGCTTATTGCAATTAGTCTTCATTCCTGCCACCTTCTTAGTGCCGCAGGTTTGAGCAGCCAGGGACAACCTACTAAAAAAGCGCCAGATAAATTGACCTCAATGACTACAAATTCTGCCGTAAACATCGATCACAGTGACTGGGACGTGCTATTAAAAAAACATGTAAACCGTGCAGGACTGGTAGATTATAAAGGTTTTCAGGAAGATCGTCCTGCGCTTAATGCGTACATGAAAAAACTTTCGGACCTTAATCCCACAAATGACTGGTCTGTACAAGAATTACTGGCGTATTATATCAATCTTTATAATGTTTATACCGTAGATTTAATACTGAAAAATTATCCCACAAAAAGTATTCAGGATATTGACGGGGCCTTTACCAAAGCATTTATACCCATTGGTAAGCGCACCCTTTCACTGGGCGGAATTGAAAGCGGTGTATTGCGCAAAATGAACGAGCCCCGCATTCACTTCGCTATAAATTGCGCTTCTATTTCCTGTCCCAAACTTTCAAGAGATGCCTACACAGCAGCCAGGATCAATGAGCAACTGGAAAATGCCGTCAATGGTTTTATAAATTCTGACAAAAATGAAATAACAGCAAAAAATGCCAAAATTTCCTCCATTTTTAAATTCTATACTAAAGATTTTATTACTGATAAAACGCCAAGCCTAATCGCTTACATCAATCAGTTTAGTGATACTAAAATAGATTCCGGAGCAGAAACAACCTTTAAGGAATATAACTGGTCGCTCAATGAACAAAAATAAAACGAAACGTAAAGAACCAAATCTCAACGTCTTTCGTATATACTATTTATGTTAAGTATCATCATTCCTGTATTAAATGAAGCCAGCACTATCATTGACCTGTTGCAACACCTCGTCAATCGTTCTACTCCTGCTAATATCGCTGATCTCATAATAGTAGATGGCGCAAGTATAGATAATACGGTACACCTCATTGAAAGTTACGCAGAAAATCAAAGCGCTTTAAAAATCAAGGTTGTACAATCTGAAAAGGGGCGCGCTAAACAGATGAATGCCGGTGCAGCCATTGCCAGTGGTAAAGTTTTATATTTTTTGCACGCCGATTCATTTCCGCCAGCCCAGTTTGACCAGCATATTTTAAACGAAGTTAAAAAAGGAAATCCTGCCGGATGCTTTTGTATGCGTTTTGACAGCAACCACTGGTGGCTTCGCATGGCTGGCTGGTTTACCCGTTTCAGTTGGCGCGCCTCCCGCGGGGGCGATCAAAGTCAATTTATCACCAAAAGCCTTTTTAATGAGATAGGTGGCTATGATGAACGTTATGTAATCTATGAAGACAACATTCTCATTAATGCACTCTATGCGCGCAACAAATATGTGGTAATCCCGCACTGGCTAACTTCATCGGCACGGCTTTATGAAGAAAAGGGCGTTTGGTATGTGCAATATCATTTTTTAAAAATCTACATTAAAAGGTGGCAGGGTGCAGATGCAAGCCAACTGTATGCTTATTACAATGCACACATCCGCCAGCGTATGCAATCTTCCTGTGAGGATCAGAAAAAATCTTCTGAGGCATTTGCAGAATAGCTGTATTTTCGCTAATTGAACTTACCGGCAGCATCCGAGTCAAGAAACCAAATAAGATCTCCAGATTCAGGATTTACTTTACTTGCAGGATAGTTTTTATAACCCGGTTTTTGACCAATGATTTCCTCCACTTTTTCAGCTTTGCTTTCTCCAGTAACCAAAAACGCCACGGTCTTTGCGTTGTTTATGATCCCTCCGGTAAGTCCCACGCGCTTCTGTCCAGATTCTGGATGTGTGGCCACCGCACAGTACGATTCAGCATCCCAAAGTTCAATCTCACTGGGGAAAATAGAAGCGGTATGGCCGTCACCTCCCATGCCTAAAATTACCATATCAAACTGTGGCAACCCATTAGCCTGTGGCAACTCTTTTTCAAGTACTTCCGCGTAGCGTTTTGCTTCAGTGTGGGGATCATCTTCGCCTTTGATCCTAAAGATATTTTCCGCAGGCATTTCTATTTTTGACAACAAATGCTCCTTAGTCATTTTATAATTACTATCCTCATCATCGGGTGGCACACAGCGCTCATCCCCCCAATAGAGATAAACTCTAGACCAGTCTATCTCATCGTTAAAGTTTTCGGCTAAAAAATCAAAAACTATTTTTGGGGTGCTCCCGCCCGAAAGGGCGATATGAAATGCCTTATTATTTCTCACCTTATTACTGAAAAACTTTGAAAATTTTTCGGCAACGGTTTGTTTATCTGCGTATATATTTAAGTCCATTATGGTCTATTTTTATGCGTTTTGGCTGGTTTTCTGTTATTTTATAACGGTAAATCCAGATTCATCCGTAAGATGCTGGCCAGGATTTCTCCAGCCAAAGCTATCTTCAATCAAATCGTCAGAATTTTTTGGTCCCCAGGTACCAGCGGGATAACCGTAGGTGTTCACCTTCTTATCTTTGGCCCAGTATTCTAGAATAGGATCTACAAAAGCCCATGCGGCCTCAACTTCGTCTGCACGTGCATAAAGTGTGGCATCACCCTGCATAGCGTCTAGCAATAGGCGTTCATAAGCATCCATGACAATTGTATCTGCAAGACTGGAATAATAAAAATCAAGGTTGGCACGCTCTACCTCAAAGCCCTGCCCCGGTACTTTTACGCCAAATTTGATCAAAATACCCTCATCAGGCTGAATACGTATGATAAGCTTATTGTCATTATTATAGCGGTCTTCATTGGTGAAAATGGCGTGGTGTGGCGATTTAAAATGTATAACCACCTCAGTCACTTTTGTAGGCATCCGTTTGGCGGTACGCACATAAAATGGGATATCCTTCCAGCGCCAGTTATCTACAAAAAACTTGATAGCCGCATAGGTTTCTGTCTTCGATTTGGTATCTACCCCTTCTTCTTCGCGATAACCTTTTACCTTTTTCCCATCTATGGTAGAAGCCATATACTGGCCTTTCATTGTACTGTCAAAAAGGGTCTTTTTGTCATTCATAATTCGCAATGATTTTAAGGCTTTTACCTTCTCATTACGTATTTCTTCGGCGCTTGAGTTTATGGGTGGTTCCATAACAATAAGCGAAACGATCTGCAATAAATGACTTTGAAACATATCGCGCAACGCGCCAGATTTATCATAATACCCGCCGCGCTTTTCAACCCCAACGGTTTCCGCATTGGTAATCTCTACGTGATGAATATAATTCCGGTTCCATAAGGGTTCAAAAATGGAATTGGAAAAACGCGTTACCAATAAATTTTGCACGGTTTCTTTCCCCAGGTAATGGTCTATTCTGTAAATCTGAGACTCGCTAAAATATTTTTGAAGGCCATTATTGAGTTCTTCCGCAGTTTTCAGACTATAGCCAAATGGTTTTTCTACTATGATACGCTTACAGCCTTTATCTTCTTTAGTAAGCCCTTCTTTAGAAAGGTTTTTTGCAATGGTTTCATAGAGACTGGGCGGTGTGGAGAGGTAGAAAATAAAATTATCATCGGTGCCCTCCTTCTCATTGAGGTCTTTTATACGTTTGGCCAGCGCTCCATAGTCTGTATCATAATCATCCCCAATATCTTCATAGTGCATCTTATCTGAAAATTTCTTGATAAATGCCTTATCTTCATCTCCTATTTTATCTTCCAGATATTTGCTTTCCTGCACTACTTTTTTTCGAAAAGCGGCATCTGTCATAGCACTTCTACTTGCGCCCAGCACGACAAAATTCTCAGGTATATGTTTGTTTTTATATAAATTATAAAGCGCTGGGATGAGTTTACGGGCAGTAAGATCTCCAGAAGCGCCAAATATAATGAGCATTTGATTTATGGTCTTTTCCATGTAGGTTCTTTTGTTTTTGCGTTGGTTTAGGCCTGCCATTTATATTTTAAGGCAGGTTTAGGCTTTAAAAAAATGCCATTTAAATGATTTCGGTTAAATTTGAATGACATCAAGGTAAAGTTAGAGATTATTTACCATAGAGCAGGCAAATCCCATAAGATTGCCTTATAATATTATAAAAACGACAACATACAATTATGGAATATAACAATTATGATTTTGGTTTAATAGGACTTGGGGTCATGGGCCGCAATTTTATTTTGAACGTTGCAGACAATGGTTTTAGGGCTTTCGGTCAGGATCTGGATCAAGAAAAAGTAGATGCCCTTAAAAATGAAGGTGGCCATGAGGAAAAAGTAAACGCCTCTACCGATGTAAAAACATTTGTAAACGCACTCACCACGCCGCGGGTAATCATGTTGCTCGTTCCTGCCGGTAAAATCGTAGATACCGTTATAGAGGGGCTTTTACCTCATCTGGATAAAAACGATATTATCATAGACGGTGGCAACTCGTACTTTGAAGATACAGACCGACGTGAAGCAAGCCTTAAGGAAAAGGGAATTAACTTTTTTGGCGCTGGTGTTTCCGGTGGTGCAGAAGGTGCTCGCAAAGGGCCCAGTATCATGCCCGGTGGCGATGAGGAAGCTTACCAGCATGTCAAACCTATTTATGAAGCCGTTTCTGCCAAATATAAAGGCGAACCCTGTGTGGCATACTTAGGGCCAAAATCTGCCGGAAACTATGTGAAAATGGTACATAATGGCATTGAATATGGCATGATGCAGCTTACTTCTGAAATTTATGATCTGCTGAAAAAAGCAGGCGGACTTACCAACGAAGAGTTGCATAAAGTGTACAGCAAATGGAATGACGGCAGGTTACAATCTTTTCTTGTAGAAATCACCGCTGAAATTTTTTCTCAGAAAGACGAGGAAGGAGAAGGGGATCTCATTGATAAAATACTGGATAAAGCCAAACAAAAAGGTACCGGTAAATGGACTTCACAGAACGCAATGGATTTGGGAATCCCCATTCCTACCATAGACATTGCAGTGAGCATGCGTGAAATTTCAGCATTGAAGGACGAACGTGTTGCTGCCGATAAACTTTATGAACGCCCCGAACCACTTCCGATCGAAAAGGAAAAACTCATCACCATGGCCGAGGAAGCATTGTATTTCTCATTTATCATTGCCTACGCGCAGGGTATGAGCCAGCTGGCCGAGGCTTCTAAAGAATATGGTTATAAGCTGAATATGGCTACGGTTGCCAAAATATGGCGCGCAGGATGCATCATCCGTGCCGGTTTACTTGCCGATATCGCTGATGCCTTTACAAAAAACAATGATTTGGCCAATTTACTTCTATCGCCCGCTTTTGTACCTAAAGTACAGGGTACGCTCGGTTCAGTGCGGGAGCTTGTAGCCTTTGCTGTTAAAAGTGGAGTGCCAGTGCCAGGATTATGCAATTCGCTCAATTATTTTGAAGCCTATACATCCAGCCATCTGCCGCTAAACTTGATTCAGGCGCAGCGTGACAATTTTGGCTCACACACCTATGAACGTAAAGATATAGAAGGGATTTTCCATACAGAGTGGGGAAAATAAACCACTGAAATCCAATATATTTTATCTAAAAACCGGTAAAAACAAGCTAATTTTAAGCTGTTTTTGCCGGTTTTTTAGTGTCTGAATTTAGATTAGAATTCACTTTAAGAACTTTATCAGTTAAACTCTGATTCTATTTATTTTAATCAATCCGAATTGATTTTAGGTTCTATTTCAATTTACCACTCACTGTTATGTGATTCTGAAATTAATTCAGAATTACGGGAGAATGCAAACTGTAATTTACAATATACATTTTACAGCATACACTATACGACTTTATAACTACTTCTCGGCATAATACGTATCCCAAAAGCGATAGCGGTCATCATGCTGGGAATCTTCAGCTTGTGATTGGGTATTGATGTTCATAAATAGGGGTGCTGGAGTATTTGCTTCCGCGGCTGGCCACTGTGGCAGGCTGTTACTATTGGGATTTGCATTTATTATAAAATTCGCAAAATAATCCTGCATGGTATGGGAAACCTGATAATCGGCTTCGGTCCAATCGTGCGCTTTTATATAGTGCAGATTCCCCATCGCGTATTCAATTTCATTGGCATGACCTGCTCCCAGCGGTTTTGGAGCCAGTGAATCTGCCTTGACCTGCGGTCTGATCTTGCTGTACATATAGCGATAGACTGGCTTGTCGCTATTTTTACGTTGTAGGTCAAACCATTTCCAGGTACTGAACGCAATAAAACCATCTGAAATAAGCGCGGTGGCCGATTGCGCGACCTCTTCAGGTGTATCGTGCGCATAATGTTCTAAAACCTCATCAGCCACTTCTGGATATGAAGTCCGCACACGGTCTATAAAATTTTCCGGGGTATTTTCCTTACCCTGCATAAAAGCACCACCACCGATTTCGGCAGAATTCCAACCCAATAATAGTGGGATTTTCGCCTGCTGACCAGCGTTATAAGTTTCGGGTAAAGTTTCGGTATAGAAATTATTATCTATCACTGTTGGGAAACTTTTGTTGTCAGCATTTTTATAGCCCTCAAAAAGTTCTTCTGCACTTAACGCACGCAATTCGGCAAGGGACTTTTTATTGATCGCTTCCGCGAAAGCGGTACCATTTGCTTCAGCCTGCTCCAGTGGAACCGGCGCCAGTGTAGGATGAATAGCCGCCCCGCTCTCCCCTAT
>DRGP01000082.1 GCA_011050015.1 Leeuwenhoekiella sp. | reverse complement strand
GGCATCTATCATCGCATTTGCAGAGGATGCACAAGCCGATACCGTAGTATAATTGGGGCCCATAAAACCATGTTTGATCGAGATATTGCCCGGAGCGATATCTGCAATCATCTTTGGAATAAAAAAGGGATTGAAACGGGGTGTACCATCGCCTGCGGCGAAATTGAGCACTTCATCCTGAAAAGTTTCCAGCCCACCGATACCGGCACCCCAGATCACGCCTATGCGAAATTTGTCTAGTGTATCCAGATCAATGCCCGCATCTATAATGGCTTGATCTGAAGACACCATGGCATACTGCGCAAACCTATCCAGTTTACGCGCTTCTTTACGGTCAAAATGGGCCAGGGGATCAAAATTCTTTAGTTCGCAAGCGAATTTTGTCTTGAACTTTTCAGCGTCAAAATAGGTAATTGGGGCGCACCCGCTCTTACCAGAACGCAAACCGTCCCAATATTCATCAATATTGTTACCGATAGGCGTTAACGCTCCAAGGCCTGTTACTACAACTCGCTTTAACTCCATAAAATGCTTGGTTGCTATTTACTTTGCGTTTTCGATATAGGTTATTGCTTGACCTACAGTCGCAATGTTTTCAGCTTGATCATCTGGGATCTGGATATCAAATTCCTTTTCAAATTCCATGATGAGTTCTACTGTATCTAGTGAGTCTGCTCCCAGATCGTTGGTGAAACTTGCTTCCGCTACGACCTCGTTCTCGTCAACGCCTAATTTGTCAACGATAATGGCTTTTACTCTTGATGCAATGTCTGACATAATCTTAAATTTTAAATTTTTATTTAGGTGGCAAAAATAGCAAACTTTACGTTATGACCATTCCAAAGGTCAAAAATGTGAGGTAATTTAAGTATTTTAAATTGATTTTTTATTCAAAAGCGCTTTAAAAACACAATTATAAACTGTTGCTTTGCACTGCAAACCCTACCTATGAGCCCTACCAAACGCATCGTAATTTTCGCCTCTGGAAATGGTACCAATGCCCAGCGCATTATTGAGTATTTTAAGGGAAAAAACGTCACAATAGCCCTTGTTTTGTCTAATAAGGCCACCGCAAATGTACTTGAAAGGGCAAATGTACTTGATGTAAGTGCTATTTCTTTTAATAGAAAAACACTGTACAACACCCACCAAATCCTTGCAATTTTAAACGAAATTAAGCCGAATTTGATCGTTTTGGCCGGTTTTTTATGGCTTTTTCCCGAAAATATCCTCAATACATTCCCTAACAAGGTCATAAACATACATCCCGCATTACTTCCAGATTTTGGGGGCAAGGGCATGTATGGCGACCGTGTGCACAAAGCAGTAATCGCTGCAGCAAAAGAAGAATCTGGCATTACCATACATTATGTAACGTCCGAATATGATAAGGGAAACATCATTTTTCAGGCAAAAACATCAATTTCTCCGGGCGAAACCCCCAAAACTTTAGAGAAAAAAATACATGAACTGGAATATGAGCATTTTCCCAAAGTGATCGAAAAACTGCTTAATGAGAATTGAAAATGGGTTATTGGGTTATTGGGTTATTGGGTTATTGAAAGTTAAAAATTCAGTTTCATCTATAATCATCTTTTAAATGCTCCTCCCCTTATTTGAAGGGGAGGAGCCGAAGGCGGAGGGGTTTTTACGTGAATTGATTGAAAGATTTCCGCGAATTGCTAAAACAGCGAGTATTTAGAGGGCGTTGAGATTTCCGTCTTCACGGAAATGAAAAAGTTTATAATTAAATGTCAAAAAAAGAAAAATTCTACGTGGTCTGGCAGGGTAAGAAACCAGGCATTTATAACAAATGGGCAGATTGCAAGGCCATGATCGCCGGTTTTAAGGGTGCGCAGTATAAAAGTTTTCCCACTTTCGCAGAAGCAAAAAAGGCTTATAACGGTAATTTTTCAGACTATAAAGGCAAGAAAATCCCGAAAACAGTTGACGCAGCACTGCTGGCAAAAATAGGCCAGCCCAATTACAACAGTATTTCGGTAGATGCAGCTTCTAGTGGAAACCCTGGCATTATGGAATACCGGGGTGTGGACACCAAATCAAAAAAGGAGCTTTTTAAGCTGGGGCCCTTTCAACAGGGAACCAATAATGTAGGTGAATTTCTAGCGCTTGTGCACGGTCTGGCCTTTTTGAAAAAGCATAACAGCAATCGCATTATTTATACAGATTCCCGCACCGCCATGAGCTGGGTACGCAAAAAAACCTGCCGCACCACGTTAAAAGAATCAGCAAAAAACAAACCCGTTTTTGACCTGGTGCGCCGTGCGGAAACCTGGCTCAACACCAACGATTATGAAACGGTAATCGTAAAATGGGAAACCAAAGCCTGGGGAGAAATCCCGGCTGATTTTGGGAGGAAGTAAATTCCCTTATCCCGTCCCCCTAACCCCCAAATGGGTAACTCCTAACTCGGGCGCAAGACCTCACAGGTTTTTAACACCTGTGAGGTCTTAACTGTAAGTTTTTGCCCTAAAAATCGTCCTAACATTCCCGTTACAATACCCTATCTTTGCAAAAAATTCCCGGATGAATAAATTAGTGATTGTGGGCACCTGCGCCTTTGATGAGATTGAATCCCCTTTTGGTAAGACCGGCCGTATTCTAGGTGGTGCTGCCACATTTATAGGCCTTTCGGCTTCTCAATTCGATATAGATTCCGCCATAGTTTCTATCGTGGGTGAAGATTTTCCACAAAAAAACATAGACCTTTTAAAAGACAAGGACATCAATATGGATGGGCTTGAGATCGTGAAAGGTGGAAAAACCTTTTTCTGGAAGGGCAAGTACCATAATGACCTCAACACGCGCGACACGCTGGTAACCGAACTCAATACGCTGGCCGATTTTGAGCCGAAAGTTCCACAGGCCTATAAAGATGCCGAGATTGTGATGCTGGGCAATCTGCATCCCCTAGTACAACTTTCAGTATTGCAACAAATGGATGCCAAACCCAAATTAGCCATCCTGGACACCATGAATTTCTGGATGGACAGTGCACTGGAAGATCTCAAAAAAGTCATCGCAGAAGTTGATGTAATTACCATTAACGACGAAGAGGCCCGCCAGCTTAGCGGTGAATACTCGCTAGTGACAGCGGCCAGAAAAATACATGAAATGGGACCCCGTTTTGTGGTGATCAAAAAAGGAGAGCACGGCGCCCTATTGTTTGAAGGCGACGACATCTTTTTTGCCCCGGCCCTTCCGCTGGAAGAGGTTTTTGATCCTACGGGAGCCGGTGATACGTTTGCCGGAGGTTTTGCCGGTTACTTGTGCCAGACTGATGACCATTCGTTTGACAATATGAAGCGCGCGGTCATACACGGTTCTAACCTGGCTTCTTTTTGTGTTGAAAAATTTGGTACAGAGCGCATGCAGAACCTCACCGAAAAAGAATTGACCGAACGGCTGTTGCGCTTTAAAAAGCTAACTCAGTTTGATATAGAATTATCGTAAACTTTTTCGCCCCAGCTTTTTGGGGCGTATTTTATTTATTGCATTATGAGCGATGCCATTAAGCATGAATGCGGAATTTCAGTAATACGACTGCTGAAACCTTTAGAGTATTACAAAGAAAAGTACGGGAGCGCCTTTTATGGGGTAAACAAGATGTACTTAATGATGGAAAAGCAGCACAACCGCGGACAGGATGGCGCCGGTTTTGCCAGTATAAAACTCGACACTGCGCCCGGCGAGCGTTATATAAGTCGCCAGCGCTCTGTCGCCCAGCAGCCTATACAGGACATCTTTGACCAGATCAACGCGCGTATCAACGAAACGCTGGCAGAGCATCCTGAATATGCAGATGATGTAGCAATGCAGAAAAAACATGTACCATACATTGGCGAGTTGCTTTTGGGGCATGTGCGCTACGGTACGTTTGGAAAAAACAGTGTAGAAAGTGTACATCCATTTTTACGCCAGAACAACTGGATGCACCGAAACCTCATTGTTGCCGGCAACTTTAATATGACCAATGTCTATCAGCTTTTTGACAAGTTGGTCGAGCTTGGCCAACACCCCAAAGAAAAAGCCGATACAATTACCGTAATGGAAAAAATAGGTCATTTTCTGGACGATGCAGTGGCTAAACTTTATAAGAAACTGAAAAAAGAGGGCTATACGAAACAGGAGGCCTCTCCACTTATCGCAGAACGCTTAAATGTCAAAAAAATACTGAAAAAAGCGGCAAAAGATTGGGATGGGGGTTATGCCATGGCCGGTTTACTGGGGCATGGTGATGCTTTTGTGCTTCGCGATCCCGCCGGAATACGCCCTGTTTACCATTATAGAGACGATGAGGTGGTCGTTGTGGCCAGTGAGCGCCCAGTGATTCAGACCGTGTTTAATGCGCCTTTTGAAAGTGTGCAGGAGCTTGATCCCGGACACGCTCTTATTATAAAAAAGAGTGGGGAATCTGCTATTCGGCAGATACAGAAGCCTCTGGAACGTAAGGCTTGTTCTTTTGAGCGTATTTATTTTTCCCGCGGAAGCGATGCCGAAATCTATCAAGAGCGTAAAGAATTGGGACGCCTGCTCATGCCCGAAGTGCTTAAGGAAATTGACCACGACACACAGAACACCGTGTTCAGTTTTATACCGAATACCGCAGAAACTTCCTTTTATGGCATGGTGGAAGCCGCGCAGGTAGAACTTGACGAGCAAAAAACAGCAGAAATACTGGCTAACCGGGATAACCTGGACAAAAGTGGCCTGCAAAAAATACTTAATTTAAAACTGCGCACTGAAAAAATTGCCATAAAAGATGTAAAACTGCGCACCTTTATCACAGAAGACAGTGGCCGCGATGATCTCGTTGCACACGTATACGATGTCACCTATGGTGTAGTAAAACCCACCGATAACTTGGTCATTATAGATGATAGCATCGTAAGGGGAACAACCTTGAAAAAAAGTATCATAAAAATGCTTTCCCGCCTCAATCCTAAAAAGATCGTAGTCGTTTCATCGGCACCACAAATTCGCTATCCAGATTGCTATGGCATAGATATGGCGAGACTTCAGGATTTTATCGCATTTAGGGCAGCCATAGACTTGTTAAAAGAAAATGGTAAAGAAAATATTATCGAGGAAGTTTATAAAAAATGTAGCGCTCAAGTAGCGTATAAGGATAAAGATGTAAAAAATTACGTGAAGGAAATCTATGATCCTTATACCGACGAAGAAATTTCGGCTAAAATTGCGCAGTTGCTTCAGACGGATAAAGAGGGGCCAGCAGTAAGCGTTATTTATCAAAAAGTTGACAATTTACATAAAGCCTGTCCAAAAAATCTTGGCGACTGGTATTTTACGGGTAATTATCCTACCCCGGGAGGAAACAGAGTCGTAAATAGGGCTTTCATGAATTTTTATGAAGGAAACCAAGATCGCGCTTATTAAAACGCAAATTATTTATTGATTTTGTGTAGTACAACAAATAATTGAGCATTTTGTCTAATATTTTTTTTAACCAGACAACCCCTACTTTATATTAGCAGAGCCAGAGCATAAGTAGGTTAAGTTCATGGTAGATTTGGGACAAAAAGGGTGGATCTTTCCACCTTTTTTTTGCGCTTTAGAGAGCGTTTGAGGATTTGCATTTTACTGTACGTATGTTCAAAAAACGTGTCAATTCAGGTAAAATTTTGAAGGAATTTTAATTGAAAACTAAATGCATCGATTGAAAAAGCCTTTCTCGAAATGGCGCTCTTCAATATCCTGATCTGTTTTATCAAACACAGATTATATTATTTCGACTAATCCTTTAAACAATATACAGGTAAAACATAAAAAAAGCCTGACTTTTGGCCAGACTTTTTAATAATAAGAATAAAGGCTACTTATTTATTGTTTGCATATCGTTTTGCAACTTCCTTCCAATTGACCACTTTCCAAAAAGCTTCAATATATTTAGGACGTTCGTTCTGATAGTTTAGGTAATATGCATGTTCCCACACATCCAGTCCTAAAATAGGTGTACCACCACAACCTGTATCAGGCATTAATGGATTATCTTGATTGGGTGTCGAGCAGATTTCTAATTTTCCACCGTCGTGTACACATAACCAAGCCCAACCAGAGCCAAAACGTGATCCTGCAGCTTCAGTAAATTTGGATTTAAAATCTTCAAAAGAACCAAAAGCTTTATCTATAGCTGTAGCTACATCTCCTTCTGGCTTACCACCACCGTCTGGACTCATAACTTCCCAAAACAAACTGTGGTTATAAAAACCGCCACCGTTATTTCTCACGGCTTTATTTTTCATATCCAGATTGCCAAGAATATTTTCAATGGATTTTCCATCCAAATCTGTACTTTCTATTGCAGCATTTAATTTTTTAGTATATCCACCATGGTGCTTATCGTGATGTATCTCCATGGTTTTGGCATCTATATGCGGCTCTAACGCATCAAATGCATATTTTAATTTCGGTAATTCAAAAGCCATTATAGTATAATTTTTTTGATTAATATTTAGTTGCAAACCAAATTTAAGGAAACACAGGCATTGATAGTGGTTATTGACTGTTATAAATGTCTTAAGGTTTGGTCATGACCTTACTGCAAAAAATGGCGTGTACGCTCCACTCCATTTTTAGTATCTTCGGGAAATGCAAGAACAACACGCAATCTCAGTTTATAATGCTTCGGCAGGATCAGGTAAAACCTTTGCGCTCGCCTGCAATTACCTTAGTATTTTATTGCGCAGCAGCAGTCCATTTAAATACCGCCAGATTCTGGCCATAACATTTACTAACAAAGCAGTGGCCGAGATGAAGTCACGTATTGTTGAAAACCTGAAAGATTTCGCATACGGTGAAAACGAAAAATCATCTGCTATGTTAGACGCCGTGCAGCAGGCAACGGGTATGAAACTGGATACCATACGCGAAAAATCTGGCCAACTATTACACAATATCATACAGGACTATGCTTCTTTTGATGTGGTGACGATTGATAATTTCACCCACCGCATTATTCGTTCATTTGCCCGCGACCTGAAAATTCCACAGAATTTTGAAGTAGAACTCAATACCCGCGAGGTCTTGGAACGTGCCGTAGACAATCTTATAGACCGCGCGGGTGAAGATACCCTGCTTACCCCGGTACTCTTAGATTATGCCATAGAAAAAATAGACGATGATAAAAGCTGGGATATTAGCCGTGATTTTTATGATATCGCTAGGTTGTTGCTCAGTGAAAACGATCGTAATTACATAGAACTCCTCAATAAAAGATCGCTGCAGGATTTTGCCTCTTTAAAAAAACAACTCCATAAACATATAATACAGTGGGAAAAAGAAATCATTCAGTTTACTACAGCCTTACTTAATTTTATTGCTTCAAAAGAGCTGCTTCACGAGCATTTTACAGGTAAATACCTCCCTAAAGCACTCTTAAAATTTCAAGAGGGCAATTTTACATTCAATCCTGAATCTGGCTGGGTCAAGAATATGGGCGAGCAGCCTTTCTACAAAAAAAAGGAAAATCAGGGCATAAAGGATATACTTGACACGCATACCACTGAAATAACCGCCCGTTTTAGGGAAATAACGGCTAAAATTACCCAATTATCGCTTACTCAAGAGCTTTTAAAGAAGATAACCCCACTATCCTTATTACAAGCCATAAATAAAGAGGTGCAGCAGATAAAAGCAGATAAAAACCTGTTGCTTATCTCAGATTTTAATGAGGTTATCAGCAAAAATATCGCAAATCAGCCCACACCGTTTATTTATGAGCGGCTTGGTGAACGTTATGAACACTATTTTATAGATGAATTTCAAGACACTTCTATTTTACAGTGGGGAAATCTCATCCCGCTTATTGATAACGCAGTAAGTACCGGCGAACGTGTAGAACCTTCAAACAGCCTGATGCTTGTGGGCGATCCCAAACAGGCCATTTACCGTTGGCGTGGCGGTTATGCCGAGCAGTTTATAAAACTCTCAAACGGTTATAATCCCTTTCAAAATCCTGACATGGTCCAGGTGAATCTAGAATATAACTACAGAAGCCATGAGGAAATTATTGCCTTTAATAACCGGTTTTTTAGCGAAACTGCCCGATTTCTGGAGCATCCGGTCTATGAAGATATCTACTTAAAAGGAAATAAGCAGCGCAAAAACCACAGAACTGGTGGGCACGTATCCATCTTTTTTATAAAAGCCCAGACCATAGAGGAAGCAAAAGATCCCTACCTACAAAAAACACTTGAAATACTTCAAGAAACCCTGAAGGGCGGCTATCAAAAAAAAGATATTTGTATCCTCGTGCGCAAAAACGGAGAGGGCATACTCCTGGCTCAATATCTGCAAGAAATGGAAGTCCCCGTGATATCCAGCCAGAGCCTGCTGGTATCACAATCTGTAGAAGTTCGTTTTATCATAAACCTGCTTCGTTTCATGCAACATCCGGACGCAGGTTCCATAAGTATTCTACTTTTGGAATATTTGGCCGAAAACATTTTAAAACCAAAAGATCCCCATGCTTTTTTTGTCAAAATGCTTCCACTTCATGGACAAAAATTATTTGATTCCATTTCCCTTAAAGCAGATCCGTTTAAATTACAACGCTGTCAGCAGCTCCCTATGTATGAAGCGGTGGAATACATCGTACAATATTTTGACCTCAACATAAATGCCGGTGCCTATCTGCAATCATTTTTGGATGCGGTGTATGATTTTGGTCAGAAAAATGACAGCGGCATGCATGGTTTTCTAGACTGGTGGGAAAAAAACGAGGACGTGCTGAGCATAGGCACACCGACAAACACCGAAGCAGTACAGATTATGACCATCCACAAGGCCAAAGGACTCGAATTCCCTGTCGTGATCTATCCCTTTGCAGAAAGTCTTTTATACCCAAATACCGATGAGACCAATTGGTATCCCACAAATCCTAACGATTATGTTGGGTTTGAAGCGCTTTTGATTTCGCAAAAAAAAGGATTACTGCATCTGGATGAAACTTCGGCAGCGCTATACCACCAGAAGAGGCAGCAACAGCAACTGGACAGTCTAAATATGCTTTATGTGGCGCTCACCCGCCCGGTAGAACAATTGCACATCATATCCAGGTGCACCGAAAAATCGAAATCTACCGATGACCCCAGTTCGTTTGCAGATCTTTTTGTGAATTATCTACATCAGACCCATGCCTGGGAAAAGGACAAGCTCACTTATACATTTGGTGACAAGCATAAGACCTCTACTCGCGCGGCAGCAACAAACAATGCCAGGTCACTTTCGCTGATAAGCAGTCCCAAGGAAAGTCACAATCTGGTAATTGTAACCCGCGCAGAGCGCCTTTGGGATGAAAAACGAACAGAATCTATTAATAAAGGGAACCTTTTGCATGATATTCTGGCCGCAATTCCTCAGGAAGCTGATATTGCTGCTGCGTTAAAAAATGCCCAGGTTACCGGTATGTTGAAACAGGAAGATTGGCCTGGTTTTAAAATGCAGTTAGAAACATTGATCGGCCAGCTAAAGCAAGAAGGGTTCTTTAATCAGGAACATCAGGTTTATAATGAGCGGGACCTCGTACACCTGGGAGAGCTGCTACGGCCAGACCGCGTAGAACTAGATGGGCAGAACAACGCCTATCTGCTAGACTACAAAACCGGTGCGCCCCAGCAAAGTCACCGCAACCAGATCAACAAGTATGCGCAGGCACTTACAGCCGCCGGAATGACCATTGTTAAAAAAATACTGGTCTATGTGAATGAAAAACAAACCATACATCCCGTTTAATACGCTTCATTTACCTTTGTAAAAACACATTTTATGTACGGAAAAATAAAAGAACACCTACAAGACGAAATACAGAACATTAAAGAAGAAGGTCTTTATAAAAAAGAGCGAATCATCACCTCCCCGCAAGGTGCGGTCATAAAGCTTGACTCTGGCAAAGAGGTTATAAATTTTTGCGCCAATAATTATTTGGGGCTTTCCTCACATCCAGAAGTTATACAAGCGGCCAAAGACACACTGGACTCACATGGATTTGGAATGAGTTCAGTGCGCTTTATCTGTGGCACGCAAGATATTCACAAAAAGCTGGAACATACCATAGCCGATTTTTACGGCACCGAAGACACCATTCTCTATGCAGCTGCTTTTGATGCTAACGGCGGGGTTTTTGAACCCTTACTCACTAAAGAGGATGCTATTGTTTCAGATAGTCTCAATCACGCCTCAATCATAGACGGAGTACGCTTGTGCAAGGCCATGCGGTACCGTTATGAAAATAGCAATATGGAAGAGCTGGAAAAACAACTTAAAAAGGCAAACGATGATGGTGCTCGATTTAAGATTGTTGTTACCGATGGGGTTTTCTCTATGGACGGTATGGTAGCGCCCTTAGATAAAATTTGCGATCTGGCCGAAAAATATGATGCTCTGGTCATGATTGATGAGTGCCATGCCACCGGTTTTATTGGGGAAAAAGGTATAGGCACCCTCGAAGAGAAAGGCGTTTTGGGCCGTATAGATATTATTACCGGAACTCTGGGAAAAGCTTTAGGAGGCGCTATGGGAGGGTATACAACTGGCAAAAAAGAAATTATTGATCTGCTGCGCCAGCGCTCTCGGCCATATCTATTCTCTAATTCGCTGGCACCGGCTATTGTAGGCGCATCCCTTAAGGTTTTTGAGATTTTGGGTAAAAGCACCGAATTGCGCGATACCCTGGAAGAAAATACAAATTATTTCAAAAAAGGCATCAAAGAAGCCGGTTTTGATATCATAGATGGCGATTCTGCTATTGTTCCCGTAATGTTATATGACGCCCAACTCTCTCAAAATATGGCAGATGCATTGCTGGAAGAAGGCATTTATGTTATCGGTTTCTTTTATCCAGTAGTGCCCAAAGGAAAAGCACGTATCCGCGTACAACTATCTGCAGCCCATAATAAAGAACATCTGGACAAAGCCATTAACGCGTTTAAGAAGATAGGCAAAAGTCTGAAAATCATCGATTAAACCCATCCAGGCCACTATTTAACATTTTTAACGATTTAATAAAACTTTATTACTTTAGGCTTTGTTCATAAATTTTAACAACTTACTTTTGCTCTAATTAACACTTAAAATTACTATTAAAATATGAAAAATCTTAGCAGATTACTTTTGTTCGCTGCGCTCGTTTTCTTTGGAACGAATGCTGCGAACGCACAAGACGAGAATAATCCGTGGGGAATATCTATAGGCGTAAACGCCATTGATACATATCCAGTTGGAGATGCAATGGAAGGTTTGCGTGGCGACTTTTTATCTGAATTCTACAACGTAGATGACCATTGGAATATTCTTCCTTCAGTTTCTACTATAGAAGTAAACCGATACGTAGGGGACGGTTTTATTGTTGGAATTCGTGGATCTATTAACAAAATAGATCAATTAGGAGATACCAGCGCAGATGATCTAGCCTACTATTCAGTAGATGGTATGGTTTCTTATAGTTTTCGCGATGCATTATTTGGCGAAGGCGGATGGTTTGATCCTTACCTAGGAATAGGTGGTGGTTATACATTCCTCGATGATATTTCAAGTTTTGGAACTGCTAATGGAACTGTAGGTCTTCGTATTTGGTTAGCTGAAAACATTAACCTTAACTTAACCTCTACCTACAAACATGCATTTGAAGACCGTTACGTAAAACATTTCCAGCATACAGCAGGAATTGGTTTCGTATTTGGCGGAACAGACTCAGATGGAGATGGCGTATATGATGATGAAGATGAATGTCCAGAAACTCCAGGTCTTGAAGAATTTAATGGTTGCCCTGATACAGATGGCGACGGTATAAAAGATTCTGAGGATGCTTGTCCTACCGAAGCTGGTACTCCAGAAATGAATGGATGTCCAGATTCTGACGGAGACGGTGTTGCAGATCCTGATGATGAGTGTCCAGATGTTGCTGGTGTTGCTGCTCTTCAAGGCTGCCCAGATGCTGACGGTGATGGCGTAAAAGATAGTGAAGATAACTGTCCTAATGAAGCTGGTCCTGCCGCTAATGATGGTTGTCCTTACGAAGATGCTGACAACGATGGTGTACTAGACAAAGATGATGATTGTCCAGAAGTTGCTGGTCCTGCATCTAACAATGGTTGTCCAGAAATTACTGTAGAAGTTCTTGAAGAATTGAATGTTCAAGTACGTACTGTATTATTTGATCTTAACAAATCTTCTATACAAGAAGATTCTCAAGCTACCCTTGATGATGTTATCTCAACTATGCAAGAATATCCTAACACACGTTTCTTGATCGAAGGTCACACAGATAGCCAAGGTCGTGCAGAGTATAACATGAAGTTATCTCAAGAACGTGCACAATCAGTTAAGGATTACATGGAAAGCCATGGTCTTCCTGCAACTCGACTTTCTTCTCAAGGATTTGGTGAAGAGCAACCAGTTGCAACTAACGCTACTTCAGCTGGAAGAGCTAAAAACAGACGTGTTGAATTATCCCTTATTGAAGGTGATGACAACTAAGAGTTTTTAAATATAAATTGAGAAAACGCCCTGAGAAATCAGGGCGTTTTTTATTTTTAGAGTATGATCACATTTATTGATGAGCTTGTAGAACATGTATTGGGGAGTCCGCATAAACTGGCTTCTATTCAATTAATATTACCCTCAAAGAGAGCCGGAACTTTATTCAAGAAAAATCTAGCCGCCCGCCTTAAAGGAAAAGCAACGTTTCTACCACAGGTACGCAGTATTGAAGAACTAACCGTTGATATGTCTGGGTTGGCAGCTGCATCTCAGACACATCTTCAGTTTGAAATGTTTAAGGCCTATTTACAAACCCATAAAGAAAATCCCGATTCCTTTATTGAGTTTCTAGCTTGGGCACCAGGTGTGCTTGGGGATTTCAATGAGATAGATAGATACCTACTTCCTATAGCATCCTTTTTTAACTACCTGGGGGCGATAAAAGATATGGAACACTGGGCGGCAAATCCAGAAGCTACACCCATGGTAAAAAATTACCTTAAGTTTTGGGGGCAGATCAGTTTATTTTACGAGGCCTTTAATAAATTACTGGAGGAACAAGGCCTGGGCTATCAGGGCATGCAATACAGGAAAGCAGCTGGCAATGCTCAGGAATACGCTTTTAAAAGTAAAGACCACTTTATATTTGCAGGATTCAATGCGCTAAACAGTGCAGAACAACATATTATTCAATGTTTTTTAGACAAAAACAAAGCTGAGATTTTTTGGGATATAGATAATTATTTCCTTTCTGATAAAAGTTATAGTACGGGGAGATTTATTAAAGAATACTTACAGGAATGGCAGCACTATAAACGCAACGCCATAGATAAGGGAAGTG
>DRGP01000081.1 GCA_011050015.1 Leeuwenhoekiella sp. | reverse complement strand
TCGTATTTCTATGCATCTCAAGATGGGATACGTAATACGCCGATAATTTATGGTTTAAATGGCCGCTGGTAAAAGCAACCCTTTCCACTTGGCCAATTTGGCTTTGGCCCAATTTCTTCCCGAAATGGAGTGTTTTTTAAACCCACCATTATTTGGACTTTCTGAAGTCATTTTACAATACCTCAAACAGGCTTATTCTTCTAATAATTGTAAAGCTTCGAAAATATCCCCTTAAAACCCGAATCAATCAAATAAGTTTTGTTATTTCTTCCAATCCTGAAGCCTATCCAGATATAAATAGCTTTCAACAAACTCCCTATGTGCTTTACTGGTCATTTTTTCCACGAGATTCAATGCCGAAATATAGCTTGTCAAATTTCCGTTGGAAGATAGATATTTACCATCTTCCACAAAGGAAACCTTACTGTCATCCTGTACCTCTAAATTCGGAAAGTCCTTTTGAAGCTGTTCCCCCCCTCCGATCCACGTGACGATTTTATGTCCATCGGCTATACCGGATGCACCGATCAATTGGGCCCCGCCACAGTTGCTCACGGTATATTGCGTCTCCTTGTCCTTTATTCTGATAAAGTCCACTATATTGTTATTATGCACCTGGGCATACATATCATAGGCACTTGGCACGAAAAGGGCTGCCAGTTTTGGGCAGTTGTCAAAGGTATAATCCGGCACAAAATGCATTCCCTCCTCTGTGGTAATGGGGTTTTCTGTTTCGGCTATGGTGACGATATTGAACAGTTGTTTGCCTTCAGGGCCATCGGGTTTTGAGAAAACATCAGAGGTGGCAATAACCTCGCTCTGTAGGACACCGTTATACATCAAAAGCCCTATGGTGGGCAGATTTTTGTCGAACGGTTTTAAATGTTTGGTCAATGTATCTGACGGGACCAGGTTTTTAGCTTTCAGCTCTTTTGCATTTTCCCTTGGGGTATCGGGATTGTTTTTTGAGCTGCTTGAATTACAACCAACAATAAAAAGCGTGCACAGTAGAATTAAGAGATTTTTCATGATAATATTTATCTATAGCTTTGTGTGTGCTTACAGCAATTCTGTTTCAGCATTTATAGTGGCAATGGTCATAATCAGTTGGGCAACATAGTTTTCAGAAAAAAGCTTGATTGCCTTTAGGTACGTTTCCCCTGTCAGCCCGCTTTGGTGAATAAATGTAATTTCCTCGGTCATTTGCAGGATTACCTCTTCTTCTTCGGAAAAAACCCTTGCCTCTTTCCTATCCATAGGATAGTTGAAATATTCATAATAATACCAATTTGGGGTAGTCACGCAATATAGGAAAAAATCAGAACGTTGTTTTTAACCCAATGAATACATCTCGACCATTGGTCTGGTGAAAATTTTCTGCGGAAGGATCTGATGGGTAGATAGGTCAAAACAACGCTGCACGCAATGGCCATGAAAGGCGTAAGCCTGTGCAATGATAAATTTTAAGGTATTTAAGCGCAGGTTTGTTCGAACTATTCAAAAGAGTCTTATTTTTTAATAGTCGACCAAGTTAAAAAAAATTATTTTCATCATAGATAACCCAAAAAAAGCGAGTATAGAAAAACTTTTCTATACTCGCTTGATTTTTAATGAAATCAAATAAATCAAATTATGACTGTTCGCTAATGAAGGTTCCGTCCTCGGCGATTATCAACTTTCTGTCTTTCTGAAACCATTTTTCAAGTTCGACCTCATAGGTTTTCTGTCCGTTTTCTTCGGTCATTTCTACTTCGTCAATATCGTATTTTGGGTACTTGGATTGGGCAGTTTTTTTTACTGCTGCTGGCAGATCCTTTTCCGTCATTTCCATTTCGGTCCTTACAATATTCCCATCCTTTGAATACCAGATTTCATTGTCCATTTTATCCATATCAAATTCAACCTTGTAATTTCCTCCTTCCATTTCCCACTCCACATCGGTAGCACTGGGATATGCTTTCTGAAAATTTGTGTTTAGAGTTGTTGGCACCTGGTCTATCACTAAATCTTGTGCACTTACTGTGGCCGTGACAATCAATGCCACTAGGGATAATTTTAATTTTTTCATGATTATATAATTTTTAATTTGACGTAAAGTAAAGGGATGAATCTGTAGTGAATTGGGAACGCTCTTAATCCATTAAACTTTTTTAATTACGTTAAATTCCCAACTTTTTATAGATTTCAATTATATTATTGTTCAAACTATATGCTCAGATGAAAATACTTATTATAGAAGATGTCCCTGAAATGCTGATCAACATGAAGAATAGCTTGGAACGAGAACATTACATTGTAGAAGCGGCCTCAGATTTTGAAACTGCCGGTGACAAAATCAGTATTTATGACTATGACTGCATTTTGCTGGATATTGGACTGCCAGATGGGAATGGGCTAGAGCTTCTCAAAAAACTTAAAAGTGAGGGTAAGAATGACGGCGTAATCATTGTTTCGGCCAAAGATTCACTAGATGACCGTCTGGCCGGATTGGATCTTGGGGCAGATGATTACTTGCCAAAACCCTTCCATATGGCCGAGCTACATGCAAGGGTGAAAGCTGTTTTACGGCGTCGCAACTTTGATGGCAGTACCGTGGTCGAAATTGGAAACATAATCATCAACCCGGAAAATAGGACCGTTAAAATTGCAGATGAAGAAATAACGCTCAATAGAAAAGAGTATGATATTTTAATGTACCTAACAATCAATAAAACCCGTCTGGTAACAAAGACAGCACTTGCAGAACATGTGTGGGGAGACCATATAGACCAAACAGATAGTTTTGACTTTATTTATTCTCAAATCAAGAATTTGCGTAAAAAACTAAAAAAATCAACCATAAACCTAGAAGCTGTATATGGTGTGGGCTATAAACTGGATGTGGGATAATGCGGTTGCTCAATTACACTTCAAAATATGTGGCAATACTGCTTTTACCTCTTATTACCGGGTGGGCGATACTGTTTTATTTCGCAATGCTTGATGAAATTTACGATAGTTTGGATGACGGTCTCGAAAATCAGAAGTTTCTGTTGGTACAGCGTATTGATAATGACACCACCATACTTAAACAAAATGATTCAAAATTTGAGAAACACACTTATAATTTTACGCCCATCTCCAAATCGAGCTATCTGGGTTTTAAAGAGAGCTATCGCGATACTTTAATGTACATGCTCAACGAGAAAGATTTCGAGCCTGTACGTGTATACGAAAGTGCTATTGCATATGGTGATGATCACTACAAATTGAAAATCATCACTTCAATGGTAGAAGAGGATGATTTGGTAGAAGATATGGTTCTGTACCTGTTTTGTCTATATCTACTATTAGTATTCAGTATTTTATTTATGAATAACTTATTACTGCGTAAAATTTGGCAACCCTTTTATGACCTGATCACACAATTGAGGGTTTTCCGAATTGAGGATGATGCATCCCTGTGCATTCCAAATTCGAATATAGAAGAATTCAATCTGCTAAACACTACTGTAGATAAGCTCATCAGAAAATCTACGGAAAGTTATGCGGCCCAAAAGGAATTTATTGAAAACGCATCGCACGAATTGCAGACCCCGCTGGCCATAAGTATCAACAAACTGGAACTTTTTCTAGAGAGCAATGATTTAAGGGAAAACCAACTCGAAGATCTCTCAACTATTATGGACAGTTTGGGCAAACTAACAAGGTTGAACAAATCCCTATTGTTGCTTTCAAAAATAGAAAACAAGCAATTTGGGAAAGAAGAAACCATTGATCTTACAAAACTTACACTGGATATCGCAGCAGATTTTAAGGATCTGGCCGCACATAAAAAAATGAAGATAAATGTGGGTTCCGGGGCTGTTCTAAAGCACACAATTAATATCGACCTGGCCATAATTCTGCTGACAAACCTTATTAAAAATGCACTGGTGCACGGTAAGAGAGAAGAACAGGTCCAAATTGAGATAAAAACCGGTTCTTGGGAAATAAGGAATTTTAGCCTGTCACAAGAACTCGATCGATCTTCCCTTTTTACCCGATTTAAACGTTCGAGCAATCATAAAAATTCAACAGGGCTTGGACTGTCCATTTCTAAGGCAATATAGCCCAGAGATATGGGATAGAACTCACTTATACTTTTGAAGGCATGCATACCTTCAGGTTGCAATTTCCCAGTAGCCCTTAAATTTTCTGCTTCATTCATGTTTCCATATTCTTTACAGATTTGAAAATGATATTTGCGGTAAACAATATATTATGAAGGGCATTAAAGTAATTTCCATCACAACCTTAGCGGTTGTGGTGATTATAACCGCTTTTACATTTAAGGGTAAAGGTAGCAGTATGACCCAGGAAACCCGGAATGATTATACCATACATAATTCCTGGCAGCTCCCTGAAATTTTGAACGAGGTGAGCGGTATCGTCTGGCTTTCGGATGAAACCATCGCATGTGTACAAGATGAAGACGGTGTCATATTTATATATGACCTAAAAGATAAGAAAATTACCGATAAAATAGAATTTGCAGGCCCTGGCGATTACGAAGGTATTGCAGTTCACAATAATAACGCCTATGTTATGCGCAGCGACGGGACTATTTTTGAAGTTGAAAAATTCAGGACCAAAAAAATAAAGGTTCGGAAAATTGAAACGCGGTTTTCTTCAAAAAACAATATGGAAACCATTACGCTGGATCCAAAGACAAATGACCTTTTGATCGCACCAAAGGATAGGGATTTCAATGACGGTTTTAAAGGTATTTACCGCGTTTCGCTAAATAGTCATGAAAGCGATACTGAACCATTTATAAAAATAAATATGAGTGATGTTGCTTTTAAAAGTTATAAAAAGAAGAAAATATATAAAACATTTAGGCCATCAGAGGTTGCAGTGCACCCTAAAACGGAAGAATATTATGTTTTGGAAGGGAAAGATCCAAAACTGGTAATACTTGATGCAGATGGGACCATCAAGAGCGTCCACAAGCTCGATAAGGATACGTTCGCCCAACCCGAAGGGATTACATTCGACCCAGATGGCATTTTATATATTTCTAACGAGTCTGGAGATAATGAAGCAAATATTCTACAAGTAAGTTTTAAATAATGACAGAGAGAAGTCGAGAAAAAACCTCAAAAAGTAGATTACCGCTTTACTTGAGTATTCTATTGATAGTTGGCATTGTGGGGTGCTACTTTTTCATACCAGAAATGGGACAGTTTATGGACACGGCTTGGGATATTTTAACAAGTGACGATGAGCAGCGAATACAAGAATGGGTTTCGGGATTTGGGTGGTTTGGCCCTATTCTTCTGATATTGGCAATGGTAGTACAGATGTTTTTAATAGTCATACCCACTATTGCTTTAATGGTAGTATCAATTTTAGCATATGGCCCCATCTGGGGAAGTACTATAGTTCTATTGGCTGTTTTCGCTGCTTCTTCTGTAGGCTATTTTATTGGGCGATATTTGAGTAAAAACTTTATCACAAAATTATTGGGCGAAAAGACAGAAAATAAAATCACAAAATTTATAGAAAGCTACGGCTCTTGGGCAGTAATTATAACAAGGCTCAATCCTTTTTTATCAAATGATGCCATAAGTTTTATAGCCGGGTTGTTAAAAATGGGGTATTGGAGGTTCATAGGGGCAACAATGGTAGGTATTTTACCCCTTACAGTATTCATAGCAATTTTAGGCAAAAGTACAGACCAGTTAAAAACGGGGCTTTTATGGGGGTCTATTTTGAGCTTGTTAATATTTATTTGCTATGTTTTATTGAAAAAATATATAAAATAATTGCTGTTGACCATAGTTTAGTTCAATATTTGATTGAAATTACAATGAATGGAGTTTCAAGTTTTACGATGAATACCATGGAAATAGAATGACCGGTCTCCATGGATAAAATTCAGCCGCGCAAAACTGTATCAAACATTTATTGGAAACAACTTATACATTTGTAATAGAATACACAAACTGAACATCAATCGGGCTTCACTGCCAAACCTAAAGCTCATTTCCCATACCATATTATTGGACATTATAAGATATCTGTTAAAGATCATGTTAGGATATCTGTCATTTATTTAAACAGATTTCAAAATTTGGGCCGATGAATAAATATATAGCAGCAGCATAATTAATAAATTATGTTATCAAGACATTACCTCTATTTGAGGTCGATTACATGAAACGGCTCAATAATAAATTCAACAAAAAAAGACAGAATACAAAAATCATGAAGGCAATGATTATCTTTAAATAAAATTTAAGGTCGTTCATAACTTATTAAATTAAAAGATTTCCTAATTCCCTGGGAAACAGAAGATCATGTATATAATATTCTTCATTGGGAATTATAAAGGTTTTCGTTGAATGCCCTCAATGAATATTGGGGATTGGTATCAACCATATGAGCAGGGAAATGATTGTCATGGTTATGAAGATCATTACTATATAAAATTTTCGGTCGCTCATAATGCCTCTTATTTGATACCGTTTTTTATTGATCCTTTCTTATTTCAATAGTTTACCGAGCACCTTTATTTTAAAATTCGCATAAGTGCTTAGGTGCCCCTTATGTTTTGCCCTATACTTTTCATGGGTTTTGACCCATGCAATATGATGGCCCCCATGGCCATATTCCATTTCAGTTTTTATGTTCTGCTGATATTTACAGAGGTCTGCCACGGTAAGGGTGTTTGCCCTTCGCCAGGCCAGTAGGTCATATCTTATTCTATCATCCCTCAAAACATGTTTTTCGATCAGTAATAGCATCCCCAGCTCATGGTTCAGACCCTCAAGTCCCTCTATCCAATCATCGGCTTCGGCCATGTCCCTTTGAAAAAGCTTTATCTCAAGTTCCCTGATCCTGACGTTCAGTTCTCTGATTGCTAACAATGTGCTGTTTTGGTTTTATGTTATATCTAATTTAATGTGTGCCCCATGTTTTGACTGGCGGAAACCACATTGAAAAAATCCTCCTTCAATCTATTGTATTTCTCCAGGTTATAGCGGTAGAGCATCCTGAAATCCCTGTGCCGTTTGCCATAATATTGATCGCACTGCTGGTCCTCGCATTCCAGGATTTTGCCTGCCTCGTTTTTATATCTGTAAAGCGCGTCCAATTGTGCACGGTTCTCCTTTTTCTTGTCCATCAGCTTTTGATAAAGCAGGGTTTTTTCACTGCCCCTACAACTGATTATCTCAAGCATCCTATCCATATCACGTTCTATGGAACCCAGATGCTTCAGCCAGCCCTCCAGTTCCATCATTTTGTTCTTGTGCAGTCTCTCATGCTCAGAATCGTGATCATAAATCTGTACCGTTGACATACTATATAATTTAATTTGATTACTTATTTAAATCAGGACCGAGGAGGCCGTTGGGGTGCCGGACTGTTTCACCTTCACAATGGAGAGTTCCTTGGTCCCATTGGGAAATTCCCATCTCAAGTGATCACCGGCGGAATATCCTATGAGCACCATTCCCATAAGGGACATGATGGAAATCTTATCGCTCTTGGCATCCCTCTCGGAGGGTATTACCAGTTGAATGGTCCTGTTCCAGTCCCCTGCATTGATTGTAACCGTACTGTTAAAGCGTACCACATCGGATGGCATGTCCTGCTCATCCACGATAAGTGCCCCGGCAAGTTCCTCATTTAGCCTTTTCACGGCATTTTTTTCAACCATGTCTCTATGTGGT
>DRGP01000080.1 GCA_011050015.1 Leeuwenhoekiella sp. | reverse complement strand
TGAGTACATCGCCGTCATAAATATTTTTTTTGGTAAATGCATCGCGTTAGTAGATTGTAACAGTTTTTATGCTTCTTGCGAGCAGGTTTTTAGACCGGATCTGTGGGGCAAGCCAGTGGTAGTTTTAAGCAATAATGATGGTTGTGTAATCGCTGCCAATGCCCAGGCTAAAGCCATGACACATATCCCCATGTTTGAACCGGTCTTTAAGATAAAAAAGGAACTTATAGCGAATGGGGTCACTTTTTTTTCCTCTAATTATACGTTATACGGAGAGATGTCTCAACGGGTCATGAATATTTTAGGGCAATTTTCACCACTGGTGGAAATATATAGCATTGATGAATCTTTTATTGACCTTGCTGGTTTTGACCATATACGGTTAGATGATTATGGCTGTAAGATCAGGGAAACTATTTATAGAAATACGGGCATTCCGGTGGGCGTGGGAATCGCCCCCACGAAAGTACTTGCAAAACTAGCTAACCGGATTTCGAAAAAAAGAAATGACAATAAAAATAATGTACATGTTATCGATACGGAAGAAAAACGAATCGACGCCTTAAAGTGGGCGAACATTAGGGATATTTGGGGTATTGGTAAAAATCATGCTGAGCGTATCAAAAATGCGGGTGCGATCACAGCATACGATTTTACACAGTTGCCCCTGGCCTGGGTACGTAAGGAGATGACCGTGGTTGGTGAGCGTACTTGGCGCGAATTAAGAGGTGAGCCTTGCAAAATATTGGATGAGACTCCCAAACCCAAAAAGGGAATAGGTACCGCAAAATCTTTCGGGAAAAAACTCAAAGACCTTGGCCTTATCGAAGAAGCTTGTTCCTATTATATAAGTGAGGTTTCTGAATTAATGCGTACCCAAAAATCATGTGCCTCATTTGTACAAGTCTATGTCACGACCAACTATCATAGTGCAATCGATAAGCAGTACAGCAATAGCCTGACGGTTACCCTTTCGGTGCCCACAAACAACACATTCATACTGATTGCCGAGGCCAAGAAGGCATTGAAAGCCCTTTATAAACCCGGATATAGTTATAAAAAAGTAGGGGTCTGTCTAAGTGGAATTATCCCTCAGGGGTATGTACAGGGAAATTTATTTCAGCAAAACCACAAGATAGATAACGAAAAATTGACACAAACCATCGATATATTAAATAGCAAATATGGAAAATCTACCGTATTTTCTGGGGCGGTGGGTACACGTGTGGAGCAGTGGGAGCTTATAAAGGAAGATCGCAGCCCACGTTATACCACACAATGGAAAGAATTACTTACGATTAAATGACTTCAAAAAAAAAGCGCCGAAAAACGGCGCTTTTTACATCATTTTGACCAGTTTTTAGGGTACGAGTACCACTCTAAAACGGGCTTTATTATCCATCATTTTTTTGAAAGCCTCTTCTACATCATCAAATTTGAAGGTCTCAATCATGGGTTTTGTTCCACTCATTGCGCTAAAATTCAGGGTATCCTCACTATCTATAGCTGTACCGCTGGGCCATCCAGAAATTGACTTGCGGGCCATAAGCAGCTGCAAGGGAGACACTTTTACGGGATCTCCGGTAGCGCCTATACAAATGAGTTCACCATCTACGCCCAGCCCATCAATTACTGAGGAAATAGCATCTGCGTGCGGTGCGGTCGCCACAATGAGATCTGCACCGCCCAGTTTTTGAAGTTCCTCTACCGCGTCCTGATTATCGGTGGCGATAAAGTGATGTGCGCCAAGTTCTTTGGCGAGTTCTTTTTTACTATTCGAAGTGGAGATCGCAACAACGCGCATCCCCATTTTATTTGCATATTGCAGGGCCAAATGACCAAGTCCACCAATACCCTGAATAGCTACAACATCACCGGCGCGCGCATGACTGTTGCGCATGGCATTGTACACCGTAATACCGGCGCAGAGTAGGGGCGCGGCTTCTTCTGATGATAATTCGTCGGGGATTGAGGCAACGGCTTCCTGCGGAGCGGTCATATACTCAGCGTAGCCACCATCATAGGAGATTCCACAGATTTTGCCATTTTCGCAGTTTATAAAATTACCGCGACGGCATTGCTCACACTCAAAACAGTGCCCACCATGCCAGCCTACGCCCACGCGCTGGCCTTTTTTCCACTGAGAAACATTTTTGCCTAGTTTGTCAACGATACCCACCACTTCATGGCCGGGCACGCGCGGATATTCTATACCGGGCATTGCACCTTCTTTTACCATATTATCGCTATGGCAAATGCCACAAGCTTCTACTTTTATTAAAACTTCATTGTCTTTAGGAGTTGGGATTTCACGATCTATAATGTCAAAATCGGCTCCCGCTTTAGGTACTTGAATTGCTTTCATAATTTTTTTTTGGTTTGGCTTCAAAGTACAAAAGCACTCTTAGTTTCTGCGTGAATAAAAGGTTAAAGAATGTTTTGCTGTAGAGTATAATGATATGTGAAAACACATTGTACAATGTTAGATTCTACACTATACTATTTTTTACAGGGACAAATAGATAAAAAAGAAAGCCATTCCATTATTCATGGCGTGCAGGGCCATTGCCCACGGGAGGTGTTTGTTGTTTAATTTGACCCAACCTATCATAAAACCAGCTAAGATGCGGGGCAAAATCAATAAAAACAGGGCCAGGTTTATGGTAAAATGATCTACATAATTAGTGATATGTACAAAGCCAAAGACCAGTGAAGTGACAATCCAGATTACATATTCATAACGCCCCAGCCATGCTCTTAGCTTTAAAGTTCGCTCACGTGGGATAAGCTGCTGGGCAATATAGACTGCACTGAATAAAAAAACACCTGTAAATACCAATTTTAAGCCCCAATGCACATCTAATGGCACGAAACGCAGCAAGAAAAACACTGGCCAGATTATAACAAACAGCACCAGTTCTATATGGGAGGGTTTTAGCAAAGAGCGGAACATCATCTCTTCAATAATAGGGGCCACAAGAACGATCATGATCAAGGCGCGCCAAGGGTTTTCGGTAAGCATTTCCATAATAAAACCCTGTTTGTAGGAAGCGGTATCAAGAGCAGGAAAAAGATTATGGAGCACTGTGAAAAGAAAGCCATAGATTAAATAGAGGCCCACGAGGTAGAAAAAGCCGCGTAAGAGCAATACAAATTTATCAGATAGATTCATGAGGTTTTTAGAAACATGGGCAAGTTACAAAAACCCCATTCAGTAGGTTGTTACTTTTTTTAGGTTTGATTTTTGAATTGATTTTTGCCGAATTTCAGTCATATTTGGTGATTTTCAGGTGAAAATCACTGGTATCCTGATGTCAATTATATAAAAAATACTTTTTTTCTTTCGCAGCCGCGAAAAACAGAGGTTGGCAAAAATACTGTCAACCTGTCACAACTTTTCCGCTGGCACAAAGATTGACATTTAGTTGATGAAAAAAATTAATAACAACTAAAATCATATATAAAGATGAGTAAGATCATAGGAATTGACTTGGGTACTACCAACTCCTGTGTTGCCGTGATGGAAGGTAACGAGCCGGTGGTAATACCAAATGGAGAAGGGAAAAGAACAACCCCATCAGTAATTGCCTTTGTAGAAGGTGGTGAGATTAAGGTGGGAGATCCTGCTAAACGTCAGGCGGTAACAAACCCTCAAAAAACGGTTGCCTCTATTAAGCGTTTTATGGGGAATAAGTTTTCTGAGTCTAAAGGAGAAGCAGAACGTGCCGCTTATGAAGTGGTGAAAGGTGATAATGATACCGCCCGTGTAAATATTGACGGTAGGATGTACACACCTCAAGAACTAAGTGCGATGATCCTTCAGAAAATGAAGAAAACCGCAGAAGATTATTTGGGGCAGGATGTAACCCGCGCCGTAATTACCGTTCCCGCATATTTTAACGACAGTCAGCGTCATGCGACGAAAGAAGCGGGTGAGATTGCCGGTCTTAAAGTAGAGCGTATCATCAATGAGCCCACCGCGGCAGCATTGGCGTACGGTCTTGATAAAAAAGATACTGACCAGAAAATAGTGGTATTTGACTTTGGTGGTGGTACACATGACGTTTCTATCCTTGAATTGGGTGACGGCGTTTTTGAGGTGCTTGCCACAGATGGTGATACGCACTTAGGTGGTGATGATGTAGATAGTAAGATCATTG
>DRGP01000079.1 GCA_011050015.1 Leeuwenhoekiella sp. | reverse complement strand
AGCAATGAGAAAAAAATACGGTCTATAGCCATTTCCGGGACTATTGGTCAAGCCAAATATGTAGGTCAACTTATTGCAAATCTGTCACAAGAAGAGTTGGAACACACAGCTATCGTACTGGGTGACGAAGCGCTCCTGCTGCCCCTACTCTCCTCGTTACCGGCCAATGTGAAGAATATCAACATTACGATGGGGCTTCCACTGGATCAGGTACCTGATGCCTCATTTTTTGACGCGTGGTTGAATTTGCATCAGCAAATGAACAAAGATGCCTTTATCTGTAAAGATTTGCTTTCCTTTTTAACCCAGGGCCACAGTGAACGCTTGCTGGGAGAAGACGCTGCTTTAATCAGGAAAAAGATAGAGCAGAAAAACCTGATTTATATAAACTCTGAAACACTCATAGCAATATGCATAAATAACACAAATGCGGCCCATGCACTATTTGATCTATGGAATGACAATGCAGCTAAAGCCATAACTGCCTCACTTAATGTGATCAAGTTGCTCAAAAATCTGCTTATTCCTTCAAAAAACTGGCTACAACTGGAATATTTATTCTGTTTTCAGGAAATTTTCAGCCAGCTTTATGATCTCACTAAGCAGTATCACTATCTGGATAACCTTAAAAGCCTGCACTACTTTTACAGGGAACTTTTATCTAAAGAAACCCTTGATTTTAGGGGAGATCCTTACGCCGGATTGCAGATTATGGGCGTGCTTGAATCACGGGTGCTTGACTTTAAAAACGTCATTGTGACCAGTCTTAATGAGGGCACGCTCCCTTCTGGTAAAAGTCAGGGCAGTTTTATTCCCTTTGATCTTAAAATGGAATACAAACTCCCCACTTACCGTGAAAAAGATGCTGTTTATGCCTATCACTTCTTTCGGCTTATGCAGCGTGCCGAAAATATTTATTTGCTCTACAACAATGAATCCACAGGAATACACAGCGCAGAAAAAAGCCGTTTCTTGCTTCAGATGGAAATAGATAAGCAACCCAATCATAGGTTTACCGAAATTTCGGCAAATGCGACTATTAATATCACCCAAAAAACACCCAAAAGTGTTGAAAAAACGCCTGCAATGATCACAAAACTCAAAGAGCAGGCAGCAAAAGGTTTTTCACCATCAGCGCTTACCACGTATATTAGAAACCCCATCGATTTTTACTACCGTTATGTGCTGGGTATCGATGAACTAGACGCAGTTGAGGACGTGGTCGCACACAATACGCTGGGCACTATTGTACATGAGACCCTCGAGCAACTTTATGTGCCTTACCTCAATCAAGAACTTAACACCACCCATTTAAAAGCGATGCGCGCTACTATTCCCAAAACAGTTGAAAAACAATTTGAAAAACTTTATAATCTGGAGAATGTAAAAACTGGTAAAAATCTTATCATTTATAATGTCGCACTTCAGTTTGTTGAAAATCTACTAAAAAAGGAGATTCTCGAACTCGAAGCTGGCAATACAGTACGTGTAAAAAGCTGTGAGCAAAAATTTACCGCAACGCTGAAATCGGAACCCTTCTTAATCAATCTCCGCGGGACTGTTGATCGTATGGATATTGTAAACGAGACACAACGAATCATAGATTATAAAACAGGGAACGTCACCGCAACCGAACTAAAACTCAAAGACTGGGAGCTACTTACCACAGATTATAAAAAACACGGCAAGGCATTTCAAGTGCTGTGCTATGCATTAATGCTTCATAAAACCCATGGCCTTCCGGAAAATCTGGAAGCAGGAGTCATCTCTTTCAAAAATCTCAACAGCGGTTTCTTACGTTTTCAGGAAGATAAAAATGCCGATATAAATGAAGATTTAATGCATAAATTTGAAGGGTTCGTCATTCAACTAATCCATCAGATTTTAGACCTAAAGTCGCCTTTTGTAGAAAAAGATATAAATCAATAACCTTGTACCCCATTAGTTGTAAGTTGAAAATTTATTTTTGCATCAGTACAAATTTCAGAAAATGGAATCCTGTTAAAAGTTTAAACAGTAGTGTTAAATACTTTTAACCCTATAAAAAAATAAAAATGGCACTAAATGAATAACTTGCTTGCAACGGGGAAGATCAGTGTTATTGACTTAAAATAGCATGCAATTCCGGTTAAACCACAACTAATTTGCATTGAATATGAAACGCAAAGAAATAGAAGAAATTATTCAAACTTATGCAACCAATTGCATGAGCGATAGCGCTCAGGAATGGCTAAAGGATAAAACCAAAAAAATACTGGAAGAAGAATCTTCACGCGAATTTTTTCTAACCTACACCCTGCTCGCCCAAAAAGTAACCGCAGAACCAATAAAATTTAAGGGCGAAACCGAAGTTGAAAACTACCTTAAAAAACAAGAAGCAAATGTGCTGGAAATCGCACGTATTTATTTTTTGAACACGATCTTAACAGCGAATACAGCGGTTTTCACGCCTCAAGTGGCAAAAATAATACAGGTAGCCGATGCTAAAGAACTGGAAACCTTCTTAAAATACCTTTTGTTCCTGCCCCAACTGGAAGCCTTTAAAATGGTAGCGGTAGATGCACTGCGTACCAATATTGCTTCAGTATTTGATGCGCTGGCACTTTACAACTCATACCCCGCGGAGTATTTTGAAGATAAACAATGGAACCAAATGTTCCTTAAAGCTGCATTTATGCAGCGCCCATTACAGCACATCGTACAGGTAGATCAACGTGCCAATGAAGATCTGGCCCGTATCATTTCAGATTACGCCCATGAGCGCTGGGCGGCTGGGCGGGATATAGACCCCTATTTTTGGAGGCCCGTCGCTGGTTTTATAAATGAAACCTTACTACGGGATATGCAACGGCTTCTTGCAAGCGATAATTCCGCAGCGCGGAAAGCAGCAGCACTCTGTTGCCATAAATCGGAAAATCAAGAAGCCAAAAAATTACTTGTAAATTACCCAGAATTGTATCAGCTGGCCGAAAGTGATAAATTAAACTGGAACACGATATATAATTAATTATGGAAGATAGATTAAGATTTATAGACCCGCATGTACACATGACCTCACGCACGACCGATGATTATGAGGCCATGGCCGCGGCAGGAATTGTAGCCCTTATAGAACCTTCATTTTGGTTGGGGCAGCCACGCACACAGGTGGGTTCTTTTCAAGATTATTATAGCAGCTTGGTAGGCTGGGAGCCTTTTCGCGCGAGCCAATTTGGCATTAAACATTACTGCACCATAGGCTTAAATTCTAAAGAGGCCAACAATGAAGCCCTGGCCGAGCAGGTCATGGAACTGTTGCCCCTTTATGTACACAAACAAAATGTGGTCGCCATTGGCGAAATAGGCTACGATGACCAGACCGAGGCCGAGGATAAATATTTCAGGATACAGCTTGAACTTGCCAAAGAGTTGGACATGACCGTGCAGATTCACACGCCGCACCGCGATAAAAAGGCTGGAACCCTTAAAAGTATGGAAGTCTGTCTGGAGCACGGCCTTGATCCCGGAAACGTAATCATAGACCACAACAATGAAGAAACGGTAAAAGATGTGCTGGACCGTGGTTTTCTTGCCGCATTTACCATTTATCCCAACACAAAAATGGGTAATGAGCGCATGGTGGAAGTCGTTAAACAGTACGGCAGCCATCACATCATTGTTGACAGTTCTGCAGACTGGGGGGTGAGTGATCCGCTAGCAGTGCCAAAAACAGCTGCGCTGATGCTCAAAAAAGGAATTTCCCGGGAAGATGTAGTAAAGACCTGTTACCAAAATGCCCTGGATGCCTACGGCAAAAACGGCAAAATGAAAGAAGCCGATTGGATGGACAACAAAGGCATTGATCAGACTGAACTTTTTAATGATAACAGTGTACTGCGGGGTCAAAAGCCACAGGTAAACTCGGATAAGATCGTTTAATGAGTCCAGCCCTACAAGGATACTTGAAGCTGGCGCGACCGGCCAATTTGCCCACCGCTGCGGCAGATATTGTCACTGGCGCGGCCGTTGCCGGCCTTTTTGCAGGTTTACCGCACGAGGCCATGATCTGGTCAAATTTTATCGCGCTTGTTTTTGCCTCGGTATTCCTGTATGCTGGCGGGGTGGTTTTTAATGATTTTTTTGACTATAAAATAGATCAGATAGAACGACCAGAGAGGCCTATTCCCAGCGGTATCGTGAGTTTAAAAGCAGCAGCGCTATTCGGTACGGTATTGATGGTTTTGGGTATCGCCCTGGCATTTTTTGCCGACCCTGTCTCCGGAAGCATTGCCCTTGTACTTAGCCTGTCTATTCTAACTTATGACGCGTTTTCAAAAAACAATGCTTTTCTGGGCCCTTTTAATATGGGACTTTGCCGTAGCTTAAACCTTCTACTGGGCATGTCGCTGCTCATTCAGTTTGATTACTGGCTTATCGCCCTTACGCCATTGGTTTACATCAGTGCAATAACCATGATCAGTCAGGGAGAAGTGCACGGCAATAACAAAAAAAATATCGCTTTTGCGGGTGTGCTCTATCTGATCGTGCTGCTGGGTATCATTACGGCAACTCTGTATTGGGACTTACAGACCTTGCAGGCACTGCCTTTTTTGCTTGTATTTGCTTTTTTGATCTTTAAACCGTTAATTAAAGCATATCGTCAAAATTCACCTGAAAACATCAAAAAAGCGGTTAAAGCAGGAGTTATTTCGCTAATCGTTATGGATGCGTGTATCGCGGTCGCTTTTTCATTTTGGTGGGTGGGACTCTTGATTTTGCTATTGTTACCGCTCTCCATGCTATTATCCAGAATGTTTGCGGTCACCTAAAAACCCTAGCAGTATCCATTACGTACTTTATTTAAACCCCAAAAACTATAATTTTTAAATCATGCGCTTACCACAGAATAGACATCTTACTTACTGCACTAATATTTATACTGGAGAAGACTGGAAAACCACGTTTTCTGAACTTCAGAAATATGTACCTGACATAAAAAAACAACTGGCTCCAGAGCAATGGTTTGGCCTTGGTCTTCGACTATCACATACCGCAAGCACAGAACTTGGTCTCGGCGATAAACTTTCAGATTTTAAAAAATGGTTGGACGATAATAACATATATGTTTTTACGATGAATGGTTTTCCCTATGGAAATTTTCATCAAGAACCCGTAAAAGACCGCGTACACTCGCCAGACTGGACGACCGGCGAACGCCTGGCCTACACTAAAAATCTGGCACGCCAACTGGCTGTTTTACTTCCAGAAGGTTTATCAGGTGGAATTTCTACCTCGCCCATCAGTTATAAGCACTGGCACAAAACAGAAAAAAAACAGCATAATGTGCTTCAAAAAGGTGCAGAAAATCTTATAGAATTGGCTGTTTTCCTTGAAAAACTGGAAGAGGAAACCGGTCACCAGATCCATATAGATATAGAACCCGAACCTGACGGACTTTTAGAAAACAGCGATGAAGTTATTGCGTTTTACAATAGCTATCTCATTCCGCAGGCGCACAAGTATTTCGGTGAAAAATCACCTGAAAATGCTAAAAATCCGGAAGATTTCGCCAAAAAATACCTGCAGGTCTGCTATGATATCTGCCATTTTTCACTCGCTTTTGAAGAGCCGGAAAAAACCTTTAATAAATTTGCCGAAAATGGCATATCCATAGGTAAAATCCAGATCAGTTCGGCCTTAAAAATCATTTTTGATTCAGAAAACAAAGAGATGCTCTGGGAATCGCTGGCCCGTTTTAACGAGGCAACTTACCTGCATCAAGTGACCGAAAAACGTGATGGCAAAGTAATCACATATCCGGATTTACCCGCCATACTTTCCGAAAAGAACGATTTTGAAGAGTTGCGTGCGCACTTTCATGTTCCAGTATTTCTGGAGGAATTTCAAGGGTTATATTCCACGCAAGATTATATCTTAAAAACAATGGATTATCTGGAAGAACATCCCGTTACCCAACATCTCGAGGTAGAAACTTACACGTGGGAAGTACTTCCGGAAAGTTTAAAAATAGATTTATCAAGCTCAATCATCCGCGAGATGCAGTGGGTGCTGGAGCACGTAAAACAACACGCATGAAAAAGACGGTAGTCATCAATATTGTAGGGCTCACGCAGCGCCTCATTGGCAAACATACCCCATTTATAAAAGCATTTCAGGAAAAGGCCGCCAGCGCGACCGTTGATCCGGTGCTACCTGCGGTGACTTGTAGTGCGCAATCTACGTATCTCACGGGTAAATGGCCGTCTGAACACGGTATTGTAGGCAACGGCTGGTACAACAAAGAGCAGGCTGAAGTGAATTTCTGGAAACAGTCTAACAAGCTTGTGCAAAGTGAAAAAATCTGGGACCGCTTAAAAAAAGAAGACCCTAATTTTACCTGTGCTAACATGTTCTGGTGGTACAATATGTATTCTAATGCAGATTATAGCGTGACCCCGCGCCCTAATTATTTGGCAGATGGCCGAAAAATACCCGATTGTTATTCACATCCTGCCGAGCTGCGCGATACTTTGCAAAAGGAACTGGGCATGTTTCCGTTGTTTAATTTTTGGGGACCAAAAACGTCTATAAAATGCAGCAAGTGGATTGCCGACGCATCCATGCGTACAGACGCACTTTATGACCCTACACTCACGCTTATTTACCTCCCGCACATGGATTACAACACGCAGCGACACGGTATCGATTTTGATAAAATAGGCGGGGATTTGGAAGAAATAGATGCAGTAGTGAAGGAATTGGTCGAGCATTACACTAAAAAAGACGCAAATATTATTCTGCTTTCGGAGTATGGTATTACAAATGTAGACCGCCCCGTACATCTTAACCGCATCCTGCGGAAGGAAGGCTATCTGGGCATTCGTATGGAACGTGGACTCGAACTGCTTGACGCTGGCGCGAGCAGGGCTTTTGCAGTTTCTGACCATCAGATAGGGCATATTTATCTCAATGATCCTTCACTCAAAGAAGCGGTGGTCCAACTCATGGAAAATACGCCCGGTATCGAACAAGTACTTACCGGCGAAAGCCGCGCAGCAGCGCACCTCGATCACGACCGTGCCGGTGATATCGTGGTTGTGACCGACAACCATTCTTGGTTTACCTATTATTTCTGGGAAGACGATGCCAAAGCACCCGATTATGCCCGTATGGTGGATATTCACAAAAAACCCGGCTACGACCCCGTTGAAATGCTTACCGATCCGGCAGATAAATTGGTCATGCCCAAAGTGGCCTGGAAACTACTTCGCAAAAAGATGGGTTTTCGGCAGGTACTGGATATCATCCCGCTCAAGCCTGAATTGATCAAAGGTTCACATGGTCGCTTTCCTGAAGATCCCGTAGATCATCCCATTTTTATCACCAACCGAAAAAATCATTTGGATCGTGATAGGGTTCAGGCTATTGACGTTTTTGACCTGATGCAAAAACACGTTTTAAATTAAGCCATTATGAAGGTCTTTTTCACCATTTTTGCAGGGGTTTTTGCCGTTTTATTTACCTGGGCGGCCTATCTGCAAAACAACGATCCCGATGCTTTTTTATGGTATCTGGTGTATGGTTCGGCAGCGCTGGCTTGTATTTCCTTTATTGCCAAAAAATTGAATTTTCTGATCGCTTACCTACTTGCCATGGCGTATTTGATCGGGGCATATTTTTCATGGCCAGAGCAGTTTCAGGGCGTGGAGATAGGTGGCGGTGCTATCAACAATATTGAGCATGCACGGGAAGCATTGGGGCTGCTGATCAATGCGGCGGTACTTACGCTCTTGGCACTGCGGATACGGTGGTTAAGGAAAAATAACGGAATTGTATAGTGTAAAAAAGTATACTGTATTTTGTATCTGACGTGAGGAAGTTTTTCATTATACATTATACAAGATTTGTGGAATCGTTTAAAGTTGAAAAAAACAGTATCTTTTACCCAAATTTTGGTCGAAAATAGGACGTCATTCTGAATTTATTTCAGAATCTCATGCTGCTAATGTCTAATCCTATTGAGAACCTGAAATAAATTCAGGTTGACGGCCAATAAACAAGCCCCTATTTTTCCAAAGATTTATTTTGACTAAAACCATCACAAACAATCAAGACTTCAATCCTGAAAAACTATCCAAGAGAAAGCGTTTTTTCTTTAAAGTAGGTGCTTTTTTATTGGTTTTGGTAATTATTGCACTCGTGGAAATTGTTCTTCGTGTTGCAGGCTATGGAACCGCTTACCCCCTTTTTATTGCATCTGAAGTGCAATCTGGCAAAATGGTAATGAATCCCAAGGTGGGAGAAAAATATTTTTTTCTCACCGAAAACGCCACTTCAGGCTTTCAGGAACCTTTTGATAAAATCAAGCCAGCCAATACTTATCGCATTTTTGTGCTAGGTGCCTCCACGGGCGTTGGTTATCCGTATCCTAATAACGGTTCTTTTCACCGCTGGCTGCAAAATGGGCTCAACATTACTTTTCCAGATAAAAATATTGAAGTGATCAACCTTTCTCTAACGGCGGTAAACTCCTATACGTTACTCGATTTTGCCAAGCAAATACCCGATTTTAATCCAGATGCGGTACTTATGTACGCTGGGCATAACGAATATTATGGCGCACTGGGCGTAGGTGCGAGCAACACCTTGAGCGATTCCCCGGGCTTTGTGAATTTTGTACTTGCTTTGCGTGAATATCGACTCTTTCAGCTGATAGCACGGGGCATTTCAAATATCAAAAAAACCGTTTTTCCAGACCCAAAAGACCGGGAAAGCCTGATGCAGCAAATGGTTGCGCAACAGTCCATCCCACTGAATTCTGATAAATACAAAGCCGGCATTCACCAATTTGAATACAATCTGGAACGCATTTTAGAAATCCTTGATGCAGCTGAAATCCCTACGTTTATAGGCACGCTGGCCAGCAACGAGCGCGGTCTGAAACCATTTATAAGCGATACCATAAATAAGCAATACAATGCCACTTATTACTTCAATTTAGGCAAAAAAGCCTATGATATTAGCGATTTCGGCGAAGCAAAAAAAAACTTTATACAAGCCAAAGAACTGGATCAACTCCGGTTTCGGGCACCACAAAAAATGAATGCAATCATACGCGCACAAACGAGCGTTTTTAAAAATGTACATCTAGTAGATTCTTATACCTATTTTGAAAATTCTAGCCCGCACCGTATTCTGGGGAACGAACTTTTACTAGAGCACGTGCACCCCAATCTAGACGGTTATGGGTTGTTGGGTTATTCCTTTTATGAAGCGTTGAGAAAAGACGGAAAAATCGCCAAAAACTGGCCAAAATCGCTCTCTAAAACTGATTTTAAGCGACAAATGCCGATTACTTTGGTAGATTCCCTGGCGGGAATTTATGAGGTCATGATGCTCAAGGAAGGATGGCCCTTTTATGAACCTATTGACAAAAGCCAACTCAAAACCACCACCACGCCACAAATGATCAGCGGGCAACTGGCGATCAAAAAATATAATTGGGGAAACGCCATGCAGCGGCTCTATAGCTATTACATGCAAAACGGAGAGGGCATTAAGGCACTACGCGTACTGGAAGCTCTGCTTTTAGATCAACCTCAAATAGAAAATTTGTATCTTGAAGCGGGAAAACTGGCAGTACATATAGATTCACTGGCGATTGCCGATCGTATATTTGGAAGGCTTTATCGCATGGATCATTCAATAAAAAACACGCAAATTATTGCGCGAAGTTTTATAGATGCCGGTGCGTTACGCGAAGCGCTCCCCTACGTGGAAAAAATCAAAGTGGCCAATCCTTCAGACAAACAGACATCGCGCTATTTAACCGCCCTAAAAGGTATCTTAAATAGTGAATCAAAAACCGATCTTGAGCAGGACACAAAGTCTTTGTTAACCTTGGCCGAATATTATAGGCAGCTTGATCAACCGGGAAACAGTCTTCCACTAGTGGAAAAAGTGCTGGAAAAAGAACCTGAAAATAAACGGGCGAGGCAATTAAAAAAAGAATTGGAACACCGATAACCATGGAAACATTTAAAGAATTCCTTTTGTTTTTGCGCAGCCGCAAAAAATACTGGCTCATCCCGCTTATTGTTATGCTCATTTTAATAAGTGCGATTGTGGTGCTCACAGCGAGTTCTGCCCTGGCACCCTTTATTTATAGCCTGTTCTAGTGCTTTTTCACAATCTCCCCACACAAAGGCAAAATATGGAAGTTGGCATACTCATCTCCCTAACGCTTTTGTTTTTTGCCTATCGCTCAGAAAATTGGGATTTTGTGGCGTATAGCGGAGGTTCTCTATTAATCAGCTTGGTTTTTCCACTCGTTTTTTATCCGCTTACCTATATTTGGTTTGGTCTGGCCAAAGTTTTGGGATTCGTGAGTTCTCAGATTTTGCTCACGTTGTTGTTTTTCTTTTTAATAACGCCTGTGGGGCTTTTTCGACAATGGATAGGCAAAGACAACCTGCAACTCAAAAAGTTTAAGAAAGAGCGTAATTCCGTGCTTGTTTCCCGTGGAGAAGAAGTTTTACCAGAACATTTAAAAAATCCGTTTTAATGGCCGAAGTAATTCTGGGTATTTCGGCTTTTTTTCACGATAGCGCGGCGGTTTTGCTCGTTGACGGTAAGATTGTGGCTGCTGCGCAGGAAGAGCGTTTCAGCAGGATTAAAAACGACGCTGCCTTTCCCATAAACGCAATCCGTTATGTGCTGAAAGAAGGAGCAATATCGTATGACGAGCTTTCAGCGATTGCCTATTTTGAAAAACCACTTCTCAAATTTGAACGCTTGCTGGAAACCTACCATGCCTTTGCCCCACGGGGTCTGGGTAGTTTTTTAAAGGCGATGCCGGTATGGCTCAAAGACAAACTGTTTTTTAGAAAATCAATAAAAAATGCCCTAAAACCGCTGGGAACGGCCAAAATTCCACTTTATTTCGCTGAACATCACTTATCGCATGCGGCAAGTGCTTTTTATCCTTCACCGTTTGAGAAAGCCGCTATTCTTACCATAGATGGTGTGGGAGAATGGGCAACTCTTACAATATCAAAAGGCTATGGTAATAAAATAAGTATCTTAAAAGAACAGCATTTTCCACATTCTCTGGGGCTTTTATATTCCGCTTTCACCTATTATCTTGGTTTTGCAGTTAATAATGGCGAATACAAAGTAATGGGACTTGCTGCCTACGGCGAAAAAGAGAGCGAAGAGGTACAGAGTTTTATCGAAAAGATAAAAAGCCAACTCGTAGATATTCGGGAAGACGGGTCATTTCTATTAAACATGGATTATTTTAATTATGCAACCGGCCTTACCATGACCCGTGATGACTACTGGCAAAAGTTATTCGATATAAAACGCCGTATGACTAAAGATGCATTGGAACAGCATCATAGCAATCTGGCAATGGCAATACAATATGTAACTGAAGAAATCGTCTTAAAACTGGCAAAAACGGCTATAAAGCTCACTAAATCCCCAAACCTTGTTATGGCCGGCGGAGTAGCTTTAAACAGTGTAATAAACGGGAAGCTGGAAGAGCTGCCAGAAATTGAAACCCTATGGGTACAACCGGCAGCAGGAGATGCCGGTGACGCACTGGGAGCGGCGCTCGTTACTTTGCACATCCTTGAAGAAAAGCCGCGAGAACCCCAGGTTCCCGATGCGATGTATGGTGCCCTCCTGGGACCTTCGTTCACGCATGCACATATAGAAGCGGTTGCGCACTACTATCCACAGATTTTATACACAAAACATGAATCTGAAGAACTCTTGTTAAACACTTGTGTTGAAGCCCTTCTGAAGGGAAACTTGTAGGCTGGTTTCAAGGGCGTATGGAATTTGGTCCACGTGCACTCGGGAATCGGAGTATTCTGGGCAATCCAGAAATGCAGCAAAAAATCAACCAAAAAATCAAGTTTAGGGAGAGTTTTCGGCCTTTTGCGCCCAGTATTCTGGAAAAGGATGCGCAGGATTATTTCAATATTCAAAATCCCTCGCCGTATATGCTGTTAGTAAAACCAGTTGCTGAAAAGCAGCGAAAAGCAATACTTTCAGCTAAAAATAAGGATCTACAAACCCGATTACGCGAAGAACGCTCCACCATCCCAGCGGTTACGCACGTAGATTATTCCGCCAGAATACAAACGGTAAAAGAAAGTACAAATCCCCGTTACTACAAACTCCTAACCGCTTTTAAAGAGAAAACTGGTATTGGAATGTTGATCAATACCAGTTTTAACGTTAAGGATGAACCTATTGTCTGTTCACCAAAAGATGCAATTGAATGCTTTCTACAAACAGAAATGGATCTACTTGTAATAGAAGATTTTATACTTATAAAGAAGGCCTAATTTTTCTCTTCGGCAATCGCGTCGTCCACCTGTACATTTTCACCCTTATTGACTACACTATTCACAAACTTGGCGATGGCATCTACGTAACCGTAACCAAGACCAGACCAGTCATGGTTTCCTTCTGGGGCGGTCACCAAATAATGGGAAGCATTTAGTTCTTTAAGATGGTCTGCAATAATTTTTGACCCGTCCAGTGGTAAAAAACCAAAATCACCAAGTTTACAGAAATGGTGTGGCGCGCTGCTGTAAGGTACAAGCTGATCCTTTTTCCCATGAATTAAAAAAGCGGGAACAGCATTTTCTTCCTGAATGTAGCGTGCATCAAGCACCGCACCGGCAAAAGAAACCACAGCGGCAAACTTATACCTATCCAAATGCAGCTCGGCATAATCAGGATACGCTTGCATGTACACCGTATTTAATACACCTTCTGCACCAGCACTACTCCCAACCAAAATAATTTTATTCGCATCAAAATTAAAATCCTCGCCATTTTTTAAATAATCAACAGCATCTAAAATATTTTTAGAATTGGTTTTAAACGTTTCTATTTTGAGTGCCGCCGGACAATCACAGCCAAAACCATTACGCTTACCAGCGCGGGTAAGATCATAACTGATAGAGGCTACAGCATATCCTTTTGTTGCCATTTTTTGCGCGAATTTTGTTTCTTCTGGATTGTCTCTCTTTCCACCGGCAAAACCACCGCCGTGTACTACCACTAAGAGTGGTCTATCTGCAGTGGAGCGGGACTCTTTAGCTGTATAAAAATCAAGTCTCAAGGTGTCTGCGTAAGTATGTACAGATTTCTCAATGTTTGCATAAACCTGCCCTACATACATTTCTTGACTATATGCTAAAAATGAGGTGAGCATATATATTATAAAAAGGGATATTGAACGCATAAATAGTTGTTTTAATTGATTTTATAAGTAATTTACAGACAAAAAAATTCCCATATAGGATAAATCCAAATATGGGAATCTTTTGGTATGCCTATCATTTAAGTTATTTAAAATTATGACTTAATAATAGGTAATAAAATAAGTTCAAAGACCTATTTTAATAATAATTTTGAGTTAAAACGTTTTCCATCAGCATCAATCTGTAGGATATAAACCCCAGCAGCTATGTTAGAAGAACGGTTCCACGTTTTAGTGAATTTACCTGCAGGCTGCTCACCATTAGCAATGTTTTCTACTAATCTACCAGAAAGGTCATAAATATCAATTTTAAGATTGGCCTGTTCTTGAAGATCAAAAGTGATTTGCGTTTGGCTAGATACGGGATTAGGATAAACCGCTAATGAATTATTAAGAACTGCTGAATCAACAGATAACATATCCTCGCTGATGGTCAATTCTATAGCACCCAAATAGTAAAATTGATTTGGCAAATTCAAGTTATCTGCACCGGGTTGCGCAGTAAAAGTAATCGTACCAGTTTCGCTCGCCTGAACATTCTCTATACGAGCTATTTCAGTTGTATTGTCTGAAGGATTTAGTGTTGCTTGAAACGACTCTGCACCCTGAATGGTGTAAAGAGTTGATCTGTTCTCAGTAGCGCCATCCCTAGATGCGAATATCGAGAAAGAGTAAAATTGCTCAGCATCTAATCCTGATAGCGTAAATCCGCCAGTTGTTTGTAGATCTGTGTTCGCAAAATCAACCAAAGAGCCATAGAAACTGTCACCCGTAGCTGTTGCTGGGAAAGTAAAATCTTCTGCAGTTTCAGAACCACCAGTATTTAGACCATTGAATGCATCGTCTACTAAAAGTGTTATACCAGTATCTTCACCATCGCTGTTTATAAGATTAACTTCAGACCCATCTTCCTCTGGTCCAAATCCGGTTACATTATTGTAATTCGCGTCTTCGGTTTGATTATCCGCCGACCCAAAGTCGATGTAAGCTACAGATTGGGAAAATCCCACTGTACTGCAAGCAATAAGAAAAAATAATTGAGTAATTGTTTTCATAGATTTGGTTTTAAAAATTAATAAATTCGGGTTAAAATTAAGTTTTTTTAATGTATTAATAAACGTTGTGCATTAATTTTTTTATCGTAAGCAACCTGTAAAATGTACAAACCTGCTTTTATGGAACCTTTAGACCATGTGGTTTTGCCACCAATTATTTCAGTATTAGCACTATATACTGTTTTTCCCAACAGATCATATACAGTTATAGAAGCATTTGTATCTATAGCTTCAGCAAGCTGAATGGTGCAACGTTCAGTTACCGGATTGGGATAAACGGTAAATGTACTTTTAGCAATAGTCTTATCTCTTATACTCAAGCCATTAGCATCATTTTTTACTCGAACTCCCACTCCTTCATTTTTCACTCTGGCAAACAAAATTCTATGACCATCTGCATTCATATGGGTACCATCTCCAGAATCATATTGAGGAAGTATGCCATTATTATCACTTTGCCCCAGCCCAGTCCAGAAATCAATCGTCATATCACCAAACTTATCCTGTACTGCATCCAGCATTTCCAACTGAATGTTTTTGTTGATAGTATTAGAGCCAAAATCTTTAGGTTGAACTGATGTCACCCATAAAGGTACATTTTGATCTGCAATCATATTACTAATTAAATCATAATTATTAAGTTGATCTTCAGCAGGGTAACCATTTGCAGCATCATTAGAAGGCATATTAATGATTATTCCTCCGGGATCTAAGGAAAGTGCCTTGTTTACATTGCGTTCTGTATCTACTGTTCTATCAACGCCGTCTTTTATAGGGGTTCCTGTAGGAAGGATGTCATAGGTTGTGTAGCCACCTTTGGCCAAGTTAATGATCTCAAAGCGGGAATCTTGTTGAGTAAGGAAGTCCCGGTATAAATTTACCCAACTATCGTTAGGGTCTTGAGGGCCTACGCCCTCTGCGGTAGAAGATCCCAGCACCACGATGCGATAGACCTCTCCTTCATTTGCTATAACAGAAAATGTATTGCTGCTGGTATCGCTTATCCCTTCGCCTGAAATTCTAATAAGACAAGAATCAGAGATTTGATTGGGCACTGTAAAATCGTAATATTCAAGATCTGCCGAGACCGTAGCTATATCGCTCCAGCTTATTCCATTATTACTGGAAAATTCAACATCTATAGTATTGTTTATAGATGTACTTTCCCAGGTTATACGCTGGGTTTTTCCTACTTCCAGTATATTTCCTCCATTAGGATAGACAAGACTTAAGGCCGCATTAGGCGCTGAAATTGTTATAGGGGAATCACTGGCAATTAACTGTATGGCCCCCAGATAATAAAATTCAAAACTATTGTCATTTCTTGTACCGGGTTGCGCTCTAAAAGTGATCTGCCCGTTTGAATTGGGCTGAATATTCAATATTTGAGCTGTAGTATCCGTATTATTTGCCACCTCTAACGAAGCAGATTCTGTAGTGGAGCCGGCTATGTTATACAGTGTTTGCCTACTTTCGCCCGCTTCGCCACCCATCCTAGAGGCAAATATCACAAAAGAATAATATTTATTTACATTTAAACCACTTAATGCAAAACCACCAGTAGGCTGGGTATTGCTATTAAATGGAACGGTCTCACCGAAGAAACTATCTGAAGTAGCACTTGCAGAAAAAGGCAAACTGCTATCCGGGCTGTCTGTTCCAGCAGTATTTACCAAATCAAAAGGATCGTCAACCGTTAAGGTAATACCGGTTGAGCCACCATTTTCATTAATTAAATTTACTGTAATACCCGCTTCATTATTTGTGGAGCTGGTGACATTATTCCAATTTCCAGAAGTCTCTTGGCCGCCCTGCTCACCGAAATCTATATAAGCGTATTCTTGTGAAAATCCTAAAGCTGAAATAAAAAATAGTAGCAGTATGTATGCTTTTCTCATAATTGTATTTTAATAATCTTAATGATAGGGGTTATTTACTTAATTCAAATTCCACCTTTTCGGTGACATTGCTGTTGCCTCCCATAAAAACTTCAAAGATACCTGGTTCTGCAATAAAATCAAGCGTACTGTTATAAAATTTTAAATTTTCTGGAGAAATTGTGATTGTTACGGTCTTACTTTCACCTTTTTTAAGCATCACTTTTTTAAATCCCTTTAATTCCCTTAGAGGTGGGGTAATGCTGCGTACCACATCGTGTACATATAACTGCACCACTTCCTCCCCGTCATAATCGCCGGTGTTTGTAACCTTCACACTAACATCTACAGAATCTCCCATGGCTATTTTAGGTTTACTGATCGATAAATCGCTGTATTCAAAAGTGGTATAGCTCAGGCCATATCCAAAAGCAAACAACGGACTGTTGGGCGCATCCAGATAATTAGATTTAAACTTGGCGAATTCATCGGGTGCCGGTCTTCCGGTATTTTTCTGTGCATAATAAATAGGGACCTGTCCTACATTTCTGGGCCAGCTGGCGGTTAATTTCCCCGACGGGTTGTAATCGCCAAAAACTACATCAGCAACTGCGTTACCGGCTTCAATACCAGGATGCCATACTTGTAAGATACTCACGGGCATAGCGTTTAATGCTTCAATAGTGAGCGGGCGGCCGCTCATCAAGACCACTGCAACGGGCTTGCCGGTATCTACAAGTGCTTGTAACAGTTTTAATTGTGGTTCGGGTATGCTAATATCGGTTCTACTTGCAGCCTCTCCAGTCATTTCTGTAGCTTCGCCGATTACCGCTACTACAACATCTGCTCCTTTTGCATTGGCAACTGCCTCATCAATCATGGCTTCAGGCGTACGGGAATCAATTTCGGCACGCATGCCAAACACGTTTATTTTTTCCGCGAAAGCGGGATCATTCGTGATATTTGCACCTTTAGCGTAGGTGATTTCTGCATCTGGAGCCACATTTTTAAACCCCTCTAAAACAGGAATGGAAAGTTGAGGATCACCAGTGGGTGCCCAAGTGCCCAACATATTGTTTTTGTCATTAGCCAAAGGCCCTACCAAAGCGATTCTTGTACTTTTCTTTAATGGAAGTATTTGTTGATCGTTTTTAAGCAACACAAAGGAATGCGCGGCCAGTTTTCGGGCAAAATCACGTGATTTTTGGGTTAAAATGTCTGTTTTTGGGCGTTTATTGTCAATATATCTATAAGGATCTTCAAAAAGGCCCAGTTTATATTTGGCTTCCAGAACACGTCTTGCGGCTTGTGTAATACCGTCTTCGGTCACTTTTCCCTCTTCCAGTGATTGTTGAAGTGTAGTTAAAAAACCTTCACCCACCATATCCATATCCAAACCGGCATTTAGCGCTAACGCGGAAACAGCCTGCAAATCTCCCAAACCGTGGGCCGTCATCTCGTTGACCGAGGTATAATCTGAAACTACTAAACCTTTAAAGTTCCAACGGTCGCGCAGTAAATCGGTAAGCAGCCATTTATTTCCGCTTGCGGGAATGCCATCTACGTCATTAAATGAACTCATCACGCTACCCGCACCGGCATCTATTGCGGCTTTGTAAGGCGGTAAATACTGATTAAACATTTTAATACGGCTCATATCTACCGTATTGTAATCGCGACCAGACTCCGCAGCACCATAAAGGGCAAAGTGTTTTACGGTGGCAATCATGGTTTGCGGCTGGGTTAAATCTGTACCTTGATAGCCTTCTACCATCGCTTTTGCAATTGCAGAACCTAGAAACGGATCTTCACCGGCTCCTTCGGCAATACGGCCCCAACGTGGATCGCGAGCAATGTCAACCATGGGCGAAAAGTTCCAGTTGATGCCGTCTGCGGTAGATTCCATCGCGGCAATCTCGGCACTGTGTTTTATAAGTTCCATATCCCAGCTGGCCGACATGCCCAGTGGAATGGGAAACGTGGTTTTATATCCATGAATCACGTCTGAACCAAAAATTAAAGGGATTTTCAACCGTGTTTGATTTATGGCCAGGTCTTGCGCCTGTCGTATTTTTTCTGGACCAGCAATACCAAATAATCCACCAACTTCCCCGGCTTTTATCTTTGCCTCCACATTACTGCTCACCACAGAACCGGTGGCCACACCGCCGCCAGGGGTTACCAGATTGAGCTGGCCTATTTTTTCTTCAAGGGTCATTTTATCGAGAAGGGCCTGCACTTCGGGAATGTCGCTGGTGGTCTGGCCAAAACTGAGTCCTACAACACCAATAAAAAGTATTAAAAAGGATAAATATGGTTTCATTGTTCTTGTTGATTTAAAGATTTAGAAAAAATCCAGGGCAACAGTTCGGGTTCGGCAAAGGCGTAGTCCCAACTGTTGTGGTTTGCGTTGTCGTATAAATTCATTTTGGGGTGTGCGCCAGCTTTCAGAAGGGCTTCGGCCATTTTCAGGGAATAATTGGGGTTTACCACATCGTCCAGTGAACCGTGAAAAATCCATACCGGGGTTGTTTTCGCATACGCGGAAGCTGTTTCTGGACTTGCGCCACCACAAATTGCAATTGCTGCCGCAAATGTATTGGGCTTTCGGTATAAAATCTCAAACGTGCCCATACCGCCCATGGAAAGTCCTCCCACATATATCCGATTTTTATCAATAAAAGACCGGTTTTTAAGGCTATCGAGCAGATTTATGACCTGACTGAGCGCCTGGGTAGGCTTTCCACCGTTTTTAAACTGAAGTTTTACTCCCCCAGCACTGCGATCTACATCGGCATTAGACCAGTAATCGTCCTGCGGGCATTGCGGAAAAACCACTACCGCAGGGAATTTTCTTCGGTTTAAACTATCCAGAAAAAGTTTACTGCCGTGAACCAGTTGTTTTTCGTTATCGTTGCCACGTTCGCCCGCGCCATGTAAAAACAGCATAAGCGGATATGTCTCATTTTCCGAGAAATTGTCGGGATATAATATGCGATATTTTAAAGTATCTCCCTGTTGTATAAAAAATTCCTTTTCAAATTGTTCTTTTTGCTGCCCAAAACCAGATAAAGTAAAAGCTAAAAAACTGAGTAAATAGATGAAAAAACGCGTTTTTCTAGTTAATAAATGGGTGGTTTTTACTTGTTTTTTAGCCATTTTTAAGCCTTTTTACCGGTTTTAATAATCAATATGTAAATCCTAATTTATCAAGACCGGCCTGAATTTCAGGTGCCTCCATAAATAATTTCCAAATTAAGCCAGATCGATAATTTTCTATCATAATAATCATTGGACCTTGGTCAATTGCTAAATACTTATTGGCTACCCAATCATTTCCATCTAAACTAAAAGCATCGTAGAATCCAGCAGGACCCCAAACTAAATCATGCAAATCCTCATAGAAATACCGAATCGCCCGCATTGATATCTCGGGTGTGTATGGCAAAGAGCTTATGGCCGCTGTGGGAGAGATCACGCCTTTATCATTATCAGGCGAATGTGCAGCGTAGCCAGTACTATTATCTTTGTTTCTAGAATAACTTGCTGTCAAGCCCCAAGATTGCTGACTGTAAGTTTCTGACTTATTGGGGTTTTCTACACAATATTGATAATTTATTTTAGAATGATTGACATTTAAATCCCAGTAATTAGCATAACTATCTTTCAATCCCTTTGGATTTAATCCCAAGTAGGAGTAATGTGCCCAAAACAAAGGCCCACCTTTATCACCTACGGTATTATGCTTTAAAATTAATGGAATCCCATAGGCTTTTTTGTCAGTCTTAATACCACCATTACGAGCCCATCCTTCATGATAAACTTTTGGAGAAATTGCATGATCCGGGGAAGAAGCAGCCATCATATAAGTAATAAGACATTCATTATAACCCTGGATTTTGAAGTTCTTTTCAAATTCATATTCGGGTGACCAATGCCAAAATAACACATTTTTATTATTAGTATACCACTCCCAATCAATACCTTTCCAAAGTTTATCATATTTAAAAGCAACAGCTTTTTCTTTTTCAGAGCCGTTTTTTAGGTATTCACGTACCACAATAAAACCTTGGCTCAAAAACGAGGTTTCTACAATATCCCCACCATTATCTTTATTATCGTTGCCAAAAGACTCTGTTTCTCCGGTTTTTCCATTGATCCAATGCGGCCATGCGCCGTGATAACGGGGGGTTTTTTCAAGAAAATCAGCGATTTTATCCAGTCGTTGCAGGGCTTTATCACGAGGTATGAATCCTCGTTCTATTCCCACTATAAGTGCCATAAGACCAAACCCAGAACCACCTGTGGTAACGGTATTGGGGTCTTTTCCATTATAATTCCCATTTGGATGATAACGCTCTCTTGCCATACCGGAATTTGATTCCGCATAGTCCCAGAAGTATTTTAAGGTCTGCTTCTGAACGATGGATAATAATTCAGATTTAGACAGTGCCTCTTTTTGTGTTTCTATATGAGAAGTCTGAGAACTATTTTTACAAGATAAAATAACCAAAAACGGAAGAGAAAAGATTACAAAAATCAATTTACTAATCTTCATGTTTGCTAAATAATTTTAAACGAGGCTGTGCAAATTTAATTTCACAGCCTCGTTTAAATTAATTCAAAATACGGGTGACTGCCAAATTAATATCCTGGATTTTGTTCTAATAAACCACCTGAAAGATTAATTTGATCTTGTGGAATAGGGAATACTTCGTGTTTTCCTTGTTGGAAACCCAGTGGTCCAAACAGTTCTTGCCCGCGTCCTTGGCGAATCACATCAAAATAGCGGTCGAACTCCATACCAAATTCCAGCCGACGTTCCTTCCAGATAGTCTCCTGTAATTCAGCTTGGTTTTGTCCTTGAATTTGCGGAAGATTCACCCGATTACGAATCATATTCAATTTATATATCGCCTCGCTTATATTACCTAATTCATTATTTGCTTCAGCATTCATAAGCAATACATCAGCATATCGCAAAATAATTAAGTTCTGCTCCTGCGCATCAACGGTGATTGGCCCTGTATACATCTTTTCACTATACCGTGGATTAGGTGCATCAGCACTAACTACTGCGTTTATGTCATCGTCATCTTCATACAGATCATTGTCATACATAACTTCACCACGGAATATGATTGTAGCGTCCCGTCTGACGGTATCATTTTGATCATTATACGCTTCTAATAAGCTTTCAGAAGGAACATTAAAGCCCCACCCCCATTGACCTCTAACTCCATGAATGGTAGCAAGGTTATTAATAGGTAAGTTTTCTGAAGAACTCCCTTGGATTTCAAAAATCGATTCTTCTGTATTTTCGTTCTGAATCCTCCACAACTCTTCATAATTAGGATGTAAAGCATATTGTCCCGAGGCGATGACTTGATTAGTATACTCTAATACTTCTTGCCAATCACTCTGGTACATATGGGCTTTTGCCAATAGTGTTAAAGCCGTTCCTGAAGTTACGCGACCAGGTTGGGGCGCTACTTGCGGAAGTCGCGCTGCTGCATATTCTAAATCTTGAAAAATAAACTCGTAAGTTTCGTCACTCGTTTTACGTGTAAGGAGAGTTTCATTGTCTTCGGGATCTGTTTCCTCGGTTACAATGGGCACTCCTCCAAAAACCCTAACGAGGGTCCAATAGTGATAGGCTCGAAAGAAGCGAAATTCAGCTTCTAAAGCTTCTCTCTGACCGTCTTCTATTTCATTGACTGGGTCATTAATAATATTAATACCCGTGTTGGCTTTAGCCACTCCCTGATAATTTGCATTCCATAGTCCAGAAACAGAGACATCAGTGGGATCATGGGTGAAATTGTCTAGTTTATCCTTATCTGTACCGGTATCTCCAGCTGCACTACCTTTATCTGCATCATCGGAAGCAATGCTAAATACCCCTGCAAAAGAAAAAGAATGCTGACTAAACAATTGCTCATGCGAATAACAAGCATTTAAAGCCTTTTGAACATTATCTCCTTGGAAATACCCACTGCCCAAAGTGGGACTCCCTTCGGGTTCCACATCTAGGTAATCGTCAGAACAACCTAATGCAAATACAGCCAGAGAAGCCAAAATAATTTTATAAGCGGTTAATTTATTAGCTTTAAAAATTTTCATAATCACAATTTTTTAAAAGTTGAGGTTTACACCCAGCAAATATTTAGCTGTAGTAGGATAAGCGTTAAGTTCAAGTCCTGAATCCAATACACCCCTTGGTAATTCTGGATTAAATCCACTGTAATTAGTAAATGTTAAGGGATTCTGTGCTGTTACGTAAAGACGAAGTTTAGAAATTTTAAATTTATCAATAATATTCTCTGGAAAAGTATAGCCCAGGGTAATGTTATTTACCCTTAAGAAATCACCATCTTCTAAATAATAGTCGGAAGCTTCCGGAACAAAATTAAACGCACGAGGCGCACTGTTTGTGGGATTACTTTGCGTCCAACGGTCGTTATATAAGCTTTGATCGATATTATATCCATTTCTACGGCCGGCGCGGAGTCCGTTGTAAACTTTCCCTCCAGCATTTCCAAATAGGTTCGTAGAAAAATCAATTTGCTTATAATTAAGGGAAAGATTGATCCCATAATAAAAATCTGGCTGGTAAGATCCCATAAACTGACGGTCCTGCTGATCAATAACTCCATCGCCATTAGCATCTTCGTATCGAAAATCTCCCACGCTCGCATTAGGTTGCGCACTGTTAGCAATTTCTTCCTCTGAATTAAAGGTTCCCTGCGCCTTATACAACCAGAAAGTACCTAATTCATTCCCTTCTTCCGTACGGGTAACGGTAATTCCGTTTTGAAGGTCACCGCTTTCAATAAAGGGTTGTGCATTTTCCACTACCGGGTCTATTTGGGTAAGTTCATTACGGTTATGGGTGATATTGAAGCCTACATTATAGCTAAAATCACCGTTTTCTGATGAATCGCTCCAGTTGACGTTAAATTCAACCCCTTCATTTTCTATACTTCCTGCATTAGTAATAAAGGAGTCATCCCCAGAAGTTTGCGGAATAGAAAGTGGAAATAAAATATCTTCAGTTTCTTTGTAGTAATAGGAAATCTCACCAGTTAATCGTCCCTGAAAAAATCCGTAATCAACCCCTAGATCAAATTCACGGGTAGTTTCCCATTTTAAATTTTCATCATACCGCTGAATAGATGTTCCGCCTATGCCAACTCCACCGGGAAATGGGTACTGGCTAAAATCGATCAATTGCAGGAACTGTCCAGAACCAATTCGATCGTTCCCCACAAGTCCATAACTTGCCCTTAATTTTAAATTACTAATGGTTTCTTGTTCATCCATGAAGCTTTCACTGCTAATATTCCAGGCTACCCCAAAAGATGGATAGTACTTAATACGTTCATCTGAACTGAATTTTGAAGAACCTTCTCTACGCAACGTTGCATTGAAAACATATCTTCTATCAAAATTGTACAGTAAGCGTCCAAAATAGGCTACACGAGTACTTTTGTCACCACCGTTATCTAATGTCTGACCTTCCCGTTCCCCAACACCTAAGTAGAGTAAATTGTCCGAAGGAGGTACGCCCCTTCGAGTACCCGTTAAATATTCATTAGTTAGTCGTTCATTGGTCATACCCAAAGTCAGGTCAAAATTATGTTTTCCAAAACTTTTATCAATCATTAGGGTATTATCCCAGTTGAAACGTTCAGAGTTATTATCGGTAATACTCAGTTCTTGGTTCTGATTAATAAATTGGGTAGAACTTTCATTTGCAACTAAAAACCGCTGCCCGTAACTTCTTACTTTTTGTCGAAGTACATTTACTCCCAAACTTGATCGAAAAGTCAACCAATCAGCCAAATCAACTTCTCCCCAAACGTTTCCTATAATTTTTACGTTTTCGGCAACAGTTTTGTTATTTTCTAATTGAGCAAGTGGGTTAGGCTGGTCATTTAGGTTAGTTGTCCTGTAAACCCCATTTTCATCTCTCACCGGAAGGAAAGGAGCCTGGCGATAGGCTTGTGTAAATGCGGCAAAATTTGGCGTGCCACTGTTCGACACATTAATTTCCTCACCGGCAAAAGCATTAGTAGATGGCTGAAAGTTCCGCTCCCGGACCAATCCAACATTGTGACCAATCCTTATTTTGTCGTTTAACCGGTACGTATTGTTCAAACGGAGATTTAAACGCTCGAAATCGTTCTTTTTTAAAATACCTTCTTCGTCTAGAAGACCAGCTGACAAATAATAATCAATATCATCAGTACTTCCCGAAATAGAAAGATTATGTTTTTGAAAAATACCTTCGCGTGTAATTTCATCCATCCAGTTCGTAGTACTTAAACCAGCTATTTCAGATTGTTGAAATGCAGGATCATTACCCTCACGTATCAAGGCTTCGTTAGTATATTGAGCATACTGTTGTGCACTTGCCATATCAACGTCATTGGTCAACACATTGAGCCCAGTAGAGGAATTGAGGTTAATTTGCATTTTCCCCTTCCCGGATTTTGTGGTGATCAATATTACCCCATTAGCGCCACGAGCACCATAAATAGCCGTTGAAGAAGCATCTTTCAACACTTCCATACTTTTAATATCGCTGTTATCAATACCAGATATATCCCGGGTGATAACACCATCTACCACATATAAAGGACTAGAACCCCCTAATACGGAAATAGAACCCCTAATGCGAACTTGACCCACAGACCCTGGAGATCCATTATTAATAACCTGAACCCCGGCCAATTTACCTTGTGCTGCTTGTAGTGCTGAAGTAGTAGGGGCTTCATTTACATCTTGAGCATCTAGACTACCAATACTTCCCGCTAAATCCCGTGATTGAGCATTACCATACCCAATAACAACTACTTCATCAAGATCACTGGCGGCAGTAACCATGCTTACATTTATTTCCGTTTGGTCTGCAACAACAATTTCTTGGGTATCAAAACCTAGATAAGAGAATTCTAAAGTATCTCCTGAAGAAACATCTAAGGAGTAATTACCGTCAAAATCAGTTTGAGTGCCAGTAGTCGTTCCCTCAACCAACACGCTAACACCTGGCAGTGGCCCGCCAACATCATCAGTTACTGTACCAGTTATCGTCTTTCCACCTTGTGCCCAAGTGAGCGCAGTCGTCATCATCAATAAAAAGATGAACTGTAAGTTTGTTTTCATACAACTTATATTTTTATATTTAAAGTTTGGGTTATGCGAATTCGCGAGTAGAATACCGCGATATTATCCGTTTTAGAGTATAAATATACCGCGAACATTATAGGATAAAGGTACATATCAAATACATCAACGTTTTAATTGAATCTAATTATTTGATAAACAATTACATATATAAGATATAAATGTTCATTAAATGCTAATATTTTATCTTTTGATGTAGTAATGATGTATTTTTTATATGTTAAAGCTACTTTGAAGTAGTGTTTTAAATAATGAAAATACTTCCAATTATTGAGTATTTTAAATACACTTCAGATAAGGTATTTTTGACTATTTCTCATTTAATGTTCTTTAAATAAAATTATCAGAAATTTTTGATGAGGAATTTTGAAAGATTCTTATTTGTCTTTAAGCTCAACTTTTTCCGAAGCCTATATCGGTGAATTTCTACTCCACGAACAGAAATCGCCATTAGCGGGGCAATCTCTTTGGTACTCAAATTCATTTTTAAGTAAGCGCTAAGCTTAAGATCTTTGGTGCTCAGATTTGGATAACGTTCTAATAGGTTTTGGAAAAAATCCTGATTTACATCCTTAAAATTAGCTTCAAACACTTTCCAATCATCCTTTCCTTCCACCATAGTATTTATTTTTTGCTCTATAGCACTGTACTTTGATTGACTATCAAATTTATCTTTAACCTCAGCAAGTTCTTTTTTTACTTCAATGAGTATTTTATTGCGTTGAGCCGCTTGATACGTAGAATTGGCCAGTTCTTTACGTTTGGTATCAATCTCCTTCAGTAGCTTATTACGCTCGTTAAGCTGAACTTTTCGCTCTTGCTCTTTTTCGATTCTTAACTCAAGTTCGCGCCGGTGTTTATTCAATTTATGCTTATTCACCATATAAACTGATAAAACGATAATTATGAATAGCGTAAGATAAATTCCTTTGGCCAATGCGCTTAAATACCAGGGAGGCAAGATGGTAAAAGAAATGTTTAATGGTTTATTGCTTTTTGACCCATTAACGAGGGCCCATATTTGCAATGTATAATCGCCCCATGGAAGGTTCTGAAACTCTATCGAGCCTTTCTTGGCAACTTGATGAATATCGCCCAGTTTGTACAAAAAAATGGGATTATCCAATGACGGGGCAGAAAAACCGAAGGTGAGCTGACTTGCCCGCTCAAAGGAAAGAGCTTCGGTATTCCCATTAATTTTCACAGAAGAGCCCGCCGTATTAAAAAAATCCAATTGTGGGGTTGGGATGGTACGATTCTGCCCCTGGTTACGGTAAGTGTTTAAATTTAAAGCGGCATAACCATCATTGAGTGCTATGTAGTAAATACTATCGTTAAGTCGTTCTATATTTTCATAGCCTTTTATCAGGTTGTCCTCTAGAACCGGTTCGCTTATAAAAATACTATCGGTTGCAAAATCTGTATAGATGAGCCCCGCGCCTTTCCTATTTTTAAACCAAAAGCGGTTGTTCTCATGGTTTATCAGATCATAATCTCGATAATCATGCAAAGCCTCAAAATCAATAATGGTATCTTCAATGGAATTATAAACGTACCACCGCCCGCTGTTATATAAGGCAACCTGATTTTTTAACCGGTGTACACTGGTTTTAAATGCTGAAAAAACAGAGTCTGTCTCATATTCTTTATAGGAAGCAATATGCTTATCCCCTTCATCAATTTTTCCTTTATAAAATCCTTTATATGGGTGACTGGCCCATAAAGTAGAAAGGTCTTGAAAAACTACCTTATTCAGCGGCACATTAAGGGTGGAATCGATATCATGAATAACTTCAAGGTTTCCTCCCACATTTTTTAAGATGCGCAGGCCATTGTAAGTCGCATTCACAAAAGTGTTCTCGTCACTCGGAAAAACCGTCATGCTATAGCTTCCTGTTTGCGTTGATACTGGCTCCACTGTATCTTCCCGCACCTCAAAAAGACCCCTATTGTGATTAGCAATGAGCCTACCGTCATCTAACGATGAAAAAGACCAGAGTTGTCCTTGAGAACCGGCCATAAATTTACGCTGACCATCTCGTATAACGTGTATTCCGGTATTACTGCCTAGATAAAGGGCATCGCCTAGTTGTGCTATATCATAAACGGCACCTAATTCTCCAGTTTTCTCTTGGTAATAAGAAATGCCTCCCTGCAACTTGATTTCGTCCAGACCATTATCAAGTCCCACCCATAATTTACCATAGCTTTCATGAAGCGCAAGCACTGTGTTATTCTCTAAACCATTACCCCGGTAATAGTTGGCAGTGGTCTGTTCTTGGGAATTAAAGGTAAGCACGCCGCCTTTTATGGTTCCAAAGGCAATATTTGTTTTTCCATAGGTTTCAATTTTATTTAGCTCATTAGTGACTAAAAAATTATTTACAGCTACATTTTCCCAAGAAAGTATTTCCTGATCCTTCATCTTAAAAAGTCCGGAGGTTCTGGTGCCTATGATCAATTCTTCATTAAAAAAAGAAAGATCTGTTATGGAGACGGCTGCTGGTGTTGCATTGACCGAAAAGGCCTCCAATCTATTGTTGTGTAATTTATAAAGCCGTCCATTTTGTGCTCCTACGACCAATTCGCCTTTTAAATTGCAGATCGATGTTATTAAAAAACTTGGTTTTGTAGCCTTTATGGAGGTATTGTCATATATATAAACTTGACCAAACGAGCGAAAAGCAACCCCCTCACCGTACGCTTCTATCTCCCAAAATTCTTCATTTTTAAAACTCCCTGGTTTCAGAAGATGCGTCAGTGACGTATAGCTAAGTTTACCGTAGGCGTTTTTCTGCCAGTAGCCAAATTCCTCATACGAACCTGTATAAATACGTTTACCCAAGCAAAAAACAGAGCGAATAGTAGTTTTATTGGGCAAACTGTATAACTGCCAGCGCTGGCCATCATAGCGCAGCAAACCGTCATTATTTGCTACATAGATAACCCCATCTGCATCACTGCTTACCCCCCAGTTTTGACTTGCGCCATTATAGGTCTTTACCGAATAATTGGTCACCGGGGGCAGTAGTTTCTGAGCCGACGCCAAGTAGCAGGACAGCAAAAGAAAAAAAGAAAAAAATATGAAACGTAACATGATTTTAGAGCTCAAAGAATGCCTAAATGTAGTATAATACCGCAGCTTCTCAAAAAGAACCCTCCTGCCCATTCCAAAAAGGACAGCTCCTATTGTTTTTACACCTTCCCTCCGGGAAGAGGCTGGAAAAACCGCACTAGTTAGTGCATATTTGATATTAATTCTCCGGCTGAAACAAAAAAATAGAGCTAAAAATCAGCCTAAAAAAATTAAAAATCGCCTATTTGAAAGAAAAATAGGTGTTTTTTGCCCGCATTTATTCCCAAACTCTTTCCTGAGTAGGAAATATTACTGCCGTAACTTCTCTCCTTGTGGAAGGCTGGGCTGGGAAAATTATTTAAGCCTCGTCATAATCTACCGTGATACTGGCGCTGGTAGGATGCGCCTGGCAGGTAAGCACAAGACCATCGGCCACCTCATCATCGGTAAGGATCTGATTTTTACGCATGGTGGCACTGCCGCTGGTAATACGCGCAATACAACTGGCGCAAATACCACCCTGGCAAGAATGCGGTGCATCAATGCCCTGATCTAATGCAGCGTCAAGAATGATCTCATCTTGTGGCATGTCAAAATCAAATTCCTCATCGTCCACAATGACCTTAATTTTTGACTTTCCATCAAGGGCCGCATTTACATCGCCTTCATCGTCACTGGAGAACAGTTCAAAAAGGATATTATCTTTGGTCATGCCACTTTCAGTAAGCACTTCAGAAACCATATTGATCATCTGTTCGGGTCCACAGAGGTAAAAACGATCAAAATCATAATCCTTGAATTTATTTTTCACCACGTAGTTTACCGTTGAGCGTTCTATGCGGCCAAAATGGCTTTCGGGTTCCTGCGTACGGCTATATACAAACTCAACATCAAGACGCTCGCCATAGTTGAGCTGCAACTCAAGAAGTTCTTTATGATAAATGGTTTCTTCAATGGATTTATTGCCATAAACGAGCACAAAATGGCTTTTGGGCTCTTCCTCAAGTACGGTTTTCATGATAGACATAATGGGCGTGATCCCACTACCGGCGGCAAAAGCGGCATAATCATTTTTAGCCGAAGGTACAGGTTCAAAAACAAAACGCCCTTCTGGTGGGTGTACCATTAGGCTCTGGCCTACGGTAAATTTATTATTGGCCATTACCGAAAACGTACCGCCTTCCACTTCTTTCACGGTTACTTTTAGAAGTCCACTTTTTGCCGTGGAACACAGCGAGTAGGAACGGCGAACTTCTTCCCCATTAATTTCGGTTTTTAGGGTAATATATTGCCCCGCCTTAAAGGTGTATTGTTTTTGTAATTCTTCAGGAACGCCAAAGGTAATGCTTACTGCCTGCTGGGTTTCTCTGATGATGTTCTGTATAGTCAGCGGATTAAAATCTGCCATAATCTCAATTTTCATGCAAAAATACGAAGCGCACAAGGTTCTACCGTAACATTTTATTATTTTTCACACTTATAAGGAAAGCATTTTCAAGACCATCAAAAAATACTGGTATGTTCAAGCATTTCATTACCCTACAGTGGAAAGGATTTTTTCGTTCGGCTTCGTTAAAGGCCAACCTTATTTTCAAGATTTTCACGGCACTCGGAGCCCTGTACCTCATCGCCATGTTCACCTTTGCCGGTATTGGCCTGTATTATGGCTTGCAGGACAATGGGTATGAACCGTTGCAAACACTCAATAGGTTTATGATCTATTATTTGGTGGGCGATCTCATTTTTAGGTATTTCTTCCAAAAAATGCCCATCATTAACATCAAACCGCTGCTTCTACTCCCTTTTGATAAGAAAAAGATCGTAAACTACGCACTGGGCAAAACCGCAGTGTCCTATTTTAATCTCGTACATGCTTTTTTCTTTATCCCGTTTACAGTCGTTCTCCTCATGAACGGATACGATCCTATGGGTGTGGGATGCTGGTTGCTGGGCATGATCTTCTTATTTTATGTAAACAACTTTATCAATATTTTCCTGAATGACATCCTGAGCTTGGTCGTTGTTGTGGCCACACTATTTATTATACTCGGTGGTGCACACTATTATGGATATTTTAATATTACTGACTATACCCTAGAATTTTTTCAAAGTCTTTACTCCACAAACTGGGTGTTTTTACTTCCGCTTGCGGCATTGATCTTAATGATCGTGATTGCCCACCGTTACTTCAGCGCGCGGCTTTATATGGATGCTGGTCTGGCAGCAAAAGCAACCACGGCTTCCACCGAAAATCTGGACTGGCTGAACCGTTTTGGCCGTATTTCCATCTTTCTCAAAAATGACATAAAACTCATAAAACGGAACAAGCGCAGTAAAACTACGATCATTATGAGTGTTGTATTTTTATTCTATGGCCTGCTTTTTTTTACGGGCGGTGTAGAAAGTTATGACAACCCGTTTATGAAGATTTTTGCCGGTATTTTTATCTCCGGCGGCTTTCTGTTCAGTTTTGGCCAATTTGTGCCCAGTTGGGACAGTTCCTATTATCCGCTTATGATGACCCAGAATATCAGTTATAAGGAATATTTGACCTCAAAATGGTATCTGGTGGTGATTGCTACGGCAATTTCTACCATTCTAGGGGCAGGATATCTATATTTTGGCTGGGAAGCCTATGCAGCGGTTGTGGTGGGCGGTATTTTTAATATGGGTGTGAATGGGCACGTGGTTTTACTGGGTGGTGCTTTTAATAAAACCCCCGTAGATTTGACCAGCAATAAAAAAGCCTTCGGCGATTCGTCTGCATTTAACATCAAATCCATTTTGATCTCAGTGCCCAAACTGGTGCTGCCCATCGCATTTTATGCCATTGGCCATTTTACGCTGGGGCCTATCTTTGGCTATGCACTGGTGGCACTTGCCGGTTTAGCAGGATTCGCATTCAGGAACTGGACGTTTAAAAAAATAGAAGCAATTTATAAGAAAGAAAAATACAAGACCATCGCGGCGTATAAGCAGGAAGCCCCCTAGCTGTGTCTTCCTCTCGTCCTACCTCCTCGTCGGAGAAAATAGGGGGAACTCCAATCTTGCAGGTCTAGCCGAAAAATTGGATATAACGCCTACAGCGATTCAAATAAAAATAATAATATTCAATAATAATAAAAGTATGATTTCCATTCACAATCTTTCCAAAACCTATAAGGGAGTAACCGTGCTCCAGATCGACGAGCTTAATGTTCCCAAAGGACAGGCTTTTGGCCTCGTGGGGAACAATGGTGCGGGAAAAACCACCTTGTTTAGTGCCCTGCTCGACCTTATACAGCCCACCACCGGCCATATTGAAAACAATGCCGTAAAAGTGAATGAAAGTGAAGCCTGGAAGTCGCACACGGCTTCTTTTATAGATGAAACGTTCTTAATTGGTTACCTCACCCCAGAGGAATATTTTTATTTTATTGGCGAACTGCGGGGTCAAAATAAGGCCGATGTAGACCGATTATTGGCCGGTTTTGCTGATTTTTTCAATGATGAAATCCTTAATAAACGGAAATATTTGCGTGACCTTTCTAAGGGAAACCAGAAAAAAGTAGGCATCGTCGCCACACTCATAGGCAATCCAGATGTGATCGTGCTTGATGAACCTTTTGCAAATCTAGATCCCACCACGCAGATTCGGTTAAAGGGGATTATTAAAAAACTCGCGGCAGATACTGGTGTGACCGTGCTGGTTTCAAGCCACGACTTACAACACGTTACCGAAGTATGCCAGCGCATCGTAGTACTTGAAAAAGGAAACGTGGTAAAAGATATTATGACTTCTCAGGCTACTTTGAAGGAATTGGAAGGTTATTTTAGTGGCGAAGACGTTTTGAAAAGCGAAATCTCCGGGGATACAGTTTCAAATTCTGATTCTATAAATTAGATTTATTGTATATCCGCTTTTAGTCAACTAGGCTGTTTTAGCTCGAAAGCGTCATGCTGAACTTGATTCAGCATCCCATTTTGCAAGGGGATGAGACCCTGAATCAGGTTCAGGGTGACGGTAATTTATAAATTATGACATTTAACAGATATTTATTTAGATTTAGACCTTAAAAATAAATAATGAATCAAGCAGACTAACTTCTTCTATCTTTCTTGATTTTACGGATTCCCAATACGCTATATAAATCCTCCTTATAAGATTTTCCGACAGGTATTTTGTTTCCTTTTACAGTAATCGTGGAAGGAAACACTGCTTCAATTTTATTAATATTTACGGAATAACTACGGTGTACGCGCATAAATATTTTTTGTTTGGACTGTTCTGTGAAATCTTTCAGAGTAGACCGGATTAGGACTTTCTTTTGGGACTGCAGGTGAATAGTGACATAATTGCAATCGCTTTCCAAATACACGATATCCTTAAAGAATAGTTTATGATATGCGTCACCCTCTTTTACAAACATAAAATGTTGCGCATGCCATAAAGAGATTTTTTTATTTTTTGCTTTGTTGTGACTATTGGTAAAATTACTGAACGCGATTTCAATGGCGGCGAACAACTCTTCTTTGTTAAAAGGTATACCCATATATGCATGGGGCTTTACTCTTATGACCCGGTTTATAGTTTCCGCATTGCTTTGGGAGGCCAAAAAAATAAGGGGGATTTTACATATTTTACTAACCTTTAGAGCAATACAAACACCATCCTGTTTACCGGTTAATGAAGTGCCCAGTAATAACAAATCAGGTTTTTCACGATACAACATTTCTATCGTTCCCGTATAACTGTCCGCCGGGGTGCAGTAAACGTATCCCAATTCTTCGATCGCTTCTAAAACTGCTTTGGCTACGACCGCATCCTCTTCTACGATACCTATTTTTAGAGGCTTCATATATTAATCTTCATTTTACTCAGTTGGATGCGCAGGTTGTACGGTTTCGGTTCTGTAAGCATTTTAAAAAGAAGATGCGATACTACGAGTTGAACGGTTATAGGCTCATTCAATAATTGCTTTTGGAAAATAAAATATTTTATTCCGCAATCCTAAGCTTTCAAATAATTAATATGAATGGCTTTCGAGCTGGAAAACATTTTGAGATATTTACTTCCTACTAACTATAATGTAATATCTTTTGGGAGATAAGATCATCGTCAAAAAACTGCTACAGAAAATTTATATCTACTACCTATTCAGTTAATTAGATATGAGAAAGATACGAATCCAGCAGATAAAAGCAAAAAATATTTCGCATATGAAATGGTACAATTACGTTCATAAAACTGCAGGAACCGATTCTATTTTATGGTCTTATGGGACACCGCCTTAGATACCCGCAAAAAATGGAGAATAATCACAAATCTCGCAGTCCTAAAGACTAGAAATTGATTAGAAAAATTTTAAAGTATAAAAAAACCAGGTTGTCAAAAAGACAACCTGGTTTTTTCTGCTCCCCTATCCAATAGTATTTTAAACCTGCATTTAAATTTTCGCTATTTATAAGTCACTTTTAAAACAGCACCATCACCTAAAGAAGTTACATACCAGGTATGGTCGTTTATCTGCTTGATTCCCACAGGTTGGTTCAGGCCCTCTGCAAGTAATGTAATTTCCGATCCATCAGTCCATACAAGTGATCCGGAATTGGGCGCAAACCCAGAAGCGGGATTAAAGGTGGAGGCATATTGAGCTGCCAGATGCTTGGGATTTTTGCCGTCCACAAGATCCACGAGCATGGTAAATCCTGTTTGATAAACGGATACATCTCCAGATACCGAAACTTCATAGATGATTGCTTCCCCCGTGGGAAATGGAAACCCGGTTAAGGTGGTCACTAAAAAAGTGCTCCCATCGTAAAACAGGGAAGTAGGTACAGCTTGAACAGTGGGTCCCCCCAACCCGGGAAAAAAGGGATTGGCGGTGGTGGGAATTTCCGCAAAAATGGAATAATCATTCTCTCCCTCACGGTGTACAATGGCATTTGCACCTGCATCTGTAATGTAAAGATCCCCCTCGGGCCCCTTGATAAGGTTATACGGGTGGGAGTCGTGATCGGGATTGCTTTCAGCAGGCAACTGAGAGACAACCGAAAAAATATCTTCAGAGGGAAGACTTCCAGCATCCAGTGGCGTATCACCCGGTTCAAAGTCAGCAACGTCCGCCAGGTACAAACGATCGCCAGATAAAACATAAAGCATTCCACCATCCCGCAAAATGTGCACGGTTCCCTGCAATTCACCTGAATGTACATTAGCATAAGATTCCAGATTAATGATAGCGTCATACTTTTCGCCATCGGGGGTAATCAGAATAACTTTGCCATTATTATTGTGGGTATCGTTATTGGCATCAGGAACAGCGGTACCACTTTCTGTTACCCAAATATTGCCCTCATCATCAGTTTCAATCCCCATGGGGCCTGCAAGTCCCGAAGCAATTGTCCTTATCATCAATTCTGGGGTATGCCCATCATTATCAACTTTGCTACAGCCTGTGAACAGGAACAATAACGTGGTGCACAAAATCAACCCCATAGGTATACGATGGAGTGAATAAGTTTTTAAATTTTTCATTTTGGTTGTCTATTATTGATTATTTATTGAGGAAAATTTTATCCTGTATCACTTTAAACACTTAATATTTCCGGAATTTGAAAACACTTTTCACTTTTACCAACTAAATATCAGGTATTTATACCAATTTTTAAAAAAAATGGGATGAACAGCATTGTGGAGGGGTGAATGGATAACCCCGAGATAGGAATAGTTAGTAATCACGCATAGTTGTTTTCCAAAGGAAACCAGAAAAAAGTGGGCATCGCGGCCATACGCATAAGCGATTAGCCTTTTCACCTATAGCGCAGAATCCCTATCTAAGCTTTGTTGAAAATAAACTGAAAAAACAGCCCGGAAAATGGTCAAAAACCAAGCAAAAACTACCATTTTTCAATCAAAATCAAAGCGTTCTATAAACCGGTCGATCACGCGTGGCACCGCGTAATCCTGCAATTTTTCTTTTGCAATACGATCTATATGCGCTAGGGGATTACGGGTACGTATGATCCAGAATTTCACATACAACTTCTGGTGGGAGAGTTTGTGCAGAATAGGTTCGGGATTATAAAGATTTACCTCCTCAGCAGATATTTCACTTATATAATCTGTCAATTTTTGATCTGTAAAATCATTTTTTCGGGCTTCAGTCCAAAAATCGGCTTCTTTCAGCTCTATTTCGCTCTCCAGGAGCGGAAATTCAAAAAGCCCACGCCAGATGCCTTTGCCCTTTCGTTGCTGCAATACGGTGAAGTTATCTTCAATGATAAAAACGAGGTAATTAAAATAACGGTTCCTAATCTTTACTTTGCCTTTTTTTACCGGCAGCTGGTCTATTTTATTCTCTTTAAGGGCAACACATTTGTCATTAAAAGAGCAGTGCAGACAATACGGATTTTTTGGTTTGCACTGTATCGCGCCAAATTCCATAATGGCCTGGTTAAAAAGTGCCGGCTCTTCCTCATGGATCAATTCTTGGGCCAGCGCCTTAAATTCACGCTGCCCCGCACCGGTATTTATGGGAGTCTCTATGCCAAAAAGCCGTGACAGCACACGGTATACATTACCATCTACAACAGCGGCAGGCTCCCCAAAACAAATAGAGGCGATAGCACTGGCGGTATAATCACCCACGCCTTTCAGGGTTTTGAGGGCTTTATAAGTATCGGGAAACTTTCCGTCAAGCTCAGTGCTCACTTTTTTTGCAGTGGCATGCAGGTTCCTCGCGCGGGAATAGTAGCCCAGGCCTTGCCATAATTTAAGCACTTCGTCTTCCGGCGCCTCGGCCAGTGCTTGTACATCGGGATATTTATCTACAAAGCGTTTATAATAAGGCATTCCCTGCTCTACCCGCGTCTGCTGTAAGATGATTTCTGATAGCCAAATCTGATACGGATCTGTAGTATTGCGCCATGGCAAGTCGCGCTTGTTAATTAAATACCAAGAAATCAGGCTGTTAGTTAAATGATTCACAAAATATACCTTTTTGCGAATTTAGCCGTTTATGTAGTTATATTTAAATCAATTAGGGCTTAAATATTGAAAGATTAATTATTACCTTTGCACCCTTAAAATTTTTTAACCCCCCTAAAATAATAGTATAATGACAAAAGCAGATATTGTTGGTAAAATCTCTGAAAAACTAGGAATAGAGAAAAATGATGTACAGGCAACTATCGAAACATTCATGAGCGAAGTTAAAAATTCGTTAGAAGGAGGAGATAACGTTTACCTAAGAGGTTTTGGCATTATACTATTATTTTAGGGGGGTTAAAAAATTTTAAGGGTGCAAAGGTAATAATTAATCT
>DRGP01000078.1 GCA_011050015.1 Leeuwenhoekiella sp. | reverse complement strand
TCCTTACAGGTTTCATCCAGATTTTAAAATAGGTACAACTATTTGATCTCTTTTTACTGGTTTTGAACGAATACATAAAGTATTTACGAGAAAAAATGAGATTTCAAATCGCATAAAAAAGGAATAAAAATAAGATTTGAGGTTCTTGAGTTACCGCAGACAATTACCAGGATAGCTCATCCACCTTTTTAAAAATAAAAATAACATGAAACTCACACTAGAAATATGGCGTCAGGAAGGGCCTAAGGCCAAAGGAGGTATGAAGACATACCCAGTTGATGGTATTGATGGGGATATGTCTTTTCTCGAGATGCTTGACGTGCTTAACGAAGAGTTGATCAACAAGGGCGAAATACCTGTAGAATTTGATCATGACTGCCGCGAGGGTATTTGCGGTAGCTGTGACCTGCAGATCAATGGAGAGCCGCACGGTCCAGACCGTATGGTCACTACCTGCCAGTTACACATGCGCAAGTTTAAAGATGGGGATACTATCATTATTGAGCCGTTTCGGGCAAAAGCATTCCCAGTGATAAAAGACCTTATCGTAGATCGTTCAGCATTTGATCGTATTCAGCAGGCGGGCGGTTATATTTCGGTAAACACTTCGGGAAATACCGTTGATGCAAACGCCACTCCTATAGAAAAGGAAAAGGCTGACGAATCTTTTTACGCCGCTACGTGTATAGGCTGCGGAGCCTGTGTAGCAGCTTGTAAAAACGCGAGTGCGATGCTCTTTACCTCTGCAAAAGTTTCTCAATTTGCTCTTTTACCACAAGGGGAAGTAGAAGCTTCTGAACGGGTCGAAAATATGGTAAAGCAAATGGATCTTGAAGGTTTTGGCAATTGTACCAACACTGGTGCTTGCGAAATTGAATGCCCAAAAGGGATTTCACTGGAAAATATCGCGCGTATGAACCGAGAATATATGAGTGCGGTTTCTGAAGGATAATTTCTTTTCAAAAATGTATATATAGTCTTAGACCTGACAGGTTTTTAAAATCGGTCAGGTCTTTTTTTATTTAACCCATCAACCATTCTACTACATCATTCATTTTGGCCACTCGAATGAGGTTTATGGCATAATCCTGTTTAGGAACTTTGCAATATTGAGAAATCATAATATGTTCGAAGCCCAATTTTTCGGCTTCCAGGATCCGTTGTTCCACGCGGGGTACAGGGCGTATTTCACCGGCAAGGCCCACTTCTGCGGCAAAACAGATCGTTTTAGCCACCGCAATATCCTCATTACTCGATAAAATAGCTGCAACAACCGCCAAGTCAATAGCGGGATCATCTACCGAAATACCACCGGTAATGTTCAAAAACACATCTTTTGCACCAAGGCGGAAACCGGCACGTTTTTCGAGCACTGCAAGCAACATATTAAGACGTTTGGCATTATAACCAGTAGCGCTACGCTGTGGCGTACCATAAACAGCGGTACTCACCAGCGCCTGTATCTCAATCATCAATGGGCGCATCCCTTCAAGGGTCGCCGCGATAGCTGTTCCGCTAAGATCATCGGCATTTTTAGAAATCAAAATCTCTGAGGGGTTCGATACTTCCCGCAATCCACTGCCTTGCATTTCATAAATACCCAATTCATGGGTAGAGCCAAAACGGTTTTTATGCGCACGCAAAATACGGTATACGTGGTTGCGATCACCTTCAAATTGCAAGACGGTATCTACCATATGCTCCAGAATCTTGGGTCCGGCAATGGTACCGTCTTTGGTAATATGCCCAATCAAAATAACCGGTGTTGACGTTTCCTTGGCAAATTTTATGAGTTCGCTGGTCGTTTCCCTGATCTGCGAGATACTACCGGCATTGCTCTCAATATAATCGGAATGCAAGGTCTGTATAGAATCAATGATGACAATATTGGGTTCGGTAACCTCGATTTGTTTAAAGATGTTCTGTGTCTTGGTTTCCGTAAGGATAAGACAGTTTTCTGCATTGGGATTAATACGCTCCGCCCGCATTTTTATTTGCTGCGCACTTTCTTCCCCAGAAACGTACAGCGTTTTATAAGGTAGCGTCAACGCGATCTGTAGCATCAACGTACTTTTCCCAATCCCCGGTTCGCCGCCCAATAGTGTGAGCGAACCTGGCACGAGACCGCCGCCCAGCACGCGGTTGAGTTCACCGTTTTTAGTATTCATGCGCGCTTCAGCAATCGTGGAAATCTCATTGATTCTCTGAGGCTTTGCCACCCGTTTTGCCGTAGGCGCGCTTGATTGTTGCCAGTTTTTTTTATCCTCTTTTTGAATGACTTCTTCGGCAATCGTGTTCCACTCTTTACAGGCGGTGCACTGCCCCTGCCATTTAGAGTATTGCGCGCCACAGTTTTGACAGAAATACGTTGTTTTGGTTTTTGCCATAAAATATATTGAATATTAGTTCACACTCCTCCCCATCCAAAATTCCGAATATGGAATTTTGACCTCCCCCAACGGGATGTACACAAATTTCGTCAACCTAAACTTGTTTCAGGTTCTCATCAGCATTAGTCAAAAGCTAAGATATGATTCTGAAATAAATTCAGAATGACGGATTGAACGCTTACTTTTTAGCCCTTTTACTGTTGTAAATAGGAAGGATTATAAACGAAAGCGCGCCCAATACAATAAC
>DRGP01000077.1 GCA_011050015.1 Leeuwenhoekiella sp. | reverse complement strand
TTCTTCATAATTGTCTTGGTGTCACCCAATGCTTTGCGAAAACGCACATTTAAATTATTTGGACAATTTTAAAATCTTAATCGCTCCCTGCATAACAAACGTGAAAACAATAGCTCCAATAACCAAATCTGGCCATTTACTATCTAAAAAATATACCAAGGTCTTAATAATCTGTGCAGCATTTATATACGCAGGTGCATTGGGCAACTTGATTGATGGAGCCTTCTACGGGATGATTTTTGAAAAAAGTGATCCAGCGCTTCAGAACATTGCAGAAATTTTCCCTGCAAGAGGTGGTTATTCTGGATTTTTAAATGGCAATGTGGTCGATATGTGGTTCTTTCCAATTATAGATACAAGGCTTCCGGATTGGTTGCCGCAATGGGGAGGTAACAAATTTACGTTTTTTGACCCGGTATTCAATACTGCGGATGTTTGGATTAGTATGGGCGTGATTTCACTCCTGATTTTTCAAAACAAAGGACGTAAAGACCTGAACATTTCGAATAAAAAACACCCTAAATATACCGCAGGTCCGGAACAGTTTTAAACAACGATTAATAATGAACGTATTTAAATCAGTTTGAGGCTATTTCATTGGATTCGTACAAATATTAATACAGAAATATGAAAAAGAAAAAATTAAACTTAAGGGATCTCAAGGTCGATGATAGCGGCAAAAAGGAAAATTCTATGAATAACAAAGTTTCATCACAGCTGAGCATTAGGGAATATATACCTTCCATATTCAGTTTTGTAATGCTGATAGCAGGCATCCTTTTTGACTATTTTGAAACATTTCCCCAATTTTCGGGCTGGATCCGCATCCTCTGGTACGTGGTTGCGTATATCCCAGTTGGATTTCCTGTAATAAAAGAGGGTTGGGAAAGTATTAAACAGGGGGATTTCTTTACCGAATTTTTTTTGATGTCCATTGCAACCTTAGGAGCTTTTGCCATTGGCGAATATCCTGAAGGCGTTGCGGTAATGCTTTTTTATGCCGTAGGCGAACTGTTCCAAAACGCAGCCGTAAAAAGAGCTAAGGGCAACATAAAGGCACTATTGGATGTAAGGCCCAATACGGCTTTGGTCTATCGGAACGGCGATTATGTTTCGGTTGACCCTGAAACTGTAGAAATTGGGGAAAAAGTTCAAATCCGGGTAGGGGAAAAATTTCCTTTGGATGGAGTGCTACTTTCTCAAAAGGCATCGGTAAACACTGCTGCCATTACGGGAGAAAGCAAGCCCGATGCAATTTCAAAGGGTGACAAGGTATTTGCAGGAAGCATAAATCTAGAAGGTGTTATCGAGATTCAGTCAACAAAAGAATTCAAGGACAGTTCCATAGCCCGGATCCTGGATATGGTGCAGAATGCGACCGCTCGTAAATCAAAGACCGAATTGTTCATTAGAAAATTCGCTCGCATTTACACCCCTATCGTAGTTTTTTTGGCTATTTGCTTAACGGTCCTGCCCTATTTTATTGTTGAAAATTATGTATTTAGTGATTGGTTGTACAGGGCATTGATTTTCCTTGTGATATCCTGTCCCTGTGCGTTGGTCATTTCCATTCCTCTGGGTTATTTCGGCGGATTGGGTGCTGCATCCCGAAATGGTATTCTATTCAAAGGTGCGTCCTTTTTGGATACAATGACCCAAGTGAATACCGTGGTTATGGATAAAACCGGAACCGTAACCCACGGGGTTTTTAAAATCAAGCAAATTGTAAGTTCTGCTTTTGCAGAAAAAGAGTTTATGAACTATCTGCTCGCAATGGAAGAGCAATCCACACACCCCATTGCCCGTGCCGTTATGCAGTACGAATTACCAATAAAAAAATTCAGCGCCACGAAAGTAACGGAAATAGCAGGCAAAGGCCTCAAGGGTACCGTTAACGGAAAAATGGTCTTGGCAGGAAATAAGGCTTTGATGACAGCCAATAAAATAGAAGTTCCTGCGGAAACCGATACAATAGTAGAATCAATCGTTATGGTCGCTATTGATGGCAATTTTGCCGGCTATATAACCATTGCGGATGAACTGAAAGAAGATGCCCACGAAGCAATAAAGCAGATTCGGGAATCGGGTATTTCCAAAATCATAATGCTATCTGGAGACAAGGATTCCATAACCCAACAAGTGGCAAAAGAAATGGGTGTTGATTGGGCAAAAGGCGGACTGCTTCCTGAAGATAAGTTAAACGAAGTAGAGGCCTTAAAAAAACAGGTTGGCACTAAAGTAGCCTTTATTGGTGATGGTATCAACGATGCCCCCGTATTGGCAGCGAGCGATGTTGGCATCGCAATGGGTGGCTTGGGCAGCGATGTGGCCATTGAAACGGCAGATGTTATCATCCAGACCGACCAACCTTCAAAAATTGCAAGAGCAATAAAAATCGGTCGTTCTACACGTCGTATCGTCTGGCAGAATATTGGTTTGGCCTTTGGTGTAAAAATCATTGTTATGATTTTGGGCGCAATGGGGATGGCTACAATGTGGGAGGCTGTTTTTGCAGATGTTGGAGTGGCCTTTCTGGCAATACTCAATGCCATTCGATTACAGAAAATGAATTGGAAATAATTTAAAATTTCAAGAAGCAAAAAAAATGAAAAAATGTCTCAAAATCGAAGAAAGAGAAGGCAGAGAAAAAAGGATGAAAGACCTGTAGAAAGTACCATAACGAAGAAAGACAGACTGTATGGCATCTTAGCACTTGCCGGAATCTTTACTGTAGTACTTATTTTTTATTTCTTTGAAGCCATTTTTTATTTCTTTTACCTGCTCTTTTCGAATAAATAAAGTTGAAATAATGAATAAAAGTTAAAGGCTTTTAATTTATCTAATAATAGTGGGAGTTGAAAATTTAATGTTTAACTAAATGATTTCTTTAGATGATATCGTATTCCATTTAAGGATAGAAAGTTTGCAATATTCAGGGGACTGTCTCTTTTGCAAGGTAAACCGTGTCTTGAAATGCTTGTAATTAAATTATGTCGTTAAACCGAAGGATAAGAAGAAGGGAGAAAAGGTCTAAGAGTAAAATAACCAAAAGATATAAGTTATTGGCATCTATAGCCCTAATAGTAATTTTTATCGCAGCTATCCTCTTGTTCCATTTCTTTTTAAAAGATTTCGCACTGAAGTAACTCAGTGAGAATTTTTTTAACCCCTCTTTTTCGAATGGATTGATTTTTAAGTGAATTTTTGTTTTTATTTAGTCTAAATAAAAATAGTAATTATTATAAAAGATTTTTATGTTACAACACAACCGTTATTTATACAATTTTATAGTGGGTCTCATTGCTCTATTGAGTTATTCAAACATCTATGCTACGACGATAAAAGACGAATCCAACATTCAGACGATAATCCATTTATTGGATTATCTCTCAAAAGATTATCCCGCAGCAGTTAAAAATGGGGTTATAATAGATGAAGGTGAATATCTTGAAATGAAAGAATTTAGTGAAACCATCCTCTCTTTAAGCAAGAAACTTGAGCTCACTAAAAAGCAGGCGAATCAAATACAGAGGAATTTGATGGATTTGAGAGCAAATGTACTTAACAAGGTTTCCCATCAAAAAATAAAAGCTGTCACTTCAAAAGTCAAGTGGGCAATTATCAACTTTACGGAATTTGAAATTAGCCCATCTAATTGGCCAAATATTGATAATGGACAGAAGCTATTTCTGAACAATTGCATACAATGTCACGGAGCAAGCGGCAATGGAAAGGGCAAACTGGCAGTGGGTTTAAATCCAGCACCCACAAATTTTTTGAATGATACCGTTATGCGTGTGGTGTCCCCGTTCCAGGCCTACAATACTATTAAACTTGGCGTAGAAGGTACTGCAATGCAAAGTTTCGGTATGTTGAGTGATAAAGAAGTATGGGATCTTTCCTTTTATATCAAATCCCTGAGGTTTAATGCCCCTTTTGTGGATTCGCTTGAGCTAAAGGAAATATTTGACAAAGTCTCTAATGAAGTTTCCTTAAAAGATGTGGCTACTCTATCCGATAAGGAATTGATTCAAAAGTTGGGTTACGAAGATTCCGTTACTTATAAAAAATTGAAAGCTATAAGAGTTTTTTCTCTTCACGAGACCTCGACCGAAAATAGTCTGGTTGTTGCAAGAAATTACCTGAACGCTGTCTTGTTAGATTATAAGGAGGGCAATAAAAAATCGGCACGTCAAAACGCCTTAAATGCGTATCTCGAAGGTATTGAACCAGTGGAGGTACGCTTGAAAGCCAACGACCCAGAATTTACCTCACACCTAGAGCAGCAAATGATGGCGGTTAGACAAGCTATAGAGAGCTCTAAAAGCATCTCCACAGTACAAGCTGAAATCGCTGATGCGCTATCAATGATAGACCGTGCAGACCAATTGATGAGGGATACGAAGCTCAACTATTGGCTTTCTTTTTTCTTGGCAGCATCTATTATGTTGCGCGAGGGGCTTGAAGCATTCCTTATCATTGCCCTGATTCTGGCTTTAATAAAAACTTCAGGCACAAAAAAAGCGCTCCCGTATGTACACGGAGGGTGGATTATGGCCATTTTAATAGGCATTGCAGGATGGTTCCTGTCAGATTGGATAATAGGTATTAGTGGTAAGAACCGTGAGATTATGGAGGGATTAATTTCTTTAGTAGCGGTAATAGTGTTGGCATTTGTTGGATTTTGGTTGCATAATCATTCCCATTCAAAAAAGTGGAAAGAATTTATAGAAAAAAAGATAGGCAAACAACTAAGAGGGGAGAAAATGTTAGGATTGGCCGTATTTTCTTTTATGGTAGTATTTAGGGAAGCCTTTGAATCCATCCTTTTTTTACAGGCCATTAGCTTAGAGACCAAAACTGGCGATGGGTCTTCCATAGGATTGGGCGTAATTGCTGCTTTTACACTGATAGCATTGCTTGCCGTTATTTTTGTAAAATATTCCAAAAGAATTCCGGTAAGGCAACTTTTTAGATACTCATCTTGGGTAATAACCTTACTTGCGATAATCTTGATTGGGAAAGGGGTTCACGCCGTCCAAGAGGCAGGCTGGGTATCAGTCACTAGTTTCCCTATTTCCCTTAAGATAGATTGGTTGGGCGTTTACCCCACTACCGAAACTTTAATCGCACAAATGGCATTGTTTACAGTTTTGATGGTATTATACTATTTGAGCAATTCAAGAAATAGAGTAATTAAAATTAAATAGGGCTACATAATACCATCAGTGGCAGTAAGTGATGTAGGTATTGCAATGGGTGGTTTAGGCAGCGATGTGGCCATTGAGACCGCAGATGTCATTATCCAAACAGACCAACCGAGCAAAATCGCAAGGGCAATAAAAATAGGTCGTTCCACTCGTAGTATTGTTTGGCAAAATATAGGATTAGCTTTTGGTGTGAAAGCTGTCGTATTGGTTTTGGGTGCAGGTGGTCTGGCAACAATGTGGGAAGCTGTATTTGCAGATGTTGGTGTTGCCTTGCTGGCGATTTTGAATGCTGTGAGGTTGCAGAAAATGACGTGGAAGTAATCAAAAGTGATGTATCAAAAACAGAAAAAAAAATAAGAGAGTTAGTAAATCATCGAATATCAACATCACAAAAAGAGATAAGGTCAAAGGTATTCTTATGATAATCCTTGTAGTAATAGCCGCATTACTGCTTTACTTTTTTGTGCTAAAAGGGAATATTCATAAGCATTGATTAACTGATGGTTTATAATATATTAAAGGGTGTAAAAAATAAAGTATATAAATAATACTTCTTTAATAGAATGGACATATTAATAAACAATCGTGACTTTCATAATCTTTTTTAGAGGTTAACAACAAGCAATGTTAATATTACAATGAGTGGTTTGGGCAGTGATGCGACCGTTGAAACAGCAGACGTTATCATTTAAACCGACCACTATTAAAATTTCAATGGCAATAAATTATAGAACGTTTAAGACACCAAATCGTTTAGGACTTTGTTTCCTGTGGTTAAGAGGAGGGTAAAGGAAAAATATAAAGTTTCAATTAATTTAAGTTTCAGGGTATAAAAGAAATAAATCAAAAATATAAATCTAAGATTCCAATAACATTACCGTTCCCAGTCCGCCATCAGCACAGACACTGACCACGGCTTTCTTGCCGGGTCCCATTTGTGACAGTTCCTTAATGGCCTGGTTAATAATTCTTGCACCAGTTGCTCCGAAAGGGTGACCAATGGCAATACTCCCTCCATTGGGATTGAGATTGTTCCAAGGAAATGCGCCAAAGTCAAATGAAACACCCACTTTTTTAAGGTGATTTTTATCTTCAAGCAATTGAACGTTAGCCGCCACCTGTGCTCCGAAGGCTTCGTGTATCTCCCATAAATCGATATCATCGTAGCGTAACTTGTGCCTGGCCAATAATTTGGGAATGGCAAAAGTAGTAGCCATCAACAGTCCTTCATTTTCAATATTTACGGCGGCGATTTCCCAGTCTACTAATTGAGTAGCATAGGACTTGTCAGGAAATTTCTCTTTTGCCTTTGAACCACATACCCATAAACCTGCGGCACCATCGGTCAATAAGGAAGAATTCCCGGCAGTCAATGAACCGTTGCCCGACTCCTTTTCGAATACAGGATTGAGTTTGGCCAACTGCTCCAAACTGGTATTCTCTCTTGGAATCTTATCCTCTTTAACATCATCCATCGGTAAAATCAAATCATCAAAAAATCCATTATTTCTTCCCTTAATATAATTTTGATGGCTGTTAAGGGCTAACTTGTCTTGCCGCTCTCTATCTATTTGAAGACGTTTTGTAGTAATTTCGGAATGTTCGCCCATACTCAACCCAGTTGTTCTGTTCGTCACACTTGGTATAAACAACCGTATGTCTCCAAAACTCAAATCTTTCAATTTTGAAAATTTATCTGCAAGAGTCTTGCTTTGGAATAACCTCCGCAGCCAATCTGAAAAATTCTGGTTCAAGCCTAATTGAACCCTGCTCATACTTTCTACACCGCCAACAAGGGCAACCTCTTCTTCGGTTATTAATCCGGCGGCTTCAATTGCTGCCATCATACTGGTGCTACAGGCCATAATCGTGGTATACGCTGGAATGCTTTGATCCAATTCTGCATCCATAAGTATCTCGCGCGCAAGGTTACTGTAGCCTAGATTTGGCGCTACCGAACCCCAGATAAAAAGATCGGGAGAAATAGAATCCCTTTTCATCATTTCTTGAACCACAGGAATCGATAACTGAAGAGCATCCTTATCTTTAAGATCTTTATCAACTTTTGCGAAAGGTGTTCTCAATCCAGAGATTAACCAAATTTCATTGTTAGAGTTTTTCATATTGGACATTTCGATATCCAGCTAAATTACTAAAAATTGTTGCTATCATAAAGTAAAAAAAATATCTACTATTGTAAGTTAATAATTGAATGGACGTCTAAAACTTTGTTAAAATGTTAAAAAAGGTTTGATTAAAATGGTACATTTGCATCGATGAAAAGTTTTTCCCATAGACTATTATCCTTTAGCCTTGCGCTAATTGTCTTTTTTTCCACAATGTCTTTTACTGTGGAAAGCCACTACTGTGCAGATGATTTAGTGGATTTTTCATTTTTTAATAATGCATCTTGGTGTAACGATATGCAAGATGATTCTTTCTCTAAGGCTTGTGAAATCTCAGCAGTACCTTGTTGCAGTAGTGATCAAATAGTAGTTGAAGGTATGGACGACCTGCATAAGGTCGCTTTTGAATCATTAACTTTAGACCAACAACTTTTTGTTGCTACGTTTACCTATTCTTATCTAAATCTTTTCGAAGATAATGATAAAGAAACAATTCCTTTTGCTAATTATACACCACCACTCCTGGTCAGGGATATTCTTCTGCTTGACCAGACCTTCCTAATTTGATTTATTAAGTAATAATATTTTATGCCCTACAGAATCCTCTGTTCTGGGCTAATTTTTTTGTGCTTATAATTCTAAGCACACTTATTGTAATTACTTAATAATCAATAATATGCTAAATAAAAGTATCAAATTTTTAATTGAGAATAAGCTTGTTGCCGTATTGCTATTAGTCTTATTCGTTGGATGGGGTGTTGTAAATTCCCCATTTGATTGGAACACTGGGATTCTGCCGAGTGATCCTGTTGCCGTGGATGCCATTCCCGATATTGGGGAGAATCAACAAATTGTATATACAAAATGGGATGGGCGTTCCCCGCAGGATATCGAAGATCAGATAACCTATCCTTTGACTACCTCACTACTTGGTATTCCGGGTGTTAAAACAATCAGGAGTTCCTCAATGTTCGGCTTTTCCGCGATTTATATCATTTTCGAAGAGGATATAGAATTCTATTGGAGCCGAAGTCGAATCCTTGAAAAACTAAATTCATTGCCTTCTGGATTATTGCCAAGCGATGTAAATCCCTCTTTAGGTCCAGATGCCACAGGTCTTGGCCAAATATTTTGGTACACCCTTGAAGGAAGAGATGAGAACGGTAATGTGACTGGTGGATGGGATTTAAATGAATTACGAAGCATTCAGGATTTCTATGTTAAATATGCTTTATCTGGAGCAAGCGGTGTATCCGAAGTTGCATCCGTAGGCGGGTTTGTTCAAGAATATCAGATAGATGTGGATCCCGAACTAATGAGGCAATACGACATTAGCCTTCAGCAGGTCGTAAAAGCAACCCGACAAAGCAACGAGGATATTGGTGCTCAAACTTTGGAAATCAATAAGGCAGAGTATTTAGTCCGCGGATTGGGGTATATAAAATCCATTGAAGATATTGAAAATGCCGTAGTTACCTCTGAGGGTTTTACCTCTATACGCGTCAAGGATATTGCCAAAGTGAACTTAGGCCCTAAAACCCGCCGCGGCCTGCTGGATAAAGAAGGAGCGGAGGTAGTTGGTGGCGTTGTCGTTGCACGATACGGTGCAAATCCATTAGAAGTCATTAATAATGTAAAAGATAAAATAAAGGAGCTAACTGCCGGATTACCTTCAAAAGAATTAAGTGATGGCAGAACGTCGCAAGTGACTATAGTGCCTTTTTATGATCGTACAGAACTGATTCAGGAAACGATTGGAACGCTTAACGAGGCCTTGACCTTGGAAATCTTGATTACTATTTTGGTCATCATCATTATGGTCTTCAACCTTCGGGCATCTATTCTTATATCTGGCCTTTTGCCTGTGGCGGTACTAATGGTCTTTATCTCGATGAAACTTTTCGGCGTCCCAGCAAATATTGTGGCCCTATCGGGGATTGCAATTGCCATTGGTACAATGGTCGACGTAGGCGTCATACTTTCCGAAAACATTATTAGGCATTTGGAGGAGGACGAAGGTAAATTATCTATAAATGAAATTGTGTATAATGCCACGGCAGAGGTGTCGGGAGCTATCCTCACGGCAGTTTTAACGACAATCATAAGTTTTATTCCTGTGTTCACAATGATCGGCGCCGAAGGAAAATTGTTCCGTCCACTCGCCTTTACCAAAACGATGGCCCTTACTGCTTCATTGGTGGTTGCCCTATTTTTAATACCTCCTTTCGCAGCTGTCTTTTTTAAGAAAAGAAACGTGAAGAGCGTTGTGGGCTATACCGTTAGCGCCATAATTGTGGCCCTAGGTATTGCAGCACTAATTTTTGGTTATGTTTTAGGGTTGGTACTAATCGCTTTTGGTATCACGGGAATTCTATTGTTGAAAAAGAAAATTTCCCCAAAACGGTCCAATTTGATCAATATCATTATTTCGGCAACTACCATAGTTTATCTATTGGCTGAGTACTGGCGGCCGTTAGGGCTTGAAAGAAGTATTTTCTGGAACCTAATTTTTGTAAGTATCATAGCATTTGGTCTATTGGGAATTTTTGCTTTGTTTAGAAAATACTATACAAGAATTTTACGATGGGCGTTGCGAAATAAAATATTGTTCTTGTCCGTCCCCACTGTTATTGTGATCCTTGGAGTGCTTATAATGCAAAATACCGGCAAGGAGTTTATGCCCTCGCTAAATGAAGGTTCCTTTCTTTTGATGCCTACTTCTATGCCCCACGCAGGTGTAGAAGAAAATAAACGGATTTTAAGACAACTGGATATGGCTGTAGCTAGCATTCCTGAGGTTAAAACCGTAGTAGGAAAGGCAGGTAGAACAGAATCTGCATTAGATCCTGCACCACTCTCTATGTATGAAAATATTATTCAGTATAAATCGGAGTATATGCTGAATGAAGAAAGGGAGTGGCAACGGTACAAGATAAATGAAGATGGATTATTTGTATTGAAAAACGGGAAATTAAGCATCAATCCCAATTCGGAAATAGATGAAGAGGCAGATGGATATGCCAAGACCGACCTGAAAGATCCTTTCAGTATAAAGCGGGAAGACCTGATCCCAGATGAAGATGGCGAATATTTTAGGAACTGGCGACCAGAAATTCAATCTGCTGACGACATCTGGAATGAGATTGTAAGGGTAACCAAACTTCCGGGCATTACATCGGCACCTAAACTACAGCCTATTGAAACTAGGTTGGTAATGCTGCAAACGGGAATGAGAGCCCCTATGGGGATTAAAGTAAAAGGTCAGGATCTAAGGGAAATTGAAGCATTCGGACTCAAACTTGAAGAAATAATCAAAGAGGCCGATGGGGTAAAAGATGAAGCTGTATTTGCAGATCGTATTGTAGGAAAACCATATTTGCTTATTGATATTAAAAGGGAGCGTTTGGCACGCTATGGTATCTCCATAGAAGACGTGCAACAAACGTTAAAAGTCGCTATCGGTGGAATGCAGATTACCGAAACCGTTGAAGGACGGGAGCGGTACGGTGTTCGGGTTAGATACCCACGGGAACTTCGCGAGAACCCTCAAGACTTAAAGGACATTTACGTTCCTGTAGAAAAAGGAAGTCCAGTACCCTTGGGCGAATTGGTGGATATACGTTATGAACAGGGACCTCAAATTATAAAAAGTGAGGATACCTTTTTGATTGGTTATGTGCTGTTCGATAAAATAGACGGTTTTGCAGAGGTAAATGTCGTAGAAAACGCACAGGCGGTAATCCAGGGAAAAATAGATTCAGGTGAGCTGGTGGTACCCAAAGGGATCACATATCGGTTTACCGGCACTTATGAGAACCAACTGCGGGCAGAAAAGACCCTTTCGGTCGTAGTTCCGTTAGCTTTGGTTATCATCTTTTTGATACTCTATTTCCAGTTTAAGTCCGTTTCTACCTCCTTTATGGTATTTACCGGAATTGCGGTCGCATTTGCCGGGGGTTTTTTGATGATCTGGTTTTATGGGCAGGACTGGTTCCTAAACTTTAGTTTTTTTGGAGAAAACCTGCGTGAGCTGTTCCAGATTCGCCCCATCAATTTGAGTGTCGCAGTTTGGGTAGGATTTATAGCCCTGTTCGGTATTGCTACAGATGACGGGGTGGTTATGGCTACCTATTTAACGCAGACCTTTGACAGAAATGAACCTGAAAGCAAGAAGGAGATACGTGATTCTGTAGTCGAAGCTGGGGAAAAAAGGATACGTCCTTGTTTAATGACCACGGCAACAACGATTTTAGCCTTACTCCCCATCCTGACCTCAACGGGCCGCGGTAGCGATATTATGATACCGATGGCCATACCCAGTTTTGGGGGGATGGTTATTGCGTTAATGACACTCTTTGTGGTACCGGTATTGTTCAGTTGGAAAAAAGAATTTGCACTTAAAAGAAGAAACAGATGAGAAATATAATCTTAATAATCATTCTGCTATTTGTCGTTCAAGGGCAGGCGCAGGAATTACAGTCTTACATTCAAGAAGCGGAATCGAACAGTCCTGAAATACAGGCCTTTGAACTTCGGTATAATATAGCTGAAGAAAAGGTGAACGAGGTCAATACCTTGCCCAATACTGAGGTTAGCGCGGGATATTTTGTTAGTGAAACTGAAACCCGAACGGGTGCCCAGATGGCCAAATTATCAGTTAAACAGATGATCCCCTGGTTTGGGACTATTACGGCAAGGGAAAATTATGCGACGTCTTTGGCAGAAGCCGAGTTTGTGGAAATCACCATTGCCAAAAGGAAATTGGCCCTCTCTGTGACCCAATCCTATTACCGTTTGTACTCCATCAGGGCAAGGCAAAGGGTGCTGGAAGAAAACATAGCCCTTTTGGATACTTATGAGAAGCTCGCCCTGACCTCACTTGAAGTTGGGAATGCTTCCGCGGTTGACGTTCTACGCCTTCAAATACGGCAGAATGAACTGGTTGAACGCAAGGAAGTCTTAGGGCAGGATTTTTTAGCGGAGCAAAGTGTCTTCAACAACCTTTTAAACCGTGATGAAAATATGGAAGTCGAGGTATTTGATGCATTGAATCTTCCTTCAAAAGATCCTATGGTTTCTTTACAGGATTTAAACGTTCACCCTGAGTTGTTAAAGTATGATGAGCTATATGAATCTGTAGAAAAGGCTGAGTTAGTTAATGAGAAAGAGTCCCTGCCCGACCTTGGTTTTGGTTTGGACTATGTTGCAATAACCGAACGTCCCAATATGGATTTTAACGATAATGGTAAAGATATCTTGATGCCAATGGTATCTGTATCAATCCCCATATTCAACAATAGGTATAAATCCATCACAAAGCAAAATAAGCTGAGGCAACAGGAACTTACGGCCCAAAAGAAGGATCGTAGGAATAAGCTGGAAACGGTGCTGTTAACCGCTATAAGCAATAGGGAGTCCTCTCGAATAGCTTATAGTACACAATTGGACAATTTACAACAGGCGGATGATGCGGAGGAAATTTTGATCAAAAGCTATGAAAGTGGCAGCATTGATTTTAACGACGTACTGGATGTTCAGGAATTACAATTAAAATTTCAGATCAATGGTATTGAGTCGGTCAAGAATTATTATGTGCAAATGGCCATAATCAATTATTTAAGTAACAATAACTAATCTTTAAGGGATTAATAATATAAAACAAAATGAAAAAATACAGTATATACATAGGGATATTGATCGGTGGATTGGTGTTGGGATATTTACTATTCGGCGGAGGTTCATCGGAAAAAACAATGAAAAGTGGGGAGATGACTGAAACGTCGGGCGAACACGCTCACGGAATGGAAAACGGGGAACCGCAAATGTGGACGTGTTCTATGCATCCACAAATTATGTTGCCCGAGCCTGGAGACTGCCCAATATGTGGTATGGATCTAATCCCAGCGGAACAAGGTGCTGGGGGCTTGACCACTGACCAATTTAAAATGACCGAAAATGCGTTGGCATTGGCCAACATTCAAACAACGTTGGTTGGTGGTTCGCGTATGGAAGACAATACCCTCGTTCTTTCTGGTAAAGTAATGGAGAATGAAGAATTAAATGCAGTACAAGTATCCTATTTTGCTGGTAGGATCGAAAAACTCTATATTAATTTTACCGGCGAACAGGTAAATCGGGGTCAATTATTAGCCACGATATACTCTCCAGAATTGGTCTCTGCACAACAAGAGCTATTGACCACAGCTTCTTTAAAAGAATCACAGCCGGGGCTATATAAAGCTGTAAGAAACAAGTTAAAGCTTTGGAAGCTTTCAGAAAAACAAATAAATAGCATTGAATCTTCTGGCCAAGTAAAAGAAAATTTCCCGGTATATGCAACGGTATCGGGAACCGTTACCGAGAAAATGGCGCAGGAAGGGGATTATATCAAACAGGGACAGCCTCTGTATAAAATAGCAAATTTAAGTTCTGTATGGGCGATGTTCGACGCCTATGAAAATCAGATTTCCAGCTTAAAGGAAGGTCAGGAAATCCAGATAGCCACAAATGCTTACCCTGCTAAGGAGTTTACCGCCAAAATTTCCTTTATAGACCCCGTTTTAAATACGGCATCACGAACGGTAATGATTCGAGCTGTACTGCCCAATAAAGAAAATCTGTTTAAACCCGGAATGTTTCTTCAAGGAATGGTCAAGGGGATTACCAATGATGGAAATGAAACCATAGTGGTTCCGCAAAGTGCTGTGCTGTGGACAGGGGAACGCTCGGTTGTATATGTGAAAGCTCAAGAAGATGAGCCGGTTTTTGAACTTAGGGAAGTAAAGCTTGGGAAATCCCGTGGCGATCAATATGAAATACTTGAAGGGATACAAAATGGGGAACAGATTGTAACCCAAGGCACCTTTACCGTGGATGCAGCTGCACAATTAAGGGGTAAAAAATCAATGATGAGCCCCGAAGGAGGCACTGCGGGTGGCGCTATGCCGGGTATGCCCGGGATGAATATGGGCAATGAGGGCCAGATGGACAACAAAGAAATGATCAAAAAAGGCCAGGTAAGCACCGAGAAGTTTCTAGAAGGTAAAGCCTATGATTTTCGTAAAGAAACGCCAGAACCATTTAGGCAACAATTGGATGCAGTGATTGATGCTTACCTTTCATTAAAGGATGGTTTGGTACAAGCTGATGAAAAAGCTACGTCCAAATACAGCAGCGAATTGTTGGAAGCACTGCAAAACGTTGACGGCAATGTACTTAAAGGTGAAGCAAAGGCCTTTTGGGAAGAAAAGAAAAGTTTTTTGATGCAACACGCAAAGCTTTGTAAAGAGGCTTCTACCATTGCTGGAAAACGAGAGAACTTTATTTATCTATCCCAGCCCTTGATAAAAGTGGTCGAGGCGTATGGCCCTGGAGATGAAAAACTCTATGTTGATTTTTGTCCAATGGCCAACAACAACAAAGGTGCTTTCTGGTTAAGTGCAGATCAGGAGATTCAAAATCCATTTATGGCCGCCGATATGAGAAGCTGTGGAGAGGTGAAGCAGGAAATAGCTTCGAATAAATAGTCCATCTAACCACATAATCAACAAACAATGAAAAAAGAATTTTATATAAAAAATATGGTCTGTAGAAGTTGTATCAAAATAATTGGGGATGCGCTTCAACAAAAGAACTTGAACATAGCTGAAATTGAATTGGGTAAAGTCGTTATCGAAACAGAAGATATTCCGGGAGCAAAAAAACAGCTCATTGAGATCCTTAAGATCAATGACTTTGACCTTGTTGAAACGCCTGAAGAAAAGCAGGTTGAACTCGTTAAAATAGCACTTATCGAACTCGTTAAAAACCTTGAATGTTTGGACATAAAACTGTCCGATTATCTTAAGGACAAGTTGCATCAAGATTACTTCACGCTGAGTAAGGTGTTTTCTTTTAATCAACAGATTACCATTGAAAAATACTTTATCAAACTCAAAGTAGAAAAAGTCAAGGAACTGATTCATTCCCAGGAATACAATTTTACGGAGATTTCACAATTGTTGGGATATAGCAATCTTGGACATCTTAGCGGGCAATTTAAGACCGAAACAGGAATGAGCCTAACAGAATATAAGGCTATGGGTTCAACTATTAGGAATTCATTAAACCGAATTGTGTAAACATTACCCAAAATTATAGAAATAAATAGTATTGAATTCCAATACCTTGTACAAGTCATTGTTAAGAAACAACACAAAATTATAAAAACAAATAAAATAGAAATTATGAAAATTTTAAAAATAAGTATAGTCGCTGTAATGGCGTTCGGATTGTTCAGTTTTACCACTTCCTGTAATCAAATGGGTAATAAAAATGATAGACATATGATGGATGAAACAATGGAAAATAGTTCGATGGGCAAAATGATGGGCGAAAACGAGGAAATGGATAGTCAGGAGCAACAAGATGATTTTTCCATGATGATATCGTCCTATCTTGAAATTAAGGACGCCCTTGTTTCCGATGATTCCGAAGCTGCTCAATCAGCGGCGAAGAAAATGGCTAAAATAGATAGTGACATTGCATCTTTTGCCAACGCGATAGCTGGTTCCAACGATTTAATGGAGCAACGTAAAAATTTTAGTAAAATGTCCACTGCTCTCTATGCAAAAGCCAAGGACAAGAATCTAGAGAACACCTTGTTCTGGAACAATTGTCCAATGGCGAACGGCGGTAATGGTGCCAATTGGTTAAGTATGAACGAAAAGATTCGTAATCCCTATATG
>DRGP01000076.1 GCA_011050015.1 Leeuwenhoekiella sp. | reverse complement strand
GATTAAAGGCAACGTGATCTATGTAGATAATTATGGCAATGTAATCACTAATATTACCCGTAAACTTTTTGAAAGTGTGGCAAAGGGCCGCGCTTTTAAAATTACAGCGCGTACCGCGACTTTTACAAAAATCTACAACCGCTACAGCGAAGCCATAAACTTTACTGTTGAAAAGGATAAACGGGATGAAGATGGTAAAAAATTGGCACTTTTCAATTCGTCAGGCTATCTCGAACTTGCCATTTACAAAAGCAACCCCAGCACGGTGGGAAGTGCCTCTACCCTATTTGGCCTTGATTACAGGGATATGGTAAGTATTAATTTTGAATAAATAACCATTAAAAAAGCAGTACTGATTTATGCTTATAAGAATCGTAAAAATGGAGTTTAAGACTGAAGAAATAATAAATTTTCAAGATTTATTTGAAAAGGCTGCTCCAAAAATTAAAGCTTTTGAAGGCTGTCATTTTGTAGAATTATACCAGGATAAAACAGCGCCAAATTTATTTTTCACCTATAGTCATTGGGACAATCCAGAAGCGCTTGAAAATTATCGGGTGAGTGACTTTTTTAGAGCAACCTGGGCAAATACAAAGGTGCTTTTTAGCAATAAACCCGAGGCATGGAGCGTTGGCAAGGTCAGTTGATTGTTGATCAATACTTCACAGCTGCGAACCCTGAACTCATAACTCCTAATTTTTAACTATCATTCCTTTGCTGGCTATACTTAAAAAAGAAATCAATAGTTTTTTTGCTTCAACCATCGGTTATCTGGTCATTGGTATTTTTTTACTGATGACGGGCCTGTTTTTATGGGTTTTTGAGGGTGAATTCAACGTTTTTGACTATGGTTATGCCGATTTGACCCCGTTTTTTCAGCTCTGCCCGTGGATTTTTCTGTTCCTTATTCCAGCCGTGACCATGCGCAGCCTTAGTGATGAGCGACGGTCCGGCACTCTTGAATTGCTGCTTACTAAACCCCTAGGGGAAATAGCTTTGGTGATGGGTAAATTTTTGGGAGCACTTTTACTTATATGTATCGCGCTCATACCCACACTTATTTATGTGTATGCTATCGATCAACTGGGCAACCCGGTGGGCAACTACGATGCAGGCGTAGTGTTGGGCTCCTATTTTGGGCTTCTTTTTTTGGCGGCTTCCTATACAGCTATAGGTATTTTTGCTTCCTCCCTAGCCCAGAATCAAATTGTCGCTTTTATCATCGCAGTGGTCATTTGCTTTGTTTTCTATTACGGGCTTGATGCCTTGGGAAGTTTTGAGATGGTACAGCAATGGAGTTTACGGTCCCATTTTGACAGTATTTCGCGGGGTGTTTTAGACACCCGTGACCTCTTCTATTTTTTAAGCCTTACGGCATTGTTTTTATTTTTTACGATCCTTAAATTAAAATCCACCAGATAATTGAAACTTGCCAGCAACATAAAACGTGTATTCTTAGGTCTGGTTATTTTTGCCGGGGTGAATGTATTGGCCAGATATGTTTACACGCGCTGGGACCTTACGCAAGATGAACGTTACACCCTTTCTGAAACTTCTGAAAATGTACTTAAAAAGGCCGAAAAAACCCTCCTTATAGATGTTTTTCTAGCTGGTGAAATCCCACCGGTTTTTAGAAAATTACAGTCTGAAACACGTCAACTGCTGGAGGAATATGCCGCCATCAATCCCAATGTGCAGTTTGATTTTATCAACCCAGTGCGCGACAACAGTTCGGCAGAAACGGTTGCCCAGGATTTTAATAGCCGCGGCATGCGCCCGGAACAGGTACAGCTGCGGGAAAGCGGCAAGGTGTCACAAGAGCTCATTTTTCCGTGGGCCACCGCATCCTATGAAGGTAAAACAGTTAAAATTCCGCTCTTAAAAAAAGCGCTGGGCGCTTCTCCAGATGAATTGGTAAGCCGCTCCACTCAAAACCTGGAATATGCCATTACCGATGGATTTTATAAACTGCTGAATCCAAAAAGTAAACGCATCGCTGTTCTTAAGGGCAATGGCGAACTTGATGACCGCTACATCGCCGATTTTTTCTCAACCTTACGCGAAAGTTATTTTATCGCGCCATTTCCTCTTGATTCCCTTCAAAGTGCGCCCGAAACTACTTTTAAAGCCCTTCAGAAATTTGACCTTGTCGTGGCGGCAAAACCTACACAGGCCTTTACAGATGCCCAGAAATATGCGCTTGATCAATATATAATGAACGGTGGCAAAAGCCTGTGGTTGCTTGATAAAGTAGTGATGGAAACGGATAGCCTTTACAGCAATGCGGGTACTGCGGTGGCCATAAACCGCAATCTCAACCTGGGCGATATGTTCTTTAAATATGGGGTGCGCATTAACTCCGTACTTGTTGAAGATTTATATTCGGCGCCCATTGTACTCGCCACCGGCCAGGGAAGCAATTCTGAATACAAGCAATTGCCGTGGTTTTATTATCCGCTGGTGACCAGCGATGAGCAGCATCCCATTACCACAAACCTGGATAATCCTGTACGTTTTGAATATGCCAACCAGATTGACCTGTTGGATAACGGCATTGCAAAAACCGTATTGCTGCACAGTTCAAACCTGTCTAAATTACAGGGTGTACCAACGCCTATTTCGCTGGATAATGTGAGTCTGGAGCCAGATCCTTCGGTTTATATCGCTGGCCCACAAAATATGGCGGTCTTGCTGGAGGGCGATTTTGTTTCGGCCTTTAAAAACAGGGTGCTCCCGCTTCAAATTCCGGGAGAAGCTTTCCGCGATAGCGTGACAACTCCCACAAAAATGATCATTGCCGCAGATGGAGATCTCATTAAAAATGAAGTCGATCAACAAGGACGCCCCCTTGAACTGGGTTTTGATAAATTTACCTTTGATCAATATGGAAACAAGGAATTTCTGCTCAATGCAGTCAACTATCTGTTGGACGACAATGGGCTTATTAACATTAGGAGCAAGACGGTAAATCTGCCCGCACTTGATGTGCAGCGTGTCATTAATGAAAGAAGTACCTGGCAAGCCTTGGTTTTAGGGCTTCCATTAGTATTTTTAGCACTTTTTGGGGCAATTTTTATTTTCTTTAGAAAGCGGCATTACCACTAGAAGATGTTGATAAGTTTGTTTCGGCACGTATGGGCTAAACAATATATTTGTGCACCCGCTATTTTTCGGGTATAATTGCATACTTTTAACTCAAAATAACGCATTTTCAGGATAATTCCTATAACGTTTTAATAGTGTTTATAGACTTTTTAAAGCTGAAACCAACATCCAACAAAACAATACCATCTGATGAAATTTATCGTATCTAGCTCATATCTTCTCAAGCAATTACAGGTTTTAGGCGGAGTGATCAACAACAGTAACACGCTGCCCATTCTGGATAATTTTCTTTTTGAACTGGAAAAGAATGAACTTAAAGTTTCGGCTTCTGATCTTGAAACGACCATGATCGCCACCCTTGAGGTAGAATCTGAAGATAGCGGAAATATCGCTGTACCGGCTCGCTTGCTTCTTGATACGTTAAAAACCTTCCCAGAGCAGCCTCTTACTTTTGTGACCGAAGACAACAATACGGTAGAAATAAGTTCTAGCCATGGTAAATATGCGCTGGCTTACGCGAGCGGAGAAGAATTTCCCAGCGCGGTAGAACTGGATGATCCCAGTAAAGTGACCATTCCCGCCTCTATATTAGCCACCGCGGTAAGCAACACCATTTTTGCTGCCGGTAACGATGACCTGCGGCCTGTGATGAGTGGCGTGTTTTTTCAATTTGATACCGAAGGATTGACATTTGTGGCTACAGACGCCCATAAATTGGTTAAATATTCACGCAGTGACGTGCAGGCGACTCAGACCGCTGAGTTTATTATGCCTAAAAAACCTTTAAATCTTTTAAAAGGAATTCTGGCTGCCAGTGACGATGATATACTGGTAGAATATAATGAGTCTAACGCGAAATTTTCTTTTGATAACGTGGAATTGCTTTGCCGCCTTATCGATGGTAAATATCCCAACTATGACGCAGTGATCCCTAAGGAAAATCCCAACGAACTCGTGATAGACCGCAATCAGTTTCTAAATTCAGTGCGCAGGGTTTCCATCTTTTCAAACAAGACCACGCACCAGATTCGACTTAAAGTAGCCGGTGCAGAACTCAATATTTCTGCTGAGGATATTGATTATAGCAATAAGGCCGAAGAACGTCTTACCTGTGATTATCAGGGCGATGATATGCAGATAGGTTTTAACTCCCGTTTTCTGGTAGAAATGCTCAATAACTTAAATGCCAATGATGTTTCCCTTAAAATGTCACTGCCCAATCGTGCCGGAATTTTAACTCCGGTAGATGGTCAGGATGAAGGCGAACAGGTCATGATGCTGGTCATGCCCGTAATGCTTAATAATTAATCAAAAACCTCTCTTAAAGACATAAAAACGGTCATTTTTCACTGAAAAATGACCGTTTTTATTTGGTTATTTACCATTTTTAAATAATCTATTTTCAACCACTTTGTATTCTAATTCGGGTCATTACAAGAACCGCATTCATTCTTATAAAGCACATTATTCTTTAATACGTTGATAAACATGATGGTAAGATAAACTAATTCATGTCTTGAAAAATCTTTTTTTAATAATGGGATTTGTTCTAATATAGATACAAGAAATAGCCAATGGATGCGTTGCATAGGTAGTGAATCACTAATTTTTTATTCTGTATTTTGAATTGCTCCTTAAATTTATGGAAAACAATACATTAAGTATTTTCGGTCAGTATTTTATCAAAAAATTTGGCTGAAAAACTCTAATAGGCTATTTTAACGAAGATTTAAGCATTCGGCTTTTCCAAAAATAAAAGCCTCCAAACACGCACTTTATGAGTCGCCTAAAAATGCTGCCTTGGCCGGCAATTCTCCTTACTTTACTTATTTTTTCATCTGCCAGTGCCGACAGACCGGAGGCTTTAGATGAGAATATTTCATCTTCAGTTCAAATAATCCCTAAAAAACCAGATAAGAATGAGCGTTTGACAGCTATTTATACCTTAAAAAAGGAAAAAATTGTAAATGCGGTAACTGCTTATTTTAAAAATGCGCTTGCAAAAAAACAGGTTTCAGGGGCCGGAGTAAGCATCGTCAAAGGGGATTCTATTTTATTTACGGAAGGTTTTGGTAAACGTAAGGCAACGCTAAAAGACAATATAAATGCCCAGACTGTTTTTAGGTTAGGGTCTCTTTCTAAAGGTTTTGCGGGTGTACTTGCCGGGATGTACGTAAACGACGGACTGTTACGTTGGGATTCCAAAATTGAGGATTATGTAGATGGCTTTCAATTGGGTTCTTTAGAAAACAGCTCACAAATCACACTGGCTAAAATATTGTCGCATACCTCAGGAACACCTTATCACAGTTATACAAACCTTGTAGAGGCTGGTTTATCACTTACCGATATTGCAAAACGCTTTAAAAATATAAAACCCATTTCTAAGCCCGGGGAAATCTATAGTTATCAAAATGCCATTTTTGCCCTCTCCGGAACAATGATAGAGCAGGCTTCGGGCCTCTCTATAGGCGCTGCTTTAAAAGAGCGCATTTTTCAACCACTTGGTATGAAAAACGCCTCAACGGATTATAAAACCTTAATGGCCTCTGGTAATATTGCTTATCCTAATTACAGGAGCCATCATGGCTGGCAGTCCAAAAAAATAAATGATAAATATTTTAATGCCGTTGCTGCTGGGGGTGTGAATGCCAGCCCGCTGGATATGGCAAAATGGATGCGTTTTCTACTGGGACATAATCCAGAAGTTGCTGATAATTCCGTATTAAAAGCGGTATTTAAGCCAGAAGTTGAAATTAAGGGAAGGGCGCATTATTACCAGCAATGGCCGGGACATATTTCTTCCCATTATGCACATGGCTGGCGTTTGCACGAATTTAAAGACGAAAAAACAGGTGAAGTAGAAATCATGATACATCATGGTGGTGCGGTAAGCGGCTATAGGAATGAGATCGCGATCTATCCCAGTGAAGATCTTGGTATTTGCGTACTTTTTAACAGCAATACGGCGCTCGCACAAACGGTTATCCCAGAGTTATATCAACTGATCAAAGAGATACTTAATACCCCAATAGAACTATTTAAAAATAAATTACTTGCCAGTAATTAAATCCCGTCTGGAGGTTTCCTTCAAAAAGACAGGATTATGATGCACAAAAGGTCATTTTTTAGCTAATTTGGCTATTTTTCGTATAAAAAAAGCGGTAACAAAAATGAACCGCTTTTTCTGGTTTAGAAATTTATTCTTTATGCCCTGGGAAGATCACCATCACCTTTTAAGGGTAAGTTCGAACTGCCCATGAGATAGGTATCTATGTGGTATGCCGCTTGCCGGCCTTCTGAAATAGCCCAAACAATAAGTGACTGCCCGCGTCGTGTATCCCCGGCCGCGAAGAAGCCCGGTACATTGGTCATATAATTTTCATTATCTGCTTTAATATTGGTACGTGCATCCATTTTTAGACCCAGCTGGTCTGCAATGGTAGGCTCACTCCCGGTAAAACCGAGTGCAAGAAGCACCATATCGCAATCCCAGGTCTTTTCAGTACCGGGAACTTCAGAAAGTTCTGGGCGCTCGCCAGGTTTGTTGGTCCACTCCACTTCTGCGGTGACCAAACCGGTAAGATTCCCCTTGTCGTCACCTACAAATTTTTTGGTCGAAATACTAAAGTGTCGTTCGGCGCCCTCTTTGTGCGATGAACTGGTACGCAAACGCATGGGCCAATACGGCCATGGCTGATGTTCTGGGCGTTCCTGGGTACCTTTTTCCATAATCTCAAAATTAAGCACGTGCTCGGCGCCCTGTCTTATGGAAGTTCCTATACAGTCGCTGCCGGTGTCTCCACCACCAATTACGATCACATTTTTCCCCGTAGCCTTGATATCATCGCCTTCATACACAAGACCATCTACACGCCTGTTGTTCTGCGGCAGAAAATCCATAGCCTGATAAACGCCGTTAAGATCTGCCCCTTCAATGTTGAGCCCCCTTCTTATTGTGGCCCCACCACAGAGCACAATGGCGTCATTTTGAATTTTCACTTCTTCAATGGATACATTTTTACCCACATGGGCATTGGTGATAAATTTGATCCCTTCTTCTTCTAAAACAGCCAATCTACGGTCAATAACCGACTTTTCCATCTTAAAATCAGGAATTCCGTAGCGCAATAAGCCTCCTATTTTTTCATCCCTTTCATACACGGTAACTTCATGTCCTGCTCGGTTAAGCTGCTGTGCAGCTGCCATACCAGCAGGGCCAGAGCCTATTACTGCTACTTTTTTGCCTGTACGTTTTTTGGGTGGATTTGCTTTGATCCAGCCGTTTTCAAAAGCTTTTTCGGCAATATTTTTTTCAATATTTTCTATGGTCACCGGGTCTTCGTTTATGCCCAAAACACAAGCTTCTTCACAAGGTGCGGGACACAGTCGTCCTGTAAATTCCGGGAAATTATTGGTGCCGTGCAAAATACGCGCAGCATCTTCCCATTTCCCTTTATAGACCGCATCGTTAAAGTCTGGTATAAGGTTGCCCAGCGGACAACCACTATGACAAAATGGAATGCCGCAGTCCATACATCGTGCACCCTGTGTTTTGATTTCCTTTTCTTCAAGCGGAACCCTGAACTCCTTAAATTTCTTTATGCGTTCTTCAACGGGCTTATATGCTTCGTCTTTTCGTTTATATTCTAAAAATCCGGTGGTTTTACCCATTTTTTATTCTGTTAAATCGGTTAATTTTTCTTCTTCTTCTAGCCTTATCAGTGCAAGACGGAATTCTTCCGGCAGCACTCTAACGAATTTCGGCAAATGCTCTTCCCATTTTTCAAGGATACTTTGAGCCAAACGGCTCTGCGTATAATTATAATGGTTCGTGATAAGGCCGTGCAATTGCTCTTTGTCATCTTCTTCGGTTACTGGATCAAGATTGAGATCTTTGGTATTGCAATTTTTACGGAAGGTACCGGCTTCGTCATAAATATAAGCGATACCCCCACTCATTCCCGCGCCAAAATTTCTTCCGGTAGTGCCCAGAATCACTGCGACACCTCCGGTCATATATTCACAACCATGATCACCTATACCCTCTACAACGGCATGAGCACCGCTGTTCCGTACACAAAAACGCTCACCGGCAATACCGTTAAAGTAAGCCTCTCCGGTAGTGGCACCGTATAGTGCAACATTACCGATAATAACGTTTTTATGGGCTTCAAAAGTAGATTCTTCCGGAACTTTTACGATCAATCGTGCTCCTGAAAGGCCTTTACCTATATAATCATTGGCATTTCCATCAATTTTGAGGGTAAGCCCCTTGGTCGCAAAAGCACCAAAACTCTGACCAGCCGAACCTTTAAAATTGACCTTTAATGTATTGTCGGGTAAGCCCTGCTCGCCATATATTTTTGAGATCTCATTACTCAAAATAGCTCCCACTGCCCTATCGGTATTGTGAATTTCAAGATCGAGCACTGTTTTTTCCTTACGGAAGAGTGCCGTGTGTGCCAGTTCTATGATCTCAAAGTCAATTGATTTTTCGAGATGATGATTTTGTGGTGCTGTATTATAAACCTCAACCCCTTCTGGTCGTGCAATGGTATGAAGTATGGGCGATAGATCAATACCATTGGATTTGAAATGATCAATAGCTTTGTTTCTATCTAGTTTATGTACTTGACCCACCATCTCATCAACGGTTTTAAAACCGAGTTTTGCCATGATTTCGCGCAGTTCTTCAGCGATGAAATACATATAATTTACAACATGTTCCGGTTTCCCTTTAAATTTTTTCCTGAGATCTGGATTTTGTGTAGCAATGCCCACAGGACAGGTATTTAAATGGCATACACGCATCATAATACATCCCGAGGCCACGAGTGGAGCGGTTGCAAAACCGAATTCCTCAGCGCCCAGCAAACACGCGACCGCAACATCACGCCCCGTTTTTAACTGGCCGTCACATTCTAGCCTGATCCTGCTGCGCAGATCGTTCATCACCAAGGTTTGTTGCGCTTCGGCAATACCAAGTTCCCATGGGAGACCGCAATGGCGCAATGAGGTGAGTGGCGATGCACCCGTACCTCCGTCATAGCCTGAAATGAGGATCACATCTGCCTTTGCTTTCGCTACACCTGCAGCTACGGTACCTACGCCCACTTCTGAAACGAGTTTTACATTGATGCGTGCTTCACGATTAGCCGATTTCAGGTCATAAATAAGTTGAGCTAAATCTTCAATGGAATAAATATCGTGATGCGGTGGTGGGGAGATCAGCCCTACATACGGGGTACTGTTACGGGTCTTAGCGATTGATCTATTCACCTTTTCGCCCGGTAATTGACCTCCTTCACCCGGTTTTGCTCCCTGGGCCATTTTTATCTGGATTTCTGCCGCACTGGTGAGGTAATTACTGGTGACCCCAAAACGCCCGGAGGCGACTTGCTTTATGGCAGAATTGCGCCAGTCACCATTTGCGCTTTTATAAAAACGCTCTGCGTCTTCCCCACCTTCACCACTGTTGCTTTTTCCGCCTATGCGGTTCATGGCGACAGCAAGATTCTCATGGGCTTCTTTACTAATTGAACCATAAGACATGGCACCCGTTTTAAAACGCTTTACAATTTCCGTCCAAGGCTCTACTTCTTCAATGGGTATGGGATCGTAGTTCGAAAATTCAAATAAGCCGCGTATCGTCATAAGCTGTTTGGACTGCTCGTTGACTAATTCTGCATATTCTTTATAGGTATTCGGGTTGTTATTGCGTACAGATTCCTGAAGTTTTGCAATGCTCAACGGGTTGAACATGTGTTTTTCCCCATTTCTGCGCCAGCGGTAATCCCCGCCTACTTCAAGATCTAGATTGCCCGCTACATCCTGCGTTTTAAAAG
>DRGP01000075.1 GCA_011050015.1 Leeuwenhoekiella sp. | reverse complement strand
GGAATACCGCGATCGTAGAGTACAAAATCATCTTTTATTTGGGTGGCAGCTTTAAACTGATCAATGCGCCCTTTCAGTAGTTTTTCACTAAAAAGCAAGGGTTCGGTCAAGAAAAGTTGCGAAATACCTTCATCTTGTGCGGCTTTGGTCACCTGCCGGGAAATTTCTTCAAACACGGTATAACCGCGTTGCGCGAGGGCGTTTATCAATGTGGTTTTCCCGGTGCTGGGACCGCCTATTAGTACAATACGTTCTATGGTTCAGGTTTTAAGTTGTAAAAATACTCATTTGCCCAAGGATAATAAAACGGCTTGAACACCCTATCTTTGCACAAAAGCAAGTGATATGAATATGGAAAATACTAATCCAGAAGAATTTTATGATAAGTTGAGAGGGCGTTTGGCAGAGACCGCTTCTTGGCCTTCTGAATATCTGTTTAAATTTATTGTGCCTTCGGCGAAAGAAAAAATCAGGGCGATAGAAGACATTTTTGATAACACCGGTGCGGTAATTAAGACAAAAGAATCCCGAAAAGGTACTTATACCAGCGTTTCTGTAAACGTGCGGATGAAAGATCCGGATGCTGTGATCAAAAAGTATAAAGATGCGGCGGTCGTTGAGGGGGTGATTTCGTTATAGATAGCAGTGGTAAAACACCTTAAAACCCATCGAAAACCGTCAATTATATGCTTAAAATAGCCGAATTTTGGCAGATTTTTACTATTTTGCGGGCGTTCCCTGCGGGCGAACGTACTTCACATTAAAATTTTACAATTGATAGATCAATTAGAATACAACACAGAACGGGAAAAACTCATCATTCCCGAATATGGCCGTCATCTGCAAAAGATGGTCAACCAGTTACGCGCTATTGAAGATCGCGATGAGCAAAATAAAGTCGCAAAATCGATCATCGCGGTGATGGGCAATCTACAGCCCCACTTGCGCGATGTGCCTGATTTTCAGCATAAGCTGTGGGATCAGCTTTTTATCGTGGCCGAATTTGACCTCGACGTTGATTCTCCCTACGATACACCTTCCAAGGAAAAACTTGAAGAGCGGCCAGAACCGTTGGGTTATCCTCAAAATTATCCTAAATATCGCTTTTACGGTAACAATATTAAAAGGATGATCGATCAGGCGACCCAGTGGGAAAAAGGGGATAAGCGCGAGGCGCTTGAGTTTACGATTGCAAACCACATGAAAAAGTGTTTCCTGAACTGGAACAAAGACACGGTGGATGATGAGGTAATTTTTAAACACCTGTATGAACTCAGCGATGGCCAGATCAACATGGCAAAAAAAGAGGAAGATCTTAAGGATGCCAATCGCCTCATACGTTCCAGAAAAGGAGGGAAATCGAACTCCAATCGAAAAAAATCAAGCAACCGCGGTAAAAAACGCTACTAAACCCCAATTAGAAGCTATTTATGGGATCATTCCAAATAGAGGGAGGTCATCAACTCCAAGGTGAAATCCAGCCCCAAGGCGCAAAAAATGAGGCGCTGCAAATTCTTTGTGCAGTCCTTCTCACACCCGAAAAAGTTACAATAAGCAATATTCCCGACATCATAGATGTTAATAAACTCATCATGATACTGGGTAATCTGGGCGTTAAGATTCAGAAATTGGGCCAGGGCAAATATTCCTTTAAAAGCGACGCGCTCAACCTTGATTATCTGGAGAGCGAGCAGTTTAAGCAGGAAGGGAGTGGTTTGCGGGGTTCTATTATGATTGTGGGGCCTTTGCTTGCCCGTTTTGGTAAAGGGTATATTCCGCGTCCTGGCGGAGATAAAATAGGCCGCCGCCGGTTAGACACGCACTTTGAGGGAATGATCAAACTGGGCGCTAAATTCCGTTACAATAAAGAGGAACGTTTTTACGGTGTTGAAGCGCCTAATGGTTTAAAAGGTACGTATATGTTACTGGATGAAGCTTCGGTGACCGGTACCGCAAATATTGTGATGGCCGCCGTTCTTGCTCAGGGAAAAACTACCATTTATAACGCAGCATGCGAGCCCTATCTGCAACAATTGTGCAAGATGCTCAACCGTATGGGTGCCCACATACAGGGTGTAGGTTCTAATATGCTCCTAATAGAAGGAGTTGAAAAACTTACCGGCTGCGAGCACACGGTGCTGCCAGACATGATCGAGATCGGTTCCTGGATAGGTCTTGCCGCAATGACCAAAAGCGAGATCACGATAAAAAATGTGAGCTGGGATGATCTGGGGCTTATCCCCACTACCTTTAGAAAACTAGGAATTACCATAGAACACAAAGGCGATGACATTTACATTCCCGCGCATAAAAACGGGTATCAGATCGAAACGTTTATCGATGGGTCTTTTATGACCATCAGCGATGCGCCCTGGCCCGGTTTTACTCCAGACCTGCTCAGTATAATGCTCGTTGTGGCCACCCAGGCCAAAGGTGAAGTGCTCATCCACCAGAAAATGTTTGAAAGTAGGCTCTTTTTCGTAGATAAATTGATTGATATGGGCGCAAAAATCATTCTCTGCGATCCGCATCGGGCTACGGTGATTGGTCATGATTTTAAATCAACCTTAAAGGCCACAAATATGACCTCGCCAGACATCAGGGCCGGTATTTCGCTATTGATTGCTGCGCTGAGCGCGAAAGGGACGTCTACCATTCACAATATCGAGCAGATAGACCGCGGCTATGAAAACATAGATGAACGCCTACGCGCGATCGGGGCGAAGATTGTGCGAACGGCTTGATTTAAAATAGTGGGTATGTTTTTTAGATTTAAAATTTCTCTTTTCTTTTTTATATGCGTTAATGTGATGGCTCAGGAGAGAAAGTTGCCAAGTAATTCTGATTTTAAACCTCCTCCAGGTACTATTTATGTTAACGATTCATTATATATCGATTTTAAACCTGTAGATCATTTAATGTATAGCGAATTTTTGAGCAGTATAAAAGATTTTTGGTCAGAAGATCTCCATGACAGTATTGATGATTTTCCGAGGTTTGACCTTGAAGATTATTCTGAACTTTCACAAAGCATTTCTCCAAAAAATGCCTCTGCTTTATTAAATACTGCTCGATTAGATGTGAATTATAAAATTGATAAGAAGACCTGGCTTGGCGATATTTTTAATAATGCCTATTATTATTATAATCCAATTGTTAGTATTTCTAAAAATCAAGCAGCACTATTTTGCAAATGGCGCTCAGATCTTGTTTTATTAAATTATGCGTCAAGTTCAAAAACGAAAGCGGAACGGGCTAATTTTCCTTTTAAAGTAAAGTATAGATTGCCAACTAATACAGAAATGAGAAAAATATACAGGTCTTTTTCAAACTCAAAAAATTTGTATGTTATCAATAAAGAACCACCGATTAAATTTGAAAGTCAAAGTGATGAAAATTATCCTCCTGGCAATTTGATCTTTTATCGTATCAAAGAAATCACCCTGGAAAACAAATCATTTACGCCATATAATTTTTCAAAAGATCAAGATTCTTTGCACACTGGTTTTCGCTGTATATGTGAAATACTTTCCGATAATTAATTATAATTACAACAACTTCTCACCAATTTCCTTCCAGGTTTCCACACGTTCATAACCGTTGGTTTTAATATTGTGGGGCGAGGTAAATTGTAGCGCCCTCCCATCAAAGGTGTCCAAGTTAAAGGAGCGGTCATCAATGAGCACATCGCCTTTCAGTACAAATTTATGACCACAGAGAATACGGTATTCCCAAGTGATAAAGGGAAAATGGGTATCCAGCCAGTCTGATTTTTCCTCCAGTGATTGTGGAAACTGCATCGCAGCAGAAGCGATATACACCTCGTGTTCCTTGTTCAACTGTTCTAGCACTTCCTGACTGTCTTCCATTACTTTGAGATTGGCAAAAAAACCGCGCTGTCGGTTCTGTTCATGAATGTACTGCTGGTGCTCTTGCGGTACAAACTCCCAGACGTCACCGCCCATGCATTTCTCTTTGGTAAGTTGTTGATTATATTTTTTATTGTAAAGTTCAATATGGGCGCCGTAGGTGTCGGCAACGACTTCGTCCATATCCACAAAAATACGCATAGTTCAATTTTTTTGAACCTCAAATATAATGCTTCTTAACTGCAAAATCATGTGTTTTAGCCCTATTTACAGGTTTTATTAGTCGAAAACGATATATTGAAAAATCCCCTACCTATATCGTATAAATCTAAAAACTTAAATACACTATGAAACAACACTTACTTTTCTTTTTGCTTTTCATTTTTATGCAGCAGAGTTTTGGGCAATTGGTAATTAACGAACTGGATTGTGATTCTCCGGGTTACGATGATCGGGAATTTATAGAATTGCGTTCCGAAACGCCCTATTTTCCGCTTGACGGATATATAGTCGTACTTTTTAATGGTTCTGAAAATGGAATGGATTCCAGTTATTTTACTATCAATTTAACTGGTTTTTCAACAGATATCAACGGTATTTTCCTGATTGGCAGCAACGCTGTTTCTCCCGCGCCGCAGTATTTTATAGATGGTAATATAATTCAGAACGGTGCAGATGCAGTGGCCATTTATAAAGCTGAAATTGAAGATTTTCAAGAAGACATACCCGCAACCACAAAAAATCTCATTGATGCACTGGCATATGATACAAACGATCCTGACGATGAGGCGCTGCTGCAACTCTTGGGGCTTGTCCAGCAAATCAATGAAGATGAAAATGGTAATAAAGATACTGAATCTATACAGCGTAATCAAGATGGATCGTGTAGTATAAAAACGCCCACGCCGCGACGCTCAAATGACGGCAGCGGCGTAGGGCAGATAGGTGTTGATTTTTCGGTGGAAGCGGAAAAGTATGGCGAAGGCAAAAGTTTTGAGATTGTTTTTACCACCGATCAAATTCTCGAAAAACCAATCAATTTCAGCATTAATTTGACCAATTTTGGCTTCAATATGACTGATTTTACAGGAAACCTTCAACTTACAATTCCTGCGGAATCGAACACAACTTCTACCACGATCCTGCTTGTTGATGATGAGTTGGATGAGGGCGATGAGGAATTGTTGATTCGTTTTGATTCCCTTCCTGAAGGTTTTATTCCGCTGCGCGACCGGGTTTTAGTGCGGGTGGTTGATGATGATTACAGCATTTCGCCCTGGGGCACACCGCTTCATCCTACCTATGATCTCGTGGAATCTACTACGCCAAATAAGTATTACGCTACGCTGAATGGGAAATCGGGAGAAGCCCTGCGGCAGGCGATCACAGATTTGATTGCAGACCCGGAAACCGTGCGCGCTCAGACCTATGCAGATGTGATTGATATTTTAAAAGAAGCCGATCAAAACCCAAAAAATAACAACGAAGTCTGGATGCTCTACACCGAAAAAAGCCGACCAAAACTTGACTTTCAACGTACCAGTGACAGTTTTGAAAAATGGAACCGGGAACACGTTTTTCCGCGCAGTCGTGGTGGTTTTTACAGCATCGAAGCAGATGAGATTTCCGATGGAAAAGACATATATGTAGCAACTAATGCAGATAGTATACGCCATGGTAACACCGATGCGCACGCCCTGCGTGTTGTAGATTCACGGGAGAATAGTAGCCGCAATAACCTGAATTATGGTGAATATACGGGGCCGATGGGCAACGCAGGCAGTTTTTATGGCGATGTAGCGCGTAGCGCGTTTTTTATCGCGTTGAGGTACACGGGACTTAAAGTGGTAAATGGTTTTCCAGAAGCTGGGCTGAGCAAACTGGGTGATTTGCAAACGCTCCTGCAATGGCATCGTGCAGATGCACCCGATGATTTTGAAATGCATCACAACAATGTGGTTTATACCTGGCAGTATAACCGAAATCCATTTATTGACCATCCTGAACTGGTGGAATATATCTGGGGCAATAAAAAAGGAGAAGTCTGGAATGCTGATCTTTCCATCGCAGATGAAAAAAATCCTGAAATCAAAATATTTCCCAATCCGGCCCAAAAATCAGTCATTTTAAGTGGTTTTTCGGGTAAAAAGAGGATGAAAATGTATGATTTAACCGGAAAATTGATGTTAGAAAAGTCGGTTTTTTCAAGGGAAGAAATTACGCTGAACCTCCCGGCAGGGGTTTATTTTATAGAACTAAAATTGAATGACATGCGCATTGTCAAAAAATTGATTATTAAATAAATCTGATCAGCTAAAACTCCCCTCTTTTTTAAGGAGGGGTGTCAAGCTTTGCTTGATGGGGTGATTATCCTGAATAAATTTTCTTTAACTTGGTTGCTCATTTTGACCCATGTGGCAATTTTATCTTGACGTAACCAAATTTGCTCTCGCTTTTTATGTGGTGAGCCTTATTTTTATGTCTTCATTTTTTGCAGCGCTCGTTTTTGGTGTTTTGGGAACCTGTATAGGACTCATTGGCTTTAATCAGTTTCATAAAAATGAATATTACACCTATCACAATTTGGGATATACTAAAAAGCGGCTCATTGCTGTCACGTGGCTTTTTAACTTATTGCTCTGCCTACCACTTATGGGGCTGGGCACCTTACTGGGAATGTTTTTTTAATGGTGGTGCTTCAACTTGATAACGCAACCAAAACCTTTGGTAAAATAAAGATTCTTGAAAATGTCTCTTTTGAACTGAAAACCGGTGAAATACTCGGTATTTTTGGCCGAAACGGAAGCGGAAAAAGCACCTTGCTCAAAATCCTTTTTGGAACGCTGCAAGCAGATACTTTAGCGTTGAAAATTAACGGAAAATCATTTCGTGGCAGCGAAATAATCAAACAGCAGCAAATAGGATATCTTCCTCAATTTCCTTTTCTACCTGCTGCAAAGCGTGTGTGGGATGTGGTACCCAAATTTTTTGAGGACGGAAATCTGCAAGATAAAGTAATGCGCGATCCTGGGATTAACCGTATTAGCGAGACCAGGATCAGCGAACTTTCACAGGGCGAGCGCCGTTATCTGGAGTTGCAGTTAGTTGGCAATTTGTCGCACCCATTTCTAATGCTCGATGAGCCGTTTTCTATGGTAGAACCTTTATATGTCGAGCATATCAACCGGTTTTTGCTTCAGTTGAAAGAAACAAAGGGGATACTCCTAACCGATCATTATTACCGCAATGTCTGGAATATTAGTGACCGCAAAAAATTGATGAAAGATGGAAAGATGTACGCTATTACTTCTAAAGCAGATCTGAAAAAGTTTGGATATATTCGTTCTACTGAATAATCTAACTGATGTCAAAACCTCACAGATTTTTTGAAACCTATGAAGTCTAATTTTCAGTAAAATACCTCATATGAAAGATAATTTTTCAGGGCATTCTGCTGATTATGCCAAGTACCGACCCACCTATCCTGCGGAGTTGTACAAATACCTTTTTTCGCTGCTGGACGATAAGGAAAACGCGTGGGACTGTGCCACAGGAAACGGTCAGGTTGCTGCAGAACTCGCCACCGTTTTTAAACAAGTATGGGCAACTGATCTAAGTGAAAACCAGCTGAAAGAGGCGCCCAAACATAAAAATATCACCTACGCGGTGCGTACGGCAGAAGAACCTGTGAGCTATCAAAATCACTTTGACCTTATTACGGTAGCCCAGGCCGTGCACTGGTTTTACTTTTCAACGTTTTATGCAAACGTCCATAAAGCCTTAAAAAATCATGGAGCTTTAGCTTTGATAGGCTATTCCGTTTTTACGACAGAAGGAAAATTGAATGAAATTATTCAGCATTTTTATAACGATAGTATAGGCAGTTATTGGGATGCAGAGCGTGATTATCTGGATGCACATTATAATACGATCCCGTTTCCATTTCGGGAAGAGGTGGTTCCTAATTTTAAAATGGAAGTCCGCTGGACGCAAGATCAGTTTTTAAATTACCTCAATACGTGGTCTGCGGTGAAGCATTATGAAAAGAAAAACAGCAAAAATCCACTAAAATTGATCAAAAACGAGGTAAAAACGCACTGGGGAAATGAAGCCGTAAGGCTTTTTGAGTTTCCGATGTTGTTGCGGGTGGGTTATAAAAAGTGAGCTTTCATAAAATGCTCGTGCGTTAACCCTTCCGCCTTCGGCACCTTACCTTTAAAAGGGAAGGAACTTTTACAATTATCATGTTTATTCTAAGGCACTTCTATTTATTCTAGCGATATATCGGCTTCTCTATTGTAGACTCTTAATTAATTGCTTCCTTATACACTTTCAAGCAACGCTCGCGGGCTTCTTTGTGATCTACCATTTTTTCTGGATAGGCATCGGTGCCAAATTCAGGCACGAATTCTTTGATGTATTTATGATCTTTATCAAATTTTTCTACCTGTGTCATTGGGTTGAAAATCCGGAAATACGGCGCTGCATCTACACCACTGCCGGCCGCCCATTGCCAGTTGCCCACATTGCTTGCTTGTTCATAATCCAAAAGTTTTTCGGCAAAATAAGCTTCGCCCCAGCGCCAGTCTATCAATAAATGCTTGCATAGAAATCCTGCTGTGAGCATGCGCACCCGGTTGTGCATATATCCAGTAGTATTCAGCTGGCGCATGCCAGCATCTACGAGGGCAAAACCGGTCTTGCCGTTTTTCCATTTTTCAAATTCCTTTTCATTGTTGCGGTACTCCACGCGGTCATATTTTTTTCTAAAAGCATGATCAATCGTTTTTGGATAATGGTCTAAAATCTGCATAAAAAATTCACGCCAAATGAGTTCGTTCCAGAAAACCTCGTTTTTTTCGGCGATAGCTTTTTTCATGGTTTTCCGTACACTTACGGTACCAAAGCGCAGGTGCGCACCCACTCGGGAAGTGCCATGATCTAAAGCCGGAAAATTGCGTGTATCCTCATAATTATCGATGAGGGTAGGGGTTACTTCATATTCGGGGAATTTTAGGCTAGATTTTGTAAAGCCCATGTTGCTAAGGGAAAGGTTGGGCAAGCGCGAATTCTGGTAAAGATTTTTAAGGTATTGACTCGTATAATGAATTTCTAGATTCTTTTTCTCGTTAAAATTATCTTTCCAGGTGCGCATATAGGGCGTATAAACCACATAGGGATCGCCGTCGCCTTTTACGACTTCATCGCGCTCAAAAATCACCTGATCTTTAAAGGTTTTAAAGCCAATGTTGTTATTTTCTAAAAGCGCTCTTATTTTATTATCACGCGTTTTAGCATAAGGTTCGTAATCGTGATTGGTAAAAACGGTACCAATTGTATATTCCTTAAGTAGTTTTTGAAATATTTCTTCCGGTTTTCCATAAAAAAGGGAGATAGAACTTCCGTATGACTTTTGTAATTCTGCGCGCATATCCTGCAAGGTGTCATAGATAAAAGTCACTCGGGCATCGTCTTTGGGTAGTTCATCAAGTATTTCGGTATCAAAAATAAATAGGGGCAGTACTGGGTTATCACTTTGTAATGACTTGAGAAAACCTACATTATCATCTAACCTTAAATCCCTGCGAAACCAAAAAATAGTTACTGTATCCATTATGCAATGTTTTTTTCGGATTTTAGCCCTAAAAATGGCAATTTTCAATCCGATTTTTGAAATTTAATTCAAAATTCAAAATTCAAAACTCTTTCAGCTTACATTCAACGTAGACATTCCACCATCTACTCCTAGAACCTGACCGGTAATCCAACTGCTTTCTTCACTGAGTAAAAAACGGGCGATGTTTGCGATATCTTTTGCCGTTCCCACGCGTTTTAATGGATGGCGTTCATTCATTTTTTCTTTTTTCTTGTCGTTGTTCAGTAATTTTTCAGCCAGCGGTGTATCGGTTAATGAAGGGGCGATCACATTTACCCTAAAAGAAGGCGCATATTCTGCCGCAAGTGCTTTGGCAAAACCTTCAATAGCACCTTTCGCCGCGGCGACACTGGTATGAAAAGGCATTCCCGTTTTCACCGCTACGGTACTAAAGAAAATCAAACTGGCCTGATCAGATTTTTTAAGACGGTCTTCCACCGTTTTCAAACTTTTGACCAAACTTAAAAAATTAAGTTGAATGTCCTTTTCAAAAACCTCGTTGCTCAACATTTTAAAAGGTTTAAGATCGATGCTGCCGGGGCAGTACACAAAACCATCCAGTTTTTCGGGAAGTTCCGAAGTATCCAGTTCGTCTTTTCTCACGTCATATTCAATATGGGTAACATTTAGATCGCCCAATTTATCTGCGGTACGCGAAGCGATAAATACATTGTGATCCTTGTGAAGCTGGCTGGCCAGTTCATAGCCTATACCGTGCGAGCCTCCTATGAGTAGTATGTTTTTTTTCATTTCTCTCTTTTTTTAATTTAAAATATCTTTACGTGTGATGCCTTTTTGTGCTGGCTCCTTATCTTCAAAGGCACCAAAAAGATCAATAAGTTTTTGTTCACGGAATTTAAAAATCTCGTCCAGCTTGGGCTTGACCAAAAAGGGATGTGCCATTTGCCCGAATACTCCAAAGGGCAATTTATAATGCAGTAAATCCTCCATCTCAACTCCCCCGGGAATTTCTTTAATAAAATGCTTATGGTGCCATAATGCGTACGGTCCAAAGCGTTGTTCATCCACAAAATATTCCATATCGCGCACATGGGTAATCTCTGTGACCCATTTAGTTTTAAAGCCGGATAGGGGAGTAACGATGTATTGTATGAGTTGCCCTTCAAACATAGGTCGGTCTGCGCCCGAAACTATATTAAACCCCATATATTCTGGAGTAATGGTTTTCAAATTTCTAGGATCTGAAAGAAAATCCCAGGCTTTATTAAGGGGTATGGGGAGGTTTTGTTTGGTATGCAGCGAATATATTTTCATAAACGAGGGAGTATGTAAGTAAAGATAATAGCCCACTTGTTTAATAAAAATTCTTTGTAGTTAAACAAAATTTAAAGTTGTGAAAGAAAATTTTGAAAGTATGGATTCATGCCTCAATCGAAAGAAAATACCTTGCCTTTATGCGACGAATTTATTTTTTCTGGATTCCACACCGACTTGCAGTCGGAACTGGATCTATGGAAATTTAACTGCTTATTGGCTTATGCTCTAAAGCGTTCGATTAGGAGTGCCGGGAAGTAAATTATGTTTTCTCGATGCGATACTCCATAAAATGATCGGCCCATAGTTGCGCGTCTTCGATATCTTTAAAAAATGCAAAAGAGCGCGTACTGTTCTTCTGTTCCTGGCAAAGCCGTTCGCGCCAATTTTCATTTTTCGAAACAATGGCGACCGCCTTCATATTTTTTAAGGAATCTTTATGGTATTTGGGGTTGATGACGATGTCATTAATGCGCTCATTGATCAAGACAAAATCACGCCCCTGATAATATTCCCTGAGATGGGAACGGACTTCATTTAGTGTTTGTAAATCGAGATCTGATGGATCCAGATACGTCACATGAGCATAATTGACCCTTAAGGCCAACGAAAAAGAGTCTGTATTAAATTCTTTACAGGCTGGCTTAATTTTCATTGATTTGCTTCTAGACGTTTAATGCAATCGTTATAATTAATTCAAATAACTTCGATTAATGACATGAATGTACAAAAATAAACAAATTTCTTTAAGTTTTTGTTAACGAAATTAAATTAACATATTCTTATTTTTAGCAACGGATAATTAAGAATTTTTTAGTCTTAAACCATTAATAGTTAATTAAATACATTTTAATATATGAAAAACACACTTTTTTGGGCCATCGGTCTTTTGTTCAGTTTTAGTATGGCTGCTCAAATCAACACACCCGCATCCAGCCCAGCTGCTTCATTAACTCAGGTTGTTGGTCTTACCAATGTTTGGGTGGACTATTCCCGACCTAGTATGAAGGGGCGTGAAATTTTTGGAGCACTGTTGCCTTACGGTACAATCTGGAGAACAGGTGCCAATGCGACCACAAAATTTAAAATTGATAAGGATATCATGATTAATGGGAAGGCACTCAAAGCGGGAACTTACAACCTTTACACGGTGCCTGGGGAGACTGATTGGGATGTGGTTTTTTATACAGACGATAGTAACCCACTCATTACTGAATTTGATAATAGTAAAATCGCACTGCGCACAACCGTTGAATCACAACAAATGCCGATGGATATCGAAACTTTCACCATTACTGTAGATGATGTTTCCGCAGATGGCGCTACCTTAGGATTGCTTTGGGAAAATGAATACGTGGGAATTCCCTTTAAAGTGAACACCGATAAGGAAGTAATGGCCAGCATAGACCAAGCACTTAACGGCCCTGCTGCTGCAGATTATTACAATGCTGCCGTTTATTACCTTAATGCTGGTAAGGATATTGAAAAATCTAAAATGTGGATGGAAAAGGCCATGAATATGACCGAAAATCCACGTTTCTGGCAATTGCGCCAGCAGTCTTTAATCCTTGCAAAATCTGGTGATAAAAAAGGAGCAATCAAGGCGGCTAAAGCTTCACTTGCTGATGCTGAAAAAGCCGGTAATGCAGATTATATTAAAATGAATAAGGATTCTCTAACAGAATGGGGAGCAATGTAATTCGCAATACGTTCAAACAATTTAAATGCCCTGAAAATTTCAATTTTCAGGGCATTTTTCTGTCTAAATTTGCTGAATTTAGTTAAAAATAGGGGTTTTTGGAGTTAATACTCCAGTCCTATTTTTTGACGCACATCATCCAGCGTGTTTATTATAAGCCTGCTAAAATTGTGTGTCATCATATCGCTTTCTTTTTTTCCTTCTCGAAGTAAATCGGCCATGTGCATGATCTCAAAATTGTAACCTTTTGCACTATAATCAAAATCGTGTTCAGTTTTTACGCCTTCCAGAATAGTGGTCACTTTATCAGTATTATGAAAACGGGGATGGAGGTATATAAGTCCGTTTTCACATATAATAGTAGCTGTGGTTGGTGTTTTGGTCACGATACCTGATTTTATAAAAGCTTTTACGCCGTTTTTATAGGTAAAAGTAATGTCATCTTCCACGTCAACATCGGTTTTTCCCATTTTCGCTTTCGCGGAAATCGTGTCAGGTTTTCCCAAAAATGCGAGGACACAAAAAATGGGATAAATACCCACATCCAGTAACGCGCCTCCGCCCAGTTTTTTATCCCAAAGACGACCCTCAGCATTAAATTCCGCATCAAAACAGAAATCAGATGTTATCTTTTCAATTTTGCCATATTTCCCAGTGTTGATCTCCTCAAGGGCAAAATTAAAATGCGGCATAATACGCGTCCACAGGGCTTCCATTAAAAGAACATCATTTGCTTTCGCGGAAGCGATCATTTGTTCAACCTCTTCGGCATTCATGGCAAAGGGTTTTTCGCAAAGTACCGCTTTACCATTTTTCATGCATAAAAGTGAATCTTCGCAATGCCGCACGTGTGGCGTGGCGATATAGACTACATCTATATCAGGATCTGCGGCTAGCTCTTCATAGCTTGCATAGGCCTTTTCGGCTTTATATTCGGTTTTAAAATCTGTGGCCTTTTCCTGTGTGCGTGAAGCGACCGCATAGAGTTGATTACCGGGTACGGTCAATAAATCTTTGGCAAAACTGTGGGCAATTTTTCCGAGTCCCAAGATGCCCCATCGTACTGTTTTCATGCTTATTAACTTTAATGTTTAAACGAACTATATAAAATTATCATTTTGTAAAAAAATAGCTTTTTAGGCTCAATTTTCAATCAAATCAGATGATTTTTCGGTATTTCCCCCTTTTACAACCTGTAGTATATAAGCGATACAGATGACGAGTGCACACCCTATAAAGTTCAGCAGTAAATAGGGCAGATGAATATAGCCAAATTTATCAAGGCTGAAAAGGAGTATCACCAGGGCCTGCGTAATAAGTGCAGCGATAAATACGGCATTTCCACCTATTTTTTTAAAACCGAAAGCAACGATAAAAATTCCCAGAATGGTACCATAAAAAATGGAGCCTATGATATTGACCAACTGGATCAGGTTGTCAAAAAGATTTGCCGTGCACGCGATCAAAATTGCAAGTATGCCCCAGCTTAACGTAAACCATTTGGTAGCACCTACAAAGTGATCATCTTCCCGTTCCTCTTTAAGGTTACGCTTATACAGGTCTATGGTGGTCGTGGTGGCAAGCGCATTGAGCTCTGAGGCCGTGGAAGACATGGCCGCTGAAAGGATCACCGCAAGCAATAGACCGATGAGTCCGCGGGGTAGATTGTTCAGAATAAAATGAATGAATACATAATCGCGGTCGTTGGTTTCTACATTTTTGTCGGCACGCGAAATAAGATTACGGGCCTCTTCGCGTATCATCTCTTCTTTGGAGGCAGCATCCTTTAGATTTACCTGTATATCTTTATATTCTTTTTTAAAATCTGCACTTTGTTTATTCTCAATATTGGCGAGATTTTTGCTCAACGATGCTTTTTCCATACGTAGCTCATTGAGCTGGCCCTGCAGGCTTTCATAATCTTCCTGTAGTGGTGAGTTTATCACAGATTCCGTAGCAGCAGGGTTAAAATTGAGTGGAGTGGGGTTAAATTGATAGAAAACAAAGACCATTACCCCGACGAACAGAATAAAAAACTGCATAGGCACTTTAAGCAAACCGTTAAAGATCATGCCCAGTTGCATCTCGCGCATAGAACGCCCAGTGAGGTACCGCTGTACCTGGCTTTGATCTGTACCAAAGTAGGAAAGCATCAGGAAAGTACCGCCCAGGATGCCCGTCCATACCGTATAGCGATCATCCAGATTGAAAGAAAAATCCAGAATATCCAGTTTACCGCTGGCGCCGGCGATTTCGAGTGCATTGGTAAAACTGATGTCTTCTGGTAAATAGCTTATGATAAGAAAAAAGGCGACAAACATACCCAAAAAAATCACCCCCATTTGCTGTTTTTGGGTCACGGTGACCGCTTTTGTTCCGCCAGAAATCGTATAAATGACCACCAGCAAACCGATGATAATATTCAGTGTATTTAAATCCCAGCCCAGTACCGCCGAAAGAATAATGGAGGGGGCAAAAATGGTAATCCCGGCAGAAAGGCCGCGTTGCAAGAGAAAAAGCCCTGCGGCAAGCGAGCGCGTTTTTAAATCAAACCGGCTCTCCAGATATTCATAGGCCGTATAAACCTTTAACCTATAATAGATTGGGATAAAAAAGATACAAATAATGACCATGGCAATGGGCAGGCCAAAATACAATTGCACAAAACCCATCCCACTGTGAAAGGCCTGCCCCGGAGTGGATAAAAACGTAATGGCGCTGGCCTGTGTAGCCATGACCGAAAGACCCACCGTCCACCAGTTGGACTCATTTCCGCCGCGTATGTAATCGTGCACATTATTACGGCCGCGGGTTTTATAAATACCGTAAAAAACGATAAAAGCAAGTGTAGCTACCAGTACGATCCAGTCTATCTGTTGCATATTACTTGCTGAAGAATTTCATAATTATATAGAACAGGATAATGTAAACCACATTAGCGACGAGAACTAGCGTGTAATAGCGGCTCCATTTCTCTTTTTTAGGTTCCATATTAGTTTTTTACTGTTTTCCGCGCTGTCCCACCGATAATAAATTGGCAAAAAGACGATAAGCACCGGGCACACCGGCAGGAAGTTCCCTAAAAAAGCTTAGGCCGGTGTAGATGTAATAACCTTCCCCATACTTGGCTACCAATAGGCTTCCCTGAAGTGGGGCTTCATCTTTGTCATGTATAGATAGTACCGGATTAAACGCCTCATCCCATTGATCAGGAAAATATAGACCACGTTCCTGCACCCACCCTTTAAAATCGTTTTCATCTATCTTATTGGGGTAATTCAATACTTCGGCTTTTTTATCAAGAATACTCACCTGGGCATTTTCATCTGTTACCCGATCACTGGAAAGTTGCAGCGGGTAAGGACCAACGTTTGGAAACTCAAAACCCCTGGCGGTGTTATACTGCACCAGCAGCGTACCTCCGTTTTTTACATAATTCAATAAATCGGCTTGTTTATAGCGTAGTATGTTCACGGTGTTATATGCCCTAATCCCCATAACGATAGCATCAAATGGTTTCAGTGCGGCTGCGCTAATGGTGGCAGGATCAATAGTAGTCACTTGATACCCTATCTGTTGTAGGCTTTCTGGTATGGCGTCTCCCGCTCCATTAATATAACCTACATTATTGCCTTTTGTTTCTATATTCAGGCGTGATATTTTAGCCGTGTTTGGTAATACCAGTGTTTGTAGCGGGATATGTTCATAGGCGATACGTACCACTTTTTTATCATAACGCTTGCCATTCCAACTAATGACTGGACTAAGATCTCCCTGACTGGTCTCAGCGGGCGGGGTAATCGTAAAAACAAGATTTTTACTCTGGCCTTTATTTTGTAACTGTACTTTTGATTCGGCGGGTTCTACCTGCCATCCTGCTGGATGGTCCAGATTCACCGTAGCTTCTATGCTATCACGGTACGCGGTGACTTGAACGGTTATTTTCTTGGGTTTCGCATCTGCGAAAATAATAACAGGTTCCTGCAAACGCGCCCCTAAGGTCGGTACAATTTCAAAAGGCTCATAAACTTCCCCGGCTACGCGGTCATTGTATTTATAAACCAGTGGAAGGCTAAATGGAATTTCGGTACCTGCTATAGATAAGGTGAAAATAGCATGAAATCCGCGCGGTGTTTCCGGTAGGCCTATCAGTTTTTTATCGGCTACTTGATACATACCCAGGCTGCCTTTTTCCCGAAGCCAGTAGGCGGTAGTGAGGTCGGCCTCCCCGGTGTTTATGGTTACCGTTTTTTGAAAATCAATATTATTTTTAAGGGTATCGTTTACGGGAACTTGGTTAGCGACGGGTTGTAGGTCAACATCAATTAATTTTATGGATAAGTCACTTCTGTTTATCGCTTCTATGGCAACTTGAATATCTTCAAAGGGTGTAGCAGTCTGCTGACTGGTTGTTGCCTCGAGGTATAATCCTGAACAGGCCTTGATAATAGCCTTGATTTCTTCGGTTTTTATTGTTTTCCAATGGGAATCTTCAAGTGTGGTGATGAGGGGGTAGGCCTCGAGTAAACCGGGCAAGCTGGCCGCGGGATTTTCAAAATCGAAATTCTTTTCAACTTCAGTAAGTAGTTCACCGATAGCCGCTCCGCCTGCTAGTCGGTTCCAGGTGGTGTCTATGCCTTCAAAAATATTGCCGCTTTTGGGATATTCCCCCTTTAGGAGTTCCAGATATTCCACTTGACTTCCGCGTGAACCCGTATTACCAAAACCCTGGGTTTTATGCTGGCTGCGGCTCAAGGCTGAAATTTCAGTATTGCTTAGGCCAAGTTCAGGATAATAAGTACCCACATCCATGGAAACGAGGTTACTTTTATCAGCTTTTTCAAAAGCGTCCCTTCCCCCATAAAACCACCAGGAAGTATTAAAAAACTGCCTTTTGGGCTGCCAAATTGAAGTATATTCCAACTGTTCGGGATATTTTGTAGGATCATTGGCAAGATCAAAAGCCGCAACGCTAAGTATCGCAGATGAGGTATGATGCCCGTGGGTCGTACCCGGTGTTCTGTGATCAAAACGGTTGATGATCACATCGGGTTTAAAGTTGCGCATCGCCCAGACCACATCGCTCAAAACTTCATCTTTATCCCAGATTTTTAAGGTTTCTTCGGGGTTTTTTGAATAGCCAAAATCATTGGCACGTGTAAATCGCTGTATACCCCCATCAATGCGGCGTGCAGCAAGTAGTTCCTGCGTGCGAATGACGCCCAGCAGTTCACTGAGTTCTGATCCCACCAAATTTTGACCGCCATCACCGCGGGTCATAGAAAGATAGCCGGTCCTGGCGTGTACCGCATTAGAAAGATAAGAGATCATCGCGGTGTTCTCGTCATCGGGATGAGCCGCCACGTAGAGTATTGAACCTAGAAAATTAAGCTTTTTAATCTGCTCAAAGATTTGTACGGCATCTGGCTTTTTGGGTTGCTGTGCCCGACTGCCAAAATGGAAAAGTAAAAGGAGTATAATAAATAGAGGGCGCAGTTTGAGCATCATGGAGTAGGAGGTGTTTTTGATAAAGTTTCAAATATAGTCAAAAGGAAATGGCGCATCTCTGCCTTCCTTTGTTTTTAACACCTCAAAAGCCATTCCTACAATCTCAAACTATCCCTTAAAAATTCGAATTTTTTGGAGTTTTGTTTCCAGTAGGGGGTTTTTAGCGTTTTCAGTCGGGTGGCTTCTGCGGTGAGTAGTTGCGCATCTGGGCCCGAACCGCTCTTATAGGATTCTAACCAACCGGTAATTGAATAGGGAAACTGGTTTTCATAATTGATGACCAGCTTGCGTTGTAGGTTCGTGTAGGCAATGGTATAACTGCTATCGGTTTTGCTCAGCTGTGCCTCATAGGCTTTGAGTTTGGCATGTTTTAAGCGTGTAAATTCCAGCGAAGGGATTACCATTTGCTTCCCGATGGGCAAACTATCGGGATCTACGCGAAGCTGTGCCCAGAGTTCGTCTTCAAGGATGTCTTTTTTTAAAGCGAAATTTTGATCGGCTTCCCCTTCAAAATAAGAATGTAGTGTTATTTCAAAATTCCCCCTGTTATTGAGCTGCAGATATTGCTGGCCACACCATTCCTGCACGCTGTTACTTACTTTTATCGCATGGCTTTTTTGTTCCAGCGGATAAAAAACACTGCTCATAATGGAGTAGGGGTAAATTCCAGTTATAAAATTTATGGTGTTGTTGAGTTTAAGTACAGGTATATTTTTATCGGTCTGCCCATCGGCTTTTACCTGTTCGTTCGGCAAAAAATCTTCCTTGACAAAAACGAGTACGGCCTCCCCATCACGCATTTCGCCATAACGCGGTTGTTTGAGCTGGTACGAAGTGATTTCGGCTTCGCCGGAAAACCAATATTCTTTAAACGTAGTATTCAGATTTCTGGCTTCATAAGCCGATTTTAAGTAGGATTCAGCCGTTTCTGAGCGCTTGGGGCCGTTATTTTTGCAGGCGGTAAAAAAACTGAGAACGGCAAAAACAACGGTCGTTAATTTTAATGCAGACATGATTTTTAACCTAAAGGTAGTATTATTCATTTAAAAAGTCGTGCAACATCTGGTAAAGCAGGTGGGTGGGTAACCCCATCACTGTATTATATGAACCTTCCAGCTTTATCATCCCAATATGCCCCAGCCATTCCTGTATGCCGTAACCGCCGGCCTTGTCGTAAGGTTTGTAATTTTCAATATAAAAATCAATTTCTTCGTTAGAAAAGGATTTAAAACTCACAAAAGCGGTGTCGCTTTTTACTACGATTTTATGAGCCGCAAGTAAGCAGAGCGAAGAGACTACCCGATGTTTTTTACCGCTTAAACTGGTAAGCATGGCGCGTGCTTCGGTAGCATTTTTGGGCTTCCCTAAAATTTGATCCTCATCAACCACGACCGTATCTCCTGTAATAACAATTTGATCTGGCTGGAGGTCTTCTTTAAAAACTTCGGCCTTGGCCAGCGCAATATGTTCCGCTACCCCGGAAGGGAGCAATCCAGATGGATATTTTTCATCCACTGACCGAACAATGACCTCAAAATCGAGGTCTATTGCCTCAAGGAGCTGTTTTCTGCGTGGAGATTGGGAGGCGAGAATGAGCTTTCTGGAAGCTAATCTGGTTTTAAGCATATAGTAAACTTAAGCTTAGCACGCCCAGGGAAAAAATGCCCAGCAGCATGCTTATTTTTAAATATCCCGAAAGACGGTTAAAGTCTTTTTTTGAAGTGGCCGCCCATGCTTTTATAGCAAAAAACAGCAAAGAACCCGCCACTACGAAAAGCAGATAAGCGGTGGTAACAGGATTGGTGTATAAAAACAGATAAATATAAACGACTAAAACTGCAATATAAACAATGGCAAGAATACTCACTATCTTTGCGGTACGGCCGCGTCCCAGAATAATGGGCAGACTTTGCAGACCATAAGCATGATCGCCGTCCATGTCTTCAATATCTTTAACGATTTCCCTTAAAAAGTTCAACATAAAGGCAAAAATTGCATAATCGCGCAGCACCGAGATGGGATTGGTCAGCGAAGGGCCGTAACCCGTTACCATAGACGAAAGGTCAAAAATGACTACGATGAGTATTGCCGAAGCCACAAGGACACTTACCAAAATATTTCCTAGTAGTAAAATCTGTTTCAAAAATGTGGCATAACTGTATAAAAGTGCCGAAATAAAGACAAAAAACGCAGCATAAGCACTATTTCCGCTTTGAAGCGAAAGGAAATATCCCAAACCAACACCGGCAATATTTAAAGCCAAATAGTAATTAAATGCCCTTTTTTCGGTGATTTTAAGGGGAATTAGGCGTTTTTCTGGCCGGTTGATGAGGTCTGTCTCCACATCTTCTATATCATTGATAATGTAACCGGCCGCCGCAATACAGAGCGTTGCTGCGGCAAGCAGCAAAAATTCTCCCGTGGAAAGCGCAACCGGAATATCAAGTGCTTTTAAAAAACCAAAATGAACTAAGCATTGGGTGAGCAGTAAGAGCAAGAGATTTTTATACCGAATGAGATTGAAGAAATGCACCGCGCTTTATTTTTTTAAAGGGGCAAAGATAGGGAGGTTTATTATTTCTATTGTCATTATCATGCCATTGTTATTTTTGAAATTGAACTGAGCATTCCTGATTAGAGGAGACGTGTTTTTGATTGATTTTTCAAGATTTTTCAAAACATCCACGGTGGCTTCGGCGCAAATTTCTTTCCGCTTGAGCTTTAAGGAATTCACTCAGCCACCTAAAATCAACTAAGATCAGACTTAATTGACCCGCATCTATCTCAGGACATCGTTCAAAACCCTGAACTCGAAACTCCTAACTTTCAAGACTTCTTATTGATAGATCCGCCACTACTTTCTGAATCCCGCACTTCTTTGGGCTCGCCCCAATAATTTACACTCCCGCCGCTGGATGCCTCTGCGTCCAGTGTTTTTGAGGCAAATACGGTAATTGATCCTGCTGAGGAAACATCGGCCGTGGCCTCTTCGGTTTTTAGATTTTTTGCATCTATACTGGCGGCAGAACTTGCCGAACCATTAAAAGTTTGGGCAAGGCCGCTCAGATTGAGATCTGCTGCACTGCTGGCTTCGGTCTCTACATGGCGTACTTCTATTTTAGCAGTAATGCTGCCAGCACTTGAGGCGTCAAATAGTATTTTTTCGCCCATTAAAACATCTTCCGAGGTAATTTCGCCTGCGCTGCTGGCTTTTAATTTGTCCAGGTTTTGGGCATAGGTAACGTAGATTTTTCGAGACGTGGCCGAGCCCACATTATTGTTGTCTTTCATTTCAATTTCCAGCGTATTGCCATCTACGTGTACATCCAGGTATTCATATAAATTCTCATCAATACTTGCGGTCACCCCGGGTTGTGTTCCTTTTTTTAGGATTACTTCCCACCCATTGCTCACAGTGATAGCATTGAAGTTTTTATTGATGTTAAGGTTTTTTTCCACCACGTGGCCATTGCCATCTACCTGATGAAAGTCAAAGTGGCAGGAGGTGAGCAGCAAGGTGAGCATTGCGGTTGCTAAAATTTTGATACAAGTTGTCATAATGAATTGATTTTGATTGATTTTTCGGTCTTATTTTACTTTTTTTCTGAGATCGTATCCAGTATTGTGCTCAAGGTATCTGTCTTTTCCTGTGCGGACTCCTGAATTCTGCCATTTCTCTGTTGCCGGGCTTGGTCATACTCATATGTTCCGCCAGAGTCATCCCCTTCATTTGGAACATCGCGATAATGCCAATTTGCTTCACTGGTTGTATTGGTTGCTTCGGGGCAATCCTCACAAATTAATTTGCCATTTACCATGCTCACATAGTGACCAGTAAGGTTATAATTCATAAACCCAGCCCGGTTGTTTAAAAAGGAGCTACTGTTCTCGTTTATAAAAAGCTGGGCGTTTTCAGGAACATATAAAACAAGTTCAAGTTCTTGCACCCTAAAGGGAGCGCCGTCTGCGATAGTAAAGGTTTCGGGGAGGGAAAGCGTATTATTGTCCAGGGTATAGTCATAAATTATTTTATCAGCGTTTACCCTGGCCGCGGTAGTGTTATATCCGCGAGCTTTCTTGATCAACTCGAGCCTGTACCGGTCGTCCTCACTTTTTTCAATGCTTAAGTCAATATCACCCAGTGAGGCAAAGGTTTTTCCTTTACTATCCATATCTATAAAAAAACCTCTTACCTGTGGTTCCCTATTCTCTGGAAGTTTCATAGTTACACGAAGCGTGTCTGTAGGATTTATTGCCAAAAGTTCGGTCTGTGTGGTAGATGCGCGCTGCGAAAAATCCATAGCCTGCCTAATGCCTACAGCGGTGATTATAATGATAGAGGCCAGCCAGACTACGATAAGACTTATTTTCATCGCCCAGGACATACGTTTTAAGTTGGTTACCAAAATTTTAAGCCCCAGGTAAAAAAGCGCGAAAAATGGGATTGCCAAGGTGAAAAACAACAAGAGGGAAAGCACCCAAAACGGAATGCTGCTCGCATTAAAAAGGCTGAGGTAATCGCCCATACCACCGTCAATAAAACCCAGGGTGCCCGCAGTAAAAAGACCAATAAAAAGTCCTACAATAGTGGTGCCCCCTACAATAATAAGTAGGATACCTATAAGTTTGGCAAGCACGGTTAAAACCAATACTACAAATTTACCAATACCCTCTGCGGCGCTACCTGCATTTTTTTTGGCCTGGGTGCCGTATTTTTCATAATCTACGTTTTTTACACTATCAGCAACATTTTCAAAACCCTCTTTTACTTTACGCTGTATGTTATCTATATTCACGGGTTCGCCGCGCATTTCAAGTTTTTTTGCCGTCGTATTTGCGGCCGGTACAAAAATCCAAAAGCCTATATATAAGAGTGCAAAGCCACCACTTGATAAAAATGCAAGAACCACAAAAAGCAAACGGATCCAGATGGGAGGGATGCCCAGATAATGCCCTAGGCCAGAACTAACCCCTCCCAGATATGAATTGTCGGTATCGCGGTACAGTTTTTTGGTATGCGTAGAAGTGTAGGGTGTAGCTTGTGGTTCTTCATCCTCAAAAATTTCATCGTCTATACGGTAATCCTCAGGCTGGCCCATGATCTCGATTACTTGATCTACTTCTGCAATACCAATTACCTGGCGCTCGTTCTTGATACGTTCGGTAAACAGTTCCGCAATGCGGGCTTCGATATCCTGAATAATTTCATCACGGCCTTCAGCATCTGTAAAGGAGCGTTTGATAGCGTCAAGATAGTGCTGCAATTTGGCGTAGGCATCCTCATCAATGTGAAAGAATAGCCCCGCGAGGTTGATGTTTATCGTCTTATTCATGGTTAGTGTTTTTTTGAGTGGTTACTACACGCACAGCTTGTTGCAGGTCGTTCCAGGTATCTGTAAGTTCATTAAGAAAAAGTTTGCCGGTTTCGGTAAGGCCGTAATATTTACGAGGCGGCCCACTGGTAGATTCTTCCCAGCGGTAGCTGAGCAGACCGGCGTTTTTAAGCCGTGTGAGCAGCGGGTAAATCGTGCCTTCTACCACAAGTAGCTTGGCGTCCTTTAATGTGTCTAGAATTTCTGCCACGTAGGCGTCTTCTTCCTTCAACACAGAGAGGATGCAGTACTCGAGCACGCCCTTGCGCATCTGCGCTTTTGTGTTTTCAATGTTCATGATTAAATGTTGTTAAACGGTTGTTTCCTGTTCGTTTTTGTTGATGAATGAATCCCCATTGCTTATTGATTTTCTTCAGTTGATGAGGCTGAAGCATTATTGTTTTCTACGTTTTTTTGGCTTTTGATAAAAGGAATGCTCAGCGGATAATGACACATTTCGCCTGAATTTGCCCGGATAGCGGCAGAAATTACCGCGATCAATTCCACTATAAAAAACCCTGTAAGTACCGTACCCAGAACAATGGCGGTAATGACCAGTCCGGAAATTTGAAAAAAGTTCCAGAAAGCGTCAAAGTCACCTTCAAAATCATATCCTTCGTTCGCTTTTACAATACCTATAACTTGCCAAGCAATAAAAGGGAGAGCCACTAATATCGCACAGATGCTATATATAAACATGCTGATCTGAAAGTTTATCGCCCGCCGGCCATGCTCATCCACAAAAGGTGATTCTTTCCTTTGCGCCGTCCAGAGTAAAAGCGGGAAAATAAAATTGCCCAGCGGAATCAAGTATTTAGTAAACGTAGCCAGATGGATGAAGGTGGTGACACTGCGGTGATGAGAGTTAATTGATGATGGCATGATGATAATTATTGATGAATATTATTTGGTTTAAGGGTCTACTAGTGATTAGCTATTAATTGCCTATGCAAATATATGTCTAAAAGAAGGTATTGTGTATTGCATAGTAATAAAATTTAATAAATAATTAACATTTTAGATAGGTTGCTTATTCTTTTTCTTTAATTTTTTGGCATAAAAAGAAGGACAATTAAAGCGGTTGAGGTATTTTTTTGAATAAAAACCGGTTTTTTGAACAATATTCTGCTTTGGGTCGTAAAAATGTTTTACTTTAGTGCTATGATTCAAGTGATAAATACATTAAGGATATCCCCCGGTAGGCGCATTAGGCGCCCCGGCACTAATGCGCGTTTCTAAAACTAGCAAAGAAAACCTTAATTATTTGTCATCATGTCCATTTTACATTTTTCCCGTAACCACGGGAATTCTTACTTTCCAAATTTTTTATTTTCAAACTTAGTATTCTTGCATTATATCATGAATAGATTCTGCATGCACTTATTTAAGGTGTTTAGGCGTGGCTTTTACCGCCCCTTGGGGTGTTTATTATATAGGAATTTAGGCGCGTCCGGTTCCACCATCAGTTTATCCTAAACGGCGATTGCATTAGCAAAGCCAATATTAAAATAACCCTTAAATACATTCCACTTCCATGGAAATAACCATAGCAAACAAATCCCATGCGAGCTACGCGCAGATCATTTGCGACACCATCGCAGAGTCTGCCAAAATACGCGGCACCGGCATTGCAAAGCGAACCCCAGAATATGTAATCACAAAGATGGAAAACGGCAACGCGGTCATCGCTCTTGACGGCGATACATTTGCCGGTTTCTGTTATATAGAAGCCTGGGGCCACGGAAAATTTGTGGCCAATTCTGGTCTTATTGTGCATCCGGATTATAGAAGTTTAGGTCTCGCCAAAAAAATAAAGGAAGTGATTTTCGCACATTCGCGGGAAAAATATCCCGATGCCAAAGTTTTTGGCATTACCACAGGTCTTGCAGTTATGAAGATCAACAGCGACCTGGGCTATCGCCCGGTAACCTTTTCTGAACTTACCGATGATCCTACTTTTTGGAAAGGCTGCCAGACCTGCCGCAATTATGATATTTTGCAGCGTACCGAACAGAAAATGTGCCTGTGTACCGGCATGCTTTACGATCCCGCAGCAGAAGAGGAAAAAAACAAAAATGCCAAAGACATTGAACCTGAAAAAAAAGTGAACAGCAAGGCGTTTTCGCGTTTAAAGAGTATAAAGCAACATCTGTTTTTAAAAAAAGAGGAAAAAGAGAAATAGAATAGATTTCCATCTTCATGGAAATGACAAAAAAAATTCCAACCAGCATGAATAATAATAGCAATAAAAAATTAATTTTAGCCTACAGCGGCGGACTCGATACGTCGTATTGTGCCAAGTATCTTTCGGAAGAAAAGGGCTTTGAAGTACATGCCGTAAGTATCAATACTGGCGGTTTCAGTCAGACGGAAATTGATGAAATCGAACAAAAAGCCCTTAAAATCGGTGCAAAAACCTATAAAAACGTGCAGGCCGTAGATACGTTTTATGACAAAGTGGTAAAGTATCTCATTTTTGGCAATGTGCTGAAAAACAATACCTATCCACTTTCGGTAAGTGCGGAGCGCATCATACAAGCGGTGGAAATTATCAAATATGCAAAATCCGTTGGTGCGGGTTATGTCGCTCACGGCAGTACCGGCGCGGGCAACGACCAGGTGCGTTTTGATATGATTTTTCAGATCCTGGCGCCAGAAATTGAGATCATCACGCCCATTCGCGACCTTAAACTTGCCCGCCAGGATGAGATTGATTACTTAAAAAGTTACGGTATTGAAATGTCTTGGGAAAAGGCAAAATATTCGGTAAATAAAGGACTTTGGGGCACCAGCGTGGGCGGTAGCGAAACCCTTACTTCAGATAAAGGACTTCCCGAAAGCGCGTTTCCTTCCCAAGTGGAAAAAACCGAGAGTGAAAAAGTGACTCTTACTTTTGACAAAGGGGAGTTAGCCGCTGTAAACGGCAAAAAAGATTCCGCCGTGAAAAACATTGAGTCCCTTCAAAAAATCGCCAGCGCTTACGGGATAGGCCGCGATATTCATGTGGGCGACACCATTATTGGCATTAAGGGCCGCGTTGGTTTTGAGGCCGCAGCGCCGCTTATAATCATCAAAGCGCATCATTTACTTGAGAAACACACACTCACCAAATGGCAGATGCAGCACAAGGAATACCTTTCTAATTTTTATGGGATGCACTTGCACGAGGGTCAATATCTTGATCCCGTGATGCGCAATATGGAAGCCTTTCTGACTGATAGCCAAGCCAACGTTTCGGGTGAGGTCTATGTGACCTTGCATCCGTACCGTTTTACTTTGGAAGGAATCAAATCAGACCACGACCTGATGAACGCGTCCTTTGGCGCCTACGGCGAAATGAACAAAGGTTGGACCGCGGATGATGCCAAAGGTTTTATCAAACTGTTGGGCAATCAAAACAAAATATATAACCACGTAAACGGCGAACAATGATACAGGCAGGCATCGCGGGCGGCGCGGGATATACAGCGGGCGAACTCATACGCATTTTATTGAATCACTCCCAAGTAGAGCTTAATTTTGTGTACAGCACCTCAAACGCGGGCAATTTACTTAGCGACGTGCATCAAGATTTGTTGGGCTCCACCGAAATCCGTTTTTCTGATAGCATAAAGACAGAAATTGACGTGCTTTTTCTGTGTTTGGGTCATGGAACGTCCAAGCGGTTTTTAGAGGAAAACCATTTCACGGAAGAAACCATTATCATCGATCTCAGCAATGATTTCAGGTTGAAACAAGATGCCGAATTTCAGGGCCGGGAATTTATTTACGGCCTTACTGAACTTAATAGTGATAGAATTAAACAAGCCGGTTCCATCGCAAATCCGGGTTGTTTTGCCACCGCGATACAGTTGGCATTGTTGCCGCTCGCAAAAAATAAACTCTTTACTGAAGATATTCACGTAAGCGGCGTTACCGGAGCAACCGGCGCAGGCACTTCGTTATCCAATACCACGCATTACACGTGGCGCGATAATAATTTTTCACATTACAATACCGTAACT
>DRGP01000074.1 GCA_011050015.1 Leeuwenhoekiella sp. | reverse complement strand
GAAATGATGTAAAAAAGATTGAAGTTGATCCCTATTTTGACCAAACTAGTGTGGGTTTTGCGCCTACGGCGAAAAAAAGAAGCAGTGAGTTAAGAGCCCTTGAAGGTGCTGGCGGTTTTGGCTTGGGCGGACTTATAGATCTTTTGTCGGGTAGAAAAAAAATGCTGAAAAAAATATACGAAATATCCGTTATGGAAGGCCGAGTAAAAGCAGCACAAATACGATTTGAGAACAGGTTCTATCGTGAACAACTGCATATACCAGAAGACCTCATAGACGACTTTTGCTATTTTGTATATGAAAATAATGAAGAAGCCTTACAACTTTCGGCAACCGGAAATCCGTTAAAATTGACAGCTTTTTTAATACAAAAAGCCGAAATTTACAAGAACCACAAAGCCATACGCGATTAAAAAAACCTTCAATTTTGGAATGGCATTTGCACTGGGCACAATATCTTTACCAAAGTACCGCCTATTTTTATGAAAAAATCATACATAATTGTATTGCTCGTTGCCATAATGGCGACTTCTACGGCCTGGCATAAGTTTTACCTAAGCGTGACCCAAGTAGAATTTGTTCCAGAAGAACACAGCGTACAGGTAATCACCCGTTTATTTTATGACGATCTTCAGAAAGCCTTGCAAGAGCGCTATGATAGTAGCATACGGGTTGAAAAAAGTTATGATCAGAAAAAATTAAATGCTTTTATTAACAAATACATTCAGCAGAAATTCAAACTGAAGATTAACGGGAACCCTGCTCAGTTACATTATCTGGGCCATAAGGATGAAAACGATTATGTGGTGTGCTTTCTGGAAACCACAGATATCAATGAGGTAAAAAGCCTGGAAATAGAAAATACGCTACTTATGGATGCGTTTACCGAACAGAAAAACGTAATTCATACGCAGGTAGGTGACACCCATAAAAGCTTTATGCTTACCGCAGAACGCGATACCGCGGTGTTAAATATTGACGAATAAACCGAAAAAATCGCACTTTTCAATACATTTAGCAAATCATTAAACTTTAATAACTACACATGAAACAAATGAAGTTTCCACTTATGGCCCTGGTGCTGTTTTTCACCTTCGCCGGTTTTGCGCAGGAAGAACAGCAACAGCAACAAGAAGAAAAACAGAGTGGCCATACCAACATGAATAAATTCAGGCAGCTCAGTGATGAGTTTGCCACGCCAAATGTCTATAGGACGGCTTCTGGTGCGCCCGGGCCCAATTATTACCAGAACATGGCAGATTATAAAATGCAGGTGGAACTGGATGATAAAAATCAGAAAATCACCGGTTCTGAAACCATTACCTATAAAAACAATTCCCCAGACGAGTTGAGATACCTCTGGTTGCAACTTGATCAAAACATCCGCAAGAAAGATTCTCCAGCCAAAGATAGAAACGGTAGCGGTATGGATGATGTCATACCCACCCAGCGTTTTGTTTCTGAATATATGAAAGAACCTTTTGATGGGGGTTTCAATATTAAATCGGTCACTAAGGATGGAAAACCGCTTAAATACATGATAAATTACACGATGATGCGTGTAGAATTACCTGAACCTTTGGAGTCTGGTGATGCTTTTGAGTTTTCCGTTTCCTGGAATACTAATATTGTAGAACACACCGTAGACCGTGCCCGTTCTGGATATGAGAGTTTTCCTGATGGAAATAAAAACTACGTGATCGCTCAGTTTTTCCCTAGAATGTGTGTATATAATGATGTAGAGGGATGGCAGAACTATCAGTTCTGGGGCAGTGGCGAGTTTGCGCTTCCCTTTGGTGATTATGAGGTAGATATTACCGTTCCTGCAGACCACCTACTTGACGGCACTGGTGATCTTGTAAACCGCAAGGAGGTTTATTCTAAAGAAATGATAGATCGCTGGGAAAGGGCTAAAAAATCCTACGATAAACCCGTGATCATCAGAACGCAGGAAGAAGCCGAAAAAATAGAAAAAAGCTTCAGTGAATCTAAAAAAACCTGGAAGCTTCGTGCTAAAAATGTACGCGATTTCGCTTTTACCACCAGCCGCAAGTACATTATGGATGCACAGGCGGTAAAATTCCCAGAGCATGATGTGATGGCTATCTCCATTTATCCGAAAGAAGGAAATCCGTTATGGGAACAGTACTCCACAAAAGCAGTTGTGCAGACTTTGAATTCATACAGTAAGATGACCTTTGATTACCCCTACCCCAAAGCGATTTCGGTAAACGCAAAAAATCAAGGGATGGAATATCCCATGATCTGCTGGAATTATGGTCGTCCCGATGAGAACGGTGAGGTTTCAGACCGCGTAAAATATGGGATGATAAGTGTGATCATTCATGAAGTGGGGCACAACTTTTTTCCCATGATCGTAAACAGCGACGAGCGCCAGTGGGGCTGGATGGATGAAGGGATCAATACCTTCGTGCAGTATGTAACAGAACAGGATTTTGGCGAGCATTATCCAGATGCCATTGCACCAAATTCAAAATATCCTTCCCGCCGTGGTATACCTTCTAATATTGTGGATTATATGAAAGGTGATCAGGATTATATCGCCCCTATCATGTCAAATCCAGAAAACGTGTATCAGTTGGGCAACAATGCATATGGAAAGCCGGCTACCGCGCTTAATATCTTAAGGGAAACCGTCATGGGGCGTGAGCTTTTTGATTATGCGTTTAAAACTTACGCGCACCGCTGGATGTTTAAGCACCCCACCCCGGCAGATTTCTTCCGTACGATGGAGGACGCTTCTGCTATGGATCTTGACTGGTACTGGAGAGGTTGGTTCTACACTACTGATAATGTAGATATAGGCGTTAAAGACGTAAAATCTTATTATGTGACCGATACGCCAACGGCGAAAGGAAAAGAGACACTCGCGAAATACGATTTAAATCCATCTGGTATTGATGCTTTATATGTTGTAGAGGAAAGCAGTGATGAGTTTAAACCCGAAATGAAGGAAAAATCAACCATGGATAATGCTCCCAAGCTTAAAGCATTTATGATGGATAATTTTACACCTCAGCAACGTAACTCTATGAAGGTGCCTAAACATTTTTATGCGATCACGTTCACAAAACCAGGAGGAATCCCCATGCCGCTTATCGTAGAATATACTTACGCAGATGGCACTAAGGAGAAAAAAACCTACCCGGTACAGGTATGGCGTAAAAACGATGCTGAAGTAAGTAAAGTACTTGCTACAGATAAAGAACTGGTAGGTGTTAACATAGATCCCGATCAGGAAACCGCAGATGTTGACCTCACGAATAATAGCTGGCCTACACAAGCAAAAGGCAAAAGTGAGTTTGATCAATTCAAAAACGGGGTGGATAACTAAACAACAGGTATTAGGGCTCATACCATTAAAATTGAAAAAACAATTTTATGATGTATTCAACCCGCTGAGGCTCAAACGATCTTCGAGGTACTAAAATAGCGTTAAACCTATACAAAAAAGCTGGCGAAAATTCGCCGGCTTTTGTTTTTTCCTGTTATATTTGTTGTCTATGATAGCACCACTTTTTATCAGCGGGGGCGAGATTGCCTTCGTTGTTTTTATAGTCGTAATGGTTTTTGGGGCCGATAAGGTTCCCGATATTGCCAGGGGCCTGGGCAAAGGCATGCGCACCTTGCGCCAGGCAACAGATGACATTAAATCTGAAATTACCAAAAGTGCCGAAGACCGTGGCATCAATACAGATATTGCCAAAGATGTAAAAAGCGAAATAAACAAGGCGAAAGAAAGTATTGATGACATCACAGGTTCTGTGAAACGTCGCTTTTAATGTGGGAACAGCTGGCTCAATGGGATAGGGACGCCTTTGTATTTCTCAACAACCTCGGCGTAGAAGACTATGATGCCTTCTGGATCTTTATTACCATACCCAGACATTGGATCCCACTATATATCATTATTCTTGTCTTATTTTTTTTAGCATTCCAATGGCGTAAAGCTTTAACAGGCGTTCTTTTTTTATTACTTGACCTATTTGCCACCGTCGGGCTTACTAATCTTGTAAAAGTATATGTGGCAAGATTGCGCCCTAGCAACCAGCCGCTGCTCAAAGATCTTATACGTGTTCTCCAGGAACCTCATAATTTTTCTTTTTTTTCAGGCCACGCTGCTTCTTCATTCACGGTTACCACTTTTGTCGTATTGGTGCTAAGGCGCCGTTTTAAATGGATTTACGCGCTTTATATCTGGCCCGTTTTATTTGCACTCAGCAGAATTTTTGTCGGGGTGCATTACCCGGGTGATGTATTGGTAGGTGCCGGTGTGGGCGTGCTTATGGCCATTTTATTTTACTGGCTCTTCAAGCAGGTTTTGGGCAGATATGAATCTATTTATACTTTTAATTGACTTTCAGATTGCAATACCTAAACGCGGCATAAAGCGACACAGCATTGCAACTTGTCAATATCTGTCGATAATTTCTCCAAGATAATTTTGAATCAGTCAAACTGAAACATTATTTAATACCACGTCATGGATTTAAACCTTAACTTTTAAAATCCTATTTGCCTGCTCATAAACTTTAATTACTAGCAATACAATCTATGAAAGCAGTTACCGTACGTGAATTACGAAAAGCGCTAAATGATCATTCCCGCGACGAGCTTGTGGAAATCTGTCTGCGGCTTTCAAAATTCAAAAAAGAAAACAAAGAACTGCTTACCTATGTTTTATTTGAATCTTCTTATGAAGAAGGTTATATAGAAAACGTCAAAGAAGAGATAGATATGCAATTTGATGCCATAAACACACGTACATTTTATTATATCAAAAAAAGCGTGCGGAAAATTCTCAGGACGGTTAAAAAATTCATCCGCTATTCCAAAAATAAGGAAACCGAAATCACACTGCTTATCTATTTCTGCGAAAAATTGCTGGAGGTAAAACCTTCTATCAAGAAAAACCGTTTGCTCACCAATCTGTATATCAGGGAGCATAATTCCATAGAAAAAAAGATCAGCAAGCTGCATGAAGACCTACAACTTGATTTCCAGAACATGCTCGAGGATTTAGCCGAAAAAGAATCCGATTTTTGATCAAAAAAGGCCGTTTTTAGGTAATTTCAGCATATTTAACGAATACTGAGACTACACGCTAAAAACTGGAATCTAGATCATCTTCTACCTAAAAATCTGAGTTCGATCTAAGAAAAATGTGTCAGTTCGAGTAAAATTCTGGAAGAATTTTGTATCGAGAACCTCACTTTTGATTGAAAATGATCTTTCTCGATACGATTTTTGCAAAAATCACTCGAAATGACCATTTTCAACACAAGATTATTTTACATCGAACTCAGGTTAAAAATATCCGCCTCCCGGTACACAAGAGGTTGAGGTATAGACTTCAGATATTTTTTTTTGTTCTATCTACAGGAACTCCGCATCGATCTTTTGCCAAGCAATCCGTTTTTTTGTAATTAAAAAGAAATTGGTTTCGTCAATATTAAGTCCAAATTCACCAATTTTGTCAGCTTGATTTTGAAAAGGTGCTGTAGAATTTCTATCCGTGCATAATGGCAAAACCTTGGCAAAAAAGGAAATCTCGTTTTGTTTGTCAGTAACCATTTCTTTTGCCTAATCCTAAGATTCTTATTTATTGTAAAAAACTTGGCCGATAACTATAAAAGCTTTAAATTTAATACGTTAACCATTAAAAGGATATTTTCATGTATGCAATTTGGCGTACTTGTTTTAATTCTAAAAGCCAGGATCATGGAATACCAAAAGATTTTTCATACCTCTAGACGGTTCAATACCTCAAAATTTGCTTTGGACGAAAAAAATAATTTACAAGGCATAGTTCGCGAGCCTGACCCAAAGTTGCGGCTGTATGGCATCGTCATTATCATAGTTGAATTTATTCTTATTGCAACTTGGTTTTACGTATCACAACCAGAAATAACTTTAGTTTATGATATCCCACAAATCTCTCTTTTCCTACTGGGAATAAATCTTATTTTAGGATTGCTCTTTTATTTTTTCAAAAAACAACTGTCTTCAATTTTTCTGGCAAATTCAATTATCTGTCCGCTCGTATTCTTCGCAACTTGGATTATGTGGTTTATATATTTTATATAAGTATCTAATCAAGGGATTTATCATTCATTATAAAATCCTTTTGCCACAGGGGGCACCTATCAGTTTTAAACAAGTGCTCTAAGAGACAAGAAATCACATCCCTTTAAGTTTTAAGATTGAAAAACAGTGGCTTTTAGACTAAAAACTCCTAAAAACAATCCATTTTTTTACCAAAATAGGCCGTTTTTAGGCAATTTCAGCCTATTTACTGAATACTGAGACTGCCTACTGCAACTTAACCAGTGCCTGTCTTAAAATACTGATGGGATGTAGCGCTTCCCGGGAAGTACCATCTTTGATCTGGTGCCTGCAACTGGTACCGGAAGCGGCGATGATCGTTTCGGGCGAGGCTTTGCGCACTGCGGGAAAAAGCGTTTGCTCTCCCACTTGCATGCTCACTTCATAATGTTCTTCTTCATAACCAAAAGAACCTGCCATACCGCAACATCCCGACGGAATGATCGTAGGTTTAAAATTTACCGGCAGATTGAGCAACCGAAAGGTGGGCGCAATCGAAGCCAACGCCTTCTGATGACAGTGGCCGTGTATTTTAAGTTTACGGGGTTCCGTGGTAAAGGAAGATGCGTTAATAGTGCCATTTTGAAGTTCCTGATCGAGAAATTCTTCAATAAGCAGACTGTTTTTAGCAAGCACTTTTGCGGCAGCAACATCTTTTACCAGACGCGGATATTCATCCCTAAAACTTAATATCGCCGAAGGTTCTATCCCCACCAGCGGTGTGTTTTCGGTTATAAGATCTTTAAAAATTTCCACATTTTTTATGGCAACCTTTTTGGCTTGTGTCAAGAACCCTTTGGAAATAAAAGAGCGTCCACTCTCTGGGTGTTTTACGAAAAGCACTTCATAAT
>DRGP01000073.1 GCA_011050015.1 Leeuwenhoekiella sp. | reverse complement strand
CTAAAATATGCGGTACACGTGAATGGTGTCACCCAACTCATGATGATGAAAGGTGATGTGCTTTCTGGTTTTGAAACCATTAAAGTGTGTACAGCCTATAAATATCAGGGCAAAGAAATAGATCACCTCCCTTACAATATCGATCCCGAAAACATCCAACCTATATTTACCGAAATCAAAGGATGGGCAGCAGATCTTACCGGTATGACCGAAGCTTCCCAGATTCCGGAAAACCTTAATACGTATATTGATTTCCTGGAAACAAATCTGGAAGTGCCCATAAAAATTGTTTCGGTAGGACCCGACAGAACCCAAACTATTAGGAGATAATTAGAATAAAATAGGATAAATTACCTTAAAAACCGCCATTTTTGATATGAAAATGGCGGTTTTTTAATGCTAAGCACCTACATCCATCATGTTGAACCTGCCGGCTGGAACAGGCTTATTTCAAAATCACAATTGATTATGCATTCTTATTTGATAAGAACCTAAAACAATTTTAAAAGCTTTCTGAATAGATTGATGTCGATTCTAATACTACAATCAGAATTTATTCCATAAAAATTTTCTGCATATTATTTTCTCTCACAAAATCATAAAACACATTGTACTTTATGAAAATCAGCTACTTTTGAAATCCTAACCAGCTCAAATACACATGAAATTATTTCAATGCAGCCATTGTAAAAGTGCCGTTTTTTTTGAAAATGACAATTGTGTACACTGCGGCCATTCTCTGGGTTTTCTTCCACAGGCCTTAAAAATGATCGCCACTGCAGAAGATCAAAAATTTGAATACCCACAACAGTCAGGTACCTTATATAACTATTGCGCCAACCATATTCATAATGCCTGTAACTGGCTTGTAGCGGCAGGTGAAGGGACAACATTCTGCAAGGCCTGCCAGCTCAATCATACCATCCCGAATCTGGATAAGGAAAAAAACCTGAAGCAGTGGCGCAAAATAGAACGGGCAAAACATCGGCTAATCTATAGCCTGCAACGTTTTGACCTGCCTTTATCAATACAAAATAAGGATTCAGAAACACTAGCGCTTTCTTTTGATTTTCTCGCGCCACAACAGGTAAAAGGAGCAATCAAACCGGTAATGACCGGTCACCTCAATGGCCTGATCACCATAAATATTAACGAGGCAAACGCAGTGCACCGCGAGTCGATGAAAGCGAAGATGAAAGAGCGTTATCGTACGGTTTTAGGTCATTTTAGGCATGAAGTGGGTCATTTTTACTGGGAAGTCCTAGTGCGCGCCAATGATAAAAACCATAAGGAATTTACCGCCCTTTTTGGCGATGCCTCCCAGGATTATGGGGAAGCGCTTCAACGCCATTATATAAACGGCCCCCCAAAAGACTGGCGCAAAACCTATGTGAGCAAGTATGCTTCCAGCCATCCCTGGGAAGACTGGGCAGAGACCTGGGCGCACTACATGCACCTTATCGATACGTTAGAAACCGCATACACATTTGGCATACAAACGCGCCCGCAATTGGGTGAAAGCGTCAAAATGGATACTAAAATCGATTTTGATCCCTACCGGGAACAGGATTTTGAAAAGATCATCAACCGCTATATTAAACTTACCTTCGCACTTAATTCGCTTAACCGCAGTATGGGCCAACCCGATTTATATGCGTTTGTGCTCAGCGCCGTTGATATTGAAAAATTAAAGTTTGTGCATGAAGTCATTCCTAAAAATGATTGAGACTTGCATGGTATAAAATAAGTAACCTCGAAACCCTTTGGAAGGATTAAAAAAATCTAGAGCGCTCTAACCCAAAGTTTCCATCTCCTTAAGTTTGTTCTCTTTGGCCTGCAGACACTTTTCTTGCGCGTAGTCCCAACCCTGCTGCCACCAGTTGGTCATGAGTTTTTTGTCAAAAATCAGGCTATTTTCAGTGAGCTTTGATGGGGTATAATACAGATTGAGCGACACCTCTTTGTTAATCGCCGCGAGTTTGCCCACGACCACGTCGTGATATTCTACTTGATCCATCAAAAAACTGAACAGGCTTACCATAAGTGAAAACGGATTTTGCCCCAGGATTTTATTGTATTCCATGTTTTCAGATTCCAGAATAATGGCGTCAATTTCGGTCGCTCCGCGCCGAATGGCCTCGCGAATAGGCACAATACAGCCAAAACCGCCGTCAGCATACTCATAACCGTTCTTTTTTACCAGGCTCATAAACGGCACCATATTGCAGGAAATCCAGATCCACTCACAGAATTCCTCATAACTGTAATCATCCATAGATTTGTATTCCACCGTATTTTTGGTCAGGTTAGATACGGTGACGACCACATTGGCCTTACCGGCCTTTACCTCCTCAAATTCTGACCTGGAGAGATTCTTTTTAATGGTTTTTAGCAGGTTTTTGCTTTCCCCAAAAGTACGTTTGCGCTTGATAAACTGCCAAACTGTATTCCAGTAATTTATGGTCACATATTCGCGGTTTCCCTTTTTTTTGATCGTAAAGGGATTTACATTAAAAATAGTACGCTGGTTTACGTTGGTATAAATATCATAGGCCTGCTTGATGCGATCATTGGCCAATTGTGATATGAGCAAACTGCCGGTAGAAGTTCCCAGAAAAAGGTCGTATTTGTTCTTTTCTTCCTCCATGAGATATTGGGCTACGCCACCCGCGTAAGCCCCTTTGCTCCCTCCTCCAGAAATAACGAGTGCACGCATTAATTCAGTTTTTTATTTAGATAATCCTGCGCTTTTTGATCCCCCAGTTGCAAATCCCGAAGCGCATTAGACCACATCGTTTCTTTTAATAACATATCGAGTATCTGCCGGCAGCTTTGAGCAAATCGCCAATTAAAATGAACACAGCCCAAAACTAAATTTTTCAGACTCTGTTTTTCATACAATTGCAGCTGGTACAAATATTTGAATGCATTTTCACGCACTTGAAATGGATAACGCATGTAAGTATACTCTAATAATTGTTTGTAGCGTTGTTGCTTACTTTGCGGTTTGTAAGCGGGTGTTGCCAGCGAAAGTGCCAGCCAGAGCGTTTCTATATTTTTATCAGAAAAACCGGTTACGCCTTCCATCTTTTTTAGATAGGCTTCACGATCCTGAGGAAACGAAACCCAAAGTGCCAGAAGCGCGGCCTCTCGAGTCACATACGAATCGTCGTCGAGTAAAATCTCATAATCGATTTTCAGAGCCGCTGGCACTTCCTGCATGGATGTAGCAACCGCCTGTCGTACCCAGCGATTTCCCGAAGCAATTGCCATTTTATAGAGCGGAATGGATTCGTCAAGCGGCGCGTCTGCCAACTGATGAACGGCTTCCTGACCCAGATAATCGTTGGGCAGGGTCAATACTTTTTCGAGTGCTTCGGCTTTTTCGGAAAGTGCTATTTTCCGCAAAGCGGAAAGCTCTAGATAATTGCGAATAAATTCAGATTTTTTTAGGGATTCCAGCGCGGCATCTGCTTGAAAAGCACTTTGCTCCAGCCAATTGGCTTTAAATGCACTCAAATCCTGACCACTGGCTTCTTCCGCGGCAGCGATAAAATCATCACTTTCTACATTGTCAAATTGATGCTCCTGCAAATACGCGGTCACCGCCATTCTGAAAGATTCATCACCAATCTGTTCCCGCAAAATATGCAATGCCCAGGCGCCTTTTTGATAAAAAGTAAGCGAGCTGGCACCGCCATTTAGCAACTTTTCTCCCTTACCACGGTCGCTGAGTTCCTTGAGCTGTTCGGCGGTTTGGTATAATTGCCAGTAAAAATAATCGTCGCCAAAGACTTGTTTTTCGGCCAGAAGCGCGTAATAAGTGGCAAAACCTTCCTGCAGCCAGTGGTGTGTACTTGATGTTTCGGTAACCAAATCACCAAACCATTGATGCGCCAACTCATGCGCATTTACGTTTACATAATTTCGATCGTCAAACCCAGTGCTATCTACCATAAACGTATCGCTAAAAAGCGTTGCCGTGGTATTTTCCATCCCGGCATAAAGAAAATCTTTGACCGGCACTTCCTTATAATTCTGCCAGGGATATGCATAGCCTATTTCCTGTTCAAAAAAGTCGAAAATCTGCTTGGTATGGCGGTAGGTAGGTTCGGCATAATAGGCTTTTTCGGGATAATAATACAGGGAAATGGGAACGCCGGAAGCTGAAGTAATCTCCTTTTTGTCATAATTCCCAATGGCCAAAGCAACCAGATAACTCGACATGGGCTTTTGCATATCAAAATACCAAACCGTTTCATCTGATTTTTGCTCCTTTTTGGTCAATTTTCCGTTAGAAATGACCGTTTTTCCTGCGGGTGCGATAACGGTGAGATCAAACTCGATCTTATCATTCATCGCATCGATGCTGGGCAACCAGTTGGAAGTGTATTTTCCTTGGCCTTGCGTCCACAGCTGGTTTTGACCTTCATTATTCACAAAATAAAGCGCCTGAGAAGGTTTTGCGGAATAGTTGAGCGTTGCTGAATAATGTTTTCCTGCAGTAAAATCGGAATAAATAATTAGGTGGTTTTTATCGAATTTAGCGCTATTTTTTACCGTTTTAGGTTGATTTTCGGCGTTTTTCAGCTGAATTTTAAAATCGGTTATATTTTTGGCATCCAGATATATAGAATCTGTATTTTTTAGGATCTCAAAATCAAGAGTTAAGGTTCCAGTAATGGTTTTAGTGGTAAAATCTGGGGTTATGTTGGCTTGGATGTGTTTAAAATCAACGGTAGTATGTTGTTGGGCTTGCGTGGAAAAGCAAAAAAGAATAAAAAAGAAGGCATACCACTGTTTCATGTAAAAAGCTTGAAATGATGAGATTAGAAGATGAGTGTATTTTTAGATTTCAAACTTAAATTTTTTCAGAAAGCTTGTGGGCGTATGAACTGCAATCTTAGATTCCTTAAAATCTGAAACATTTCGAGTGACCATAAAGTCGATGCCACCAAAAGAAATAGCGGTAGCGTATTGTATGCCGTCTTCAAAATCTGTAAAGTCGCTTTCTAAGGCAGCTCTAATCTCAGATTTTGTAGTTCCTAATACTTCCACATCTTCAGTAAGCTTATCGATAAAATCAAGGGCATTCTTATGGCCGATTAGTTTACGGGTTATATAATAAACGGTGTTGATACACAAAGCGGAAACATGAATTTTTAATTGTTCTTGTTCGTTTAAAATAAAAAGTTTAGTAGATTCTTTATTGAATGGCTGTCGCTTTGTGAGATGGTCAATGACGATATTTGTATCTGCAAATATTTTATATATCATACTTCTTCAATAATTCTTCTTCATAAATCTTTTTGTAGTCAAAATCATCTCCAACCTTTAAAACTCCTGCTAATTCAGAAAATTTACTTTCAGTTTTTATCTCAATCTTGTCGAAACCCTTATTATTTTTTTCAATCACTGGGAAGCTAGTAGCACCGGTGTCGGGGGTAGATTGCGTCTTTGAGCTTTTGGGATTTAGGTTTTTTAAATAATTTTCAACCATTTTTGAAAGACTCTCTCCATTTTGTTTGGCAAAGACCTCAGCTTTTTCTATATCCTCTTTTTCTAGGGATAAGATGAGTTTAGTTTCCATATCGAAAATTTTTATAGCAATATACGCAGATAATTTTTAATAGTCAATTAGCGATCTTTTACTGTTACAATTCACTTTTATTAAGACTAGGTTTTTATGGAGCAACCTAGTATTTTTGACATTAATGAACCAAATGAAACTGCAAACGCCCATAGATTACCTGAAAGGAGTAGGCCCCAACCGGGCGGCGTTGCTGCGTAGCGAACTCCATATCCATACCTATCAAGATCTGCTCAACCTTTTCCCTAACCGGTATATTGATAAGACCCAGTATTATAAAATTAACCAATTGCAGCCCACACATGCAGATGCGCAGGTTCTGGGCCGCATCACACACCTTAAAACCGTGGGAGAAGGCCGTTCTAAACGCATGGTGGGGACTTTTCGGGATGATACGGGCATTATGGAACTTGTTTGGTTTCGTGGTCATAAATGGTTGCGTGACCGCTTAAAGATCAATGAAGTGTATGTGGCCTACGGTAAGGTGCAGAAATATGGCAACACCTACTCCATCGCCCATCCCGAACTTGAATTGCTGGAAGAACATGAAAAAAACCTGCGTGGCGCCATGCAACCGGTATATCCTTCCACCGAAAAATTAAGTAATAAAGGAGTTACCAGTCGCGCCCTGAATTTACTCATGCAAAACCTCTTTCTGGAGGTCAAAGACGAACTCACAGAATCGCTCTCCAAACCCATCTTGGAAAGTCTGAAATTAATGCCGAAAAACGAAGCGTTTTTCAACATTCATTTTCCCAGATCACAAGCCGATCTGGCGCGTGCACAATACCGTCTAAAGTTTGAAGAATTGTTTTTTATGCAGCTGCAATTGATCATCAAAAATCAGTTGCACAAAAGCAAAATAAAAGGCTATCCATTCGGGGAAATCGGCGCGTATTTTAATACGTTTTACACCACACATTTACCCTTTGAATTGACCGGCGCGCAGAAGCGGGTAGTCAAAGAAATACGTCATGATCTGGGTCAACCGGCACAGATGAATCGCCTTTTGCAAGGCGATGTGGGTTCGGGAAAGACTATTGTGGCGCTCATGGCAATGCTCATGGCACTTGACAACGGTTTTCAAGCCTGCTTAATGGCACCGACTGAAATTTTGTCAGTCCAGCACTTTCAGAGTTTAAACGAACTATGCAAACCGTTAAATATCAGCATTTCATTACTCACAGGTTCAACTAGAACTTCAAGACGTCGGGTAATTCATGAAGAGTTGGAAAATGGCGAATTAAACATCCTTATCGGCACCCACGCACTGCTTGAAGATAAGGTAAAATTCAAAAATCTGGGGCTTGCAATTATTGATGAGCAACACCGTTTTGGCGTGGCTCAGCGCAGTAAATTGTGGCACAAAAATGAGTTGCCTCCACATGTGCTAATCATGACCGCCACCCCTATTCCGCGAACACTAGCAATGAGCGTTTATGGGGACCTGGATGTTTCGGTAATTGATGAACTTCCGCCGGGGCGAAAACAGGTAAAAACCGTACATCGTTTTGACGCCAACCGGCTAAAGG
>DRGP01000072.1 GCA_011050015.1 Leeuwenhoekiella sp. | reverse complement strand
GTACAGGATAAGAACGGTGACACTTTTGAAATTGTGACCAATGCAGCGTACTTAAAAAGCGAAGTAGATCAAAAACCACGCAAAATGACGCTCGTAGTGCGCGCCAAGGAGATTGACGACACCCTTGATAAACTGCGCTCAACTGTTGCTATCCTAGAGCGTAAGATTACCGCGCAGGAAAATGCACGTGAGCTGGCAGCTCATGATATGCGGAACAATATAGGCGCAATTATAAGTATTACCAGTATTTTAGAAAATTCAAAACCAACCCAAAAGCAGTTAAAATGGCTCAAAATGATCAAGAATATAGGTTCTGATACCTTAGAATTACTTGAAGCTTCAAACGGGTATGCACAAATGGAAACGGGAACATATACTCCAGAACTGAAAAAATTTGACCTTTTTCATGTTATCCATAAAGAAATGCAGGAGGTACTGGAAAAAAACGATGCCAAAAGAATCTCTTTTCAGTATAGTATAAATGGAAATTTTTTGAACGAATTTGAAAACAAACTGTTCCTTCATGCCGATTTGTTCTATTTTAAGCGCTTATTCCGCAACATATTGACAAACGCGGTAGAGGCTTCGCCCCAAAGAGAACAGATTTTTATAGCTATTCACACACCAGACCATTTAATTATTGAAGTGACCAATAAAGGAATGGTACCTGACGAACTCCAGGATAACTTCTTTGAAAAATATACAACATCGGGAAAAGAAAAAGGTACCGGATTGGGAACTTATATAGCTAAATTAATTACAGAGATCCACGGCGGCAATATTTCATTTAAGACAAGTAAGAAAGAGGGGACAACCATTAAAATAGATCTGCCAAAAAACCTCTTGACTTAAAATCAGATTCAGATTAGGGACTCCCCATTGAGATCTGTAGTTAAAACCATACTGAAATAATCAAAAAATGGAAGAAGCATGCGGTAATGATTGAGCAAGTTTTCTTTAAAATCTGACGCAAGCACTTCTTGGTCTGTAAAAGAATGGCTTACAACAAAACTTTTGTTCCTAATCAAATCAATTGCTGGATGGTCGATATCAAAACCGCGCGGAGCAGTTTTTACTTGATTATTAGTATTCAATCCATCAAAGGCATTTTTAAAATCCTTGGCTTTAAGAATGGCCCGCATGGGAGCATCGTCCACTTCAAATTCTTTACGTATGCGTAGTAAATCGGCCGGATTGGGGTTAAAAAATCCGCCGGCCATTCTCGATTTTCCGTCAGGTTCTATACGCAGATAATAACCACCCCGCCGATGTGCGCCCTCCCGGCTAAAACTCGCACTGCGATGCACATTGTATGGTGTTTTGTTCTTGCTGAAGCGCACATCCCTATGGATTCGGAACACCTTGGTCTTTTCGATCTGATCAAAGGTATTTAATCCAGTTTTTACTTCTTTATAAAACGATTTTAAAAGGTCTTCGTTCTTGAGATACCATTTTTTGTTTTCAGTCATCCACTCACGCTGATTGTTCTCTTTAAGTGCCTTGAGGAATTTAAAAATATCTTTATTAAGTGGAGCAGCCATAGTAAAAAACCGTTGTTTTGGGTTAAAAATCGGTTAAAATCAGTCCTTTTTTCGGTCTAAAAGTACCTTTTCAATAGCACTCAGGGTAAACCCTTTGGCCTGTAAAAGAATAAGATAATGAAAGAGTAAATCTGCGCTTTCATTGAGAAAAAGATCGTCATTATCATCTTTCGCCTCAATCACAGTTTCTACTGCTTCCTCACCTACTTTCTGGGCGATCTTATTGATGCCTTTTCTAAATAAACTAGAAACATAACTTGCATCGTTATCGCTGTTTTTTTTACGGTCGGCAATCACGTGTTCCAACTCGGTAAAAAAACCAAAGTCCTGCTTGTTTTCTCCACCCCAGCAGGTATCTGTACCCGTGTGACATGTAGGGCCAGCCGGATTTACAGTGATTAGAAGGGTATCATTATCACAATCATTTTTTATAGTGACCAGTTCAAGAAAATTACCGCTCTCCTCCCCTTTCGTCCAGAGCCGTTTTTTGCTGCGGCTGTAAAAGGTCACTTTTTTGAGTTCATTGGTTTTTAAAAATGCCTCTTCGTTCATGTAGCCCAGCATGAGCACATTTTTGGTTTTGGCATCCTGAATAATCGCCGGCACGAGCCCGTCATTATTATATTTTATCTGCATTTTAATTTTTATTAATTGGGTACAAAATTAGACAATCCATTTATCTCAATCGTCACGGAATCATATTTCCTAAATTCGCATGGCAATACCCTCTTTATCCAGTTCATTTTTAAGATGCTCGATTTCAATTTCCTTAAAATGGAAAACACTCGCTGCCAGTGCCGCGTCTGCTTTCCCCAATTTAAAGGTATCGGCAAAATGCTGTATATTCCCGGCGCCGCCGGAAGCAATAATGGGAATATTCAAACTGTTGCTCAAGATCGATAGCGCTTCATTTGCAAAACCGTTTTTGGTGCCATCATGATCCATCGAAGTGAATAGAATTTCACCAGCACCACGCTCTTCCACTTCTTTGGCCCAGGTAAAAAGTTCGAGTTCGGTGGGTGTTTTTCCGCCCATAAGATGCACAACCCATTTACCGTCTATTTGCTTGGCGTCTATGGCGACCACGACGCATTGTGAGCCAAATTTAGCCGCCAGATCGTTGATCAATTGCGGATTCCGAACGGCAGCAGAATTAATCGACACTTTATCGGCGCCGTTTTGCAATAAAACATCCACATCTTCCACGCTCGAAATCCCCCCGCCCACGGTAAAAGGAATATTTATTCTTTCCGCGACGCGGTTTACGAGTTTAGCCAGTGTCTTCCGGCGTTCTTCGGTAGCTGAAATATCGAGAAAAACAAGTTCGTCGGCACCGGTTTCGGCATATTTTGCCGCCAATTCCACCGGATCACCGGCATCACGCAGATCTACGAAATTGATGCCTTTTACGGTCCTTCCGTTTTTAATATCGAGGCAGGGGATTATGCGTTTTGTGAGCACGTACTTCTTATTTTTATTGTTATTTTTATTTCAATTCTTCAATCAAATACTATGTTGATCTGCACTCAGAACTTACAGGTTTTCAAGACCCGTGAGGTCTATAGATTCAAGATAAACTGTTCCAACTGCTCCAGGCTTATCCTGTTCTCATAAATCGCTTTGCCGATTATGGTTCCGGCGCAACCTATTTCGGCCAATTTTGGCAATTCACTAAAAGTAGAAATACCGCCAGAAGCGATCAATTTTAACGCATTTTGATCGTTTTCGGCTTCTTCCAGTATCTTTTTATAGAGGTCAAAAGCAGGCCCTTCAAG
>DRGP01000071.1 GCA_011050015.1 Leeuwenhoekiella sp. | reverse complement strand
ATGGTGTATTGGGTAAACCGTGGTTATGTGGTGCTTGACGATGCTTCTTTTCCTATCGTGGGTGAGGGCGATACAGAACCTAACGATACCTTTATCAAACAGCTCGTGGCCAATGGAAAAGCAGCGATTGACGCCGTAGATTCACTGGGTTATATAGACCGTAATAAAGTGGCCGTAGGCGGTCACTCCTACGGTGCATTTATGACGGCGAACCTCCTCTCCCATTCCGATCTTTTTGCTGCAGGTATCGCGCGAAGCGGTGCATACAACAGGACGCTTACACCATTCGGTTTTCAAAGTGAAGAGCGTAATTACTGGGAAGCGCCAGAGATTTATTATGAAATGTCGCCCTTTATGCACGCCGATAAGATGAAAACCCCGCTGCTTATGGTGCATGGTGTGGCCGATAACAATTCAGGCACCTACCCGTTGCAGAGCGAGCGTTATTTTAACGCGTTAAAAGGACTGGGCGCCACCGCCAGACTGGTCATGCTTCCCAAAGAAAGTCACGGTTATGCGGCAAAAGAATCCATTTTGCATATGCTTTGGGAACAGGACCAGTGGTTGGAGAAATATGTCAAAAACAGGGATACAAAACCTGTAAAACAAGAAGAAAAACAGCTTAAGAACTAAATAATTGACAAATTTGGTATTAAAACCTGCGCTTAACTTACACCATGATCGAACTAAAGGAGTACATCTCCAATTTTATAGTACCGCAATCACTTATAGCTGATGAACAACCTTGGGAGATCACCGATAAACTGAAAAAAATAATTGTGCAGCTGATTCAAATGCTGGATACAGAATTTGAAATTGCCAATGGCATTGCAATTCACAAATCGGCAATCATAGAGAAGCATGCAGTCCTTAAAGCACCATTTATCGTTATGAAAAATGCAGTTGTTTCGGCCAATGCCTATTTCCTTGAAGGTGTAATTATTGGAAAAGATACCAAAATAGGTCAGGGTTGTGAAATAAAGTCAAGTATAATAGGAAACGATTCTGCCATTGCCCATTTCAATTATATAGGGAACAGTCTTATAGGCGAAAAGGTCAATTTTGAAGCTGGCTCGATAGCTGCAAACCATTATAATGAGCGAGCAGAAAAAGAAATCAGTGTGAAATATAAGAGTAAAATCATCAAAACCAAAGCCATAAAATTTGGAGCATTGGTTGGTGATGGCTCAAAAATAGGAGCTAATGCAGTTTTATCACCAGGCACCCTGCTCAGTAAAAATGCTGTGGTCAAACGCCTCCAACTGATTGAACAAGTTAGGGAATATGATTAGAAAATTTTTAAAAACGCAAAACTTTATAATTCCATTTAAAACAGGTTTATTGTAATATTCTTGCTAAACTTTTTGTTTAGTCAAAAAATCTGCTTATTATGGCCTGCTTATTGATTATTTTTGCATAAATACCATCAGAAAAAGATACTATGAAATTATCCAATATACGTATAGAGGTCATGCAGACGCTCGAGAAGTCTATGGACGAGCTCTTGAATACGTACCTCAAACCCATTAACGAAAACTGGCAGCCCTCTGACATGCTCCCTGATTCGACAAGTCCTAATTTCACGGAGGAAGTAAAAGAAATACAGGAGCTTGCCCGAGAGATGGATTATGACCTGTTTACCGTTTTAGTGGGAGATACAATTACCGAAGAAGCGCTTCCTACTTACGAATCCTGGCTTATGAGTGTACAGGGCATAGATCAGGAAAATGGCAACGGATGGGCAAAATGGGTACGCGGCTGGACCGCAGAAGAAAACCGCCATGGCGATTTGCTTAACCGGTACCTCTACCTTTCCGGGCGCGTAAACATGCGCGAGATGGAAGTGAGTACCCAATTTCTTATAAGTGATGGCTTTGATATAGGCACCGGTTATGACCCCTACAAAAACTTTGTTTATACCAGTTTTCAGGAGCTGGCCACCAACGTTTCACACCGCAGGGTAGGTACTTATTCACGAAAAGCGGGAAATAAAAAACTGGCCAAGATCTGTAATACCATTGCCGGCGATGAGGCGCGGCACGCGACTGCTTATATGGAATTCGTGCGCAGGATTTTTGAAATAGACCCGAGTGAAATGATGCTCGCTTTTGAAGATATGATGCGTAAAAAAATCGTAATGCCAGCCATGTTCTTAAGGGAATCAGGTCAAAGCATTGGCGGGCTTTGGGAAGATTTCTCTGACGCCGCACAGCGCACTATGGTGTACACCACACACGATTATATCAATATCTTAAAATCCCTTATTGATGACTGGAATATTGATAAATTCAGAGATTTAAATGATTCTGCCGAAAAGGCCCGGGATTATCTCATGGCGCTTCCCCATCGTCTGGAGCGGATCTCGCAACGTATTTCGGTTCCTGAGCGGGATCACGATTTTAAATGGTTAAACAGTTAGGTAAATTAAATAATAAGAGAAATGGCCTGGTTCGAAATCCGAATCAGGCCATTTTCTTTCTTATACCGCACTAAAATAGACCATGTCGTAACTTTTGGCTATCTTTGCCTCTTATTTAATCTTATGACATTTAAAGACTTGGGTCTCATAGACCCCATCCTCAAGGCCTTGGCCGACAAAGGATACACGCACCCCACTCCCATTCAAGAACAAGCGATACCCATCTTACTGAAAAATAAGGATCTGCTGGGCAGCGCCCAAACGGGCACCGGTAAAACGGCAGCCTTTACCATTCCTATCCTGCAGCAAATCTATAATGCAGTAGGATCTGGAAAGGGCGGTAGAAAAATCAAAACTTTGATCATTACGCCCACGCGCGAACTGGCCATTCAGATAGACGATAACATTAAAGAGTATGCCAAATACACCGGGATAAAAAACACGGTCATCTTTGGCGGTGTAAAACAAGGTTCACAGGTAAAAGCCCTGCGCAGCGGTGTAGATATTCTTACTGCGACCCCAGGAAGGTTGCTTGACCTCATCAACCAGAAGCACATAAACATAACGAATATTGACTTTTTTGTACTTGATGAAGCCGACCAGATGTTGGATATGGGCTTTATTCACGATATCAAAAAAATCATCAAAATCATTCCTAAAGATCGTCAATCGCTCTTCTTTTCGGCAACGATGCCACGGGCAATTATTGACCTTTCCAAGCAGATTTTGGGCGATTTTGAACGGGTTTCTATAGAACCAAAACAAGCGACGGCAGAGCGCGTAGATCAAGCGGTGTATTTTGTGAGTAAAAAAAGCAAGTCCAAATTGCTAAAACACCTCATCACTACTGAAAATCCTGATTCTACGCTTGTTTTTTCACGTACCAAGCATGGCGCCAACAAAATCGTGAAAATATTAGACAAGGCAGGAATCAATTCTGCGGCCATACACGGTAATAAATCACAAACCGCACGCCAGAAAGCCCTTTCCGCTTTTAAAGATGGCGGTACAAAAGTGCTCGTAGCTACAGATATTGCTGCCCGTGGTATAGATGTTTCCCAGCTTTCACTGGTGGTCCAATATGACCTTCCCAATGTACCCGAAACCTACGTACACCGTATAGGCCGTACCGGCCGAGCAAAAGCCAGTGGAACTGCCCTCGCTTTTTGCGACAATGATGAGCGACCCTATCTAAAGGATATTGAAAAACTTATCAAGCAGAAAATAGATGTGGTGACAGAACACCCGTATCTGGTAGATGGCCCGGACGATGATGAACCACAACAAGCTAAATCCAGACCGCAGCGCTCGAGGAACAATGGAGGATCATCCGCCAGAAAAACGGCTGGAAACCCCAATAAACGCTTTAATAGCAAGCGTCAATCACGGAATAACAATACCAATAGGAACAGATAGATCTTAGTGATTTTATTTAAAAACCGCCTTTTGCAAGGCGGTTTTATTGTTTTAAAGATGATTTTGGAATATACTTATGCTGAATTTGTTTCAGGGATTTTACCAATACCATATTGATTTTAAACAAGGGTGACCGGAAAATATAATTAAGAATTCTGTTAGGATCGGGATAAATGGAAATCACACTCTTTTTCCTTCCTGGAGGCTTGCTTTTGGAACACTATCTGTTTTCTTTATTTTCAAGAAGGCAATGTGAATTCCATTTATTTACGATTTAGTCTTGCATCCTACGTCCATGAGCTAAGCGGTCTTATGCCTTTAACGGTACAACAGTGATTTTCAAACCCAAAAAGATATGCTGCAATACGATGAAAGATCGCCAAAAATCCTTTTAGTACTAATGGTAAGTGAAAAATAAATGCATTTTGAATAGGATTACTTTTGATTTAAACAAGGGTATCGCTAAATTTCAATCTATTTTAAAATCATATATTCATGCACCAGCTCTCCTTGTCCTTCCTTGCGATCTTTATATTCAGTTCCGTTTTTGCTCAGATCAACACAACAGACACGCGATTGATGCATTCACCCGCGATGGGAACAGATCATGTGGCTTTCATTTACGCCAACGATCTCTGGGTAGCCTCTAAAAATGGACAAAACCCAAAGCGTCTTACCGTAGATGAAGGTATAGAGTCTAATCCGGTATTTTCACCCGATGGAAAAACCATCGCTTTTAGTGCAGAATATGAAGGCAATACCGATGTATATACGGTGCCTGTGAGCGGTGGTGTGCCCCAAAGGCTTACCTATCATCCTTATAATGATTGGGTACGGGGATTTTCGCCCGATGGGAAAAGTGTATTGTTTTTATCCCAGCGTAACGTATATACCAATAGAATAGCGCAATTGTTTACGGTAGAACTGGCAGGCGGCCGCGTTCATCCGCTTGATATTCCGCAGGCATATTGGGCCTCCTATTCGCCAGAAGGAGATTTTATGGCCTATACCCCTATTTCCGACAGGTTTACCCAATGGAAACATTATCGCGGTGGTACAGCCAGTAGGATCTGGATCTATAATTTCAATAGTCATGAAGTAACAGAAATACCCAAACCCACAAACGGCAGCAATGATGCACAACCCCAATGGATGGGCAATACCGTTTACTTTAAAAGTGACCGTAATGGCGAGTTCAATATTTTTAGCTATGAGCCCAACTCCAAAAAAGTGGCACAATTGACCGATTTTAAAGATTTTCCCGTACTTAATCTTTCCGCCGCAAACGGCGAAATCCTTTTTGAACAGGCGGGTTATTTACATACCTTAAACCCAACTTCAGGCGAAAGTGAAAAATTGACCATTGGCATCGCGGCAGACCTACTTGAAATGCGCCCCCGTTTTGTGAGCAATCCCGATTATGCCCGTAGTGTGGGACTATCTCCTACTGGGGTTCGTGCCGTGATGGATTATCGTGGAGACATTATCACGGTGCCTACCGAAAAGGGCGATCCCGAAAACCTCACCCAAACCCCCGGCGCACATGAGACATTTCCCACGTGGTCGCCAGATTCAAAACATATTGCCTATTTCTCTGATGCCAGTGGAGAATATATGCTGCACATTAAAGATCAAAACAGTCAAGAACGAGCTAAAGTAATTGCCCTTGAAGGCACTGGTTTTTACGCGTATCCCAATTGGTCGCCCGACAGCGAAAAAATTGCCTATGTAGACAATGGCCGCAACCTATGGATTGTTAATGTGAACAGCGGGAAAAATACAAAAGTAGCTCAGGACATCCTGTACACACCAGGAGTTTACCGTAACCTTTTTGGCGACTGGTCTGCAGATTCCAACTGGATTGCCTACACCCTCATTACCGAAACCAATTATGAACAGGCGTACCTCTACGCGCTTTCAGAAAAGAAATCGCATGCAGTTTCTGATGCCCTGGTCAATGTTTCTGCTCCCATCTTTGATCCCAGCGGCAAGTACCTATACTTAACAGCCTCGACCGACGCTGGGCCGGTGGTCAACTGGTTTGACCAATCCAATCAAGATGCGCGCGTGAGCAATTCGCTTTATCTAATCACACTTCAAAAAGATGTGGAATCACCTTTTGCCAAAGAAAATGACGTAGAAAAAATTGAAGCGACGGCAAAAGAGCAGGACAAAAAGGATAAAATGGATGAAGATGGCGAAAAAATGCCCATAAAGACCCTGAAAATAGACTGGGACGGCCTGCAGCACCGCATCGTGAGTGTACCCGTGCCTTCAGGAAATTATGGACAGTTAACCGTACCCAAAGAAGGTGAGCTTTATTATCTTGCCCAAAATAATAGTGAAGGCAAGAGCACCCTCTATAAATATGATCTCGCTGATCGAAAAAATGAAGAGCTTTTTGATACTGATGAGTTTTTGATTTCCGCAAACGGCGAAAAGATGCTTTATTATGCCGATGATAAATGGTTTCTCTCCGAAACGGGAAAAAAGGCCGAAAACGAACCCATCGATCTAGAAACCATTCAAGTTAAAATAAATCCCAGGCAAGAGTGGACTAATATTTTTAATGAGGCCTGGCGTGTAAACCGAGATTATTTTTACGATCCCGGTATGCATGGTGTAGATTGGCCTGCCATGCGTGAAAAATATAAGGGTTTTTTAAAGGATGTCCCTACAAAAGATGACCTCTACCGCATGATGGGCTGGATGTTTAGTGAACTTTCTGTGGGGCACCATCGTTTTGATGATAATGGGGATGATTATCAAGAGTCAAAAGAGATTCCCGGTGGCTTGCTCGGGGCTGATTATACCATAGAAAACAACCGCTACAAAATTCAAAAAATATACGGTGGCCTCAATTGGAACCCAGGCTTGCGTTCTCCACTCATAGAGCCGGGCGTACAAGTAAACGAAGGTGATTATATTCTTGAAGTAAATGGCAAAACGGTCACTTCAAGTGAAAATCTCTATAGCTTTTTTGAAAATACAGCAGATAAAATCGTATCGCTAAAAGTAGGCCCAAATGCAAACGGTAATAACAGCCGCGTGATCAACGTTACGCCAATACCCAGCGAGTGGGCCTTACGCAACCGCGACTGGGTAGAGGGCAATATCAAAAAAGTAGATGCAGCCACAAATGGCCAAGTGGCCTATGTGTATGTGCCCAATACCGCAGATGCGGGGCATGAATACTTCAAGCGCTATTTTTTTCCTCAGGCCACTAAAAAAGCCATAATTGTTGATGAGCGCTTTAACGGAGGTGGCCAATTGGCCGATTATGTAATTGATATCCTCAAAAAACCCAAGCAGGCCAACTGGAACTTTAGATATGGTAAAGATTTAAAGTCGCCCAGCGCTTCCATACAGGGCCCCAAGGTCATGCTCATTGATGAAACCGCCGGTTCTGGCGGTGATTACCTGCCGTGGATGTTCAGAAAATTTGAACTGGGTACGCTAGTGGGCAAACGTACCTGGGGCGGTCTTGTAGGAGTTCTGGGTTATCCTGAATTTATAGATGGAGGAACGGTTACTGCGCCCAATATTGCCTTTTACAATGAAAATGGTTTCCGCATTGAAAATGAAGGCATTCCGCCCGATGTTGAAGTAGAGCAATTGCCCAAAACAGTGATCGAAGGGCACGATCCACAATTGGAAAAAGCAATCGAAACTATACTGAAACAGCTGAAGGAAAATCCGCCAAAAGAGACAAAAACACCTGCTTATCCAGATAAAAGTGGGAAATGATTTTTAAGAACTAATTATATAAATATTTATAATATTCTTTAACCGATTTTTCCCAGCTAAATCGGGATTTTGAGGCATTTTTCTGAATTTTTGACCACGTCTTCTTATCATTTTCAAAGATATTCAGTATTTCTTCAAAGACAGTTAGCATATGTAATATTTTTCCACCATACGTATCCCCGTCAAAACTAAATCCTGTTTTTCCATGTGCTACGGTATCTTTAAGTCCACCAGTATTATGCACAAAACAAGGGGTACCGTTGCGCATGGCCAGCATCTGACTGATCCCACAGGGCTCAAACTGACTCGGCATAAAATACAGGTCGCTTTCCAAATAAATGGAATCTATCACATCTTCAGACTGGCCATTTATGAATATAAAATTCTTGTATTGATAACTTAATTCGCGCATCAATGTTTCATACTCTGGAACACCAGTGCCCAAAAGAAGAAAAATGCCATTCACTTTTTGCAAACGTGTCAACATTTCCTCCAAAAACTCTGGTGAGCGTTTAAAAAAGTAAAATTTTTGATCCGTAAGCCGCGCCACACTTGAGCAAATAAAACTTGGGGGGTGGTCTAGAAAAGGAACTATTTTTTCGCCTGTATGGGCCAGAAAATCTGATTTGTATTTTTTAGACTCTTGTTGCAGCCATTTAAAAATGGCCTTCACCACATTGGGGAACAACCTTTCACGTTCTGCTTCTCTAAAATTATTATAGTTTACACCATTAAGAATACCAAAAAGACGACCCTCTTTATCGGCTTTTATCAGGTCTTTTTCCAGTGATTCGCCACCTATAAATTCCGGAGGATTGCTGGTGCGCAAAATATCTTCTTTATAGGAAGGGCTCACGGTATGCACCGCATCTGCAAGACGTATTCCTGTGGCCATAAGATTTATACAATCTGGAAAACGATTATCTTTTAACATATCGTGGTCAAAGTGCAGGGACGGAAAAAAATTAACTACTGACGCATAACTATTGACAAAGGGGCGAATACCCTGTATGGAAAGATTATGAATGCTGTAGATGAATTTTATATCTTTTAAATCGGCGAAACCTGGATTATACTCCCTGAGAAACAAAAGTGTCGCGGTATGCCAGTCATGCAGGTGCGCTACATCCACTTTGCCAAAAGCTCCTTGTGCAATTGCTTGTGCCACCGCGCTACAAAAAATAAAAAACTTAATAGAGTCATTGTAAAAGGGCTCTACCGCATCGTGATGATACATGTGCGCAATGCTCCCCGCAGTAATCTCAGGATGATGAATGACGTAATGTGTAATATTTTCAAATGTTTTTTTGGGGGGCACTTCGTAAAGTTCGGCCGTATAAATACCTTGCTTTAAGTGAAAATTCAAAGTGGTAATAAACTTACCTTGTTGATGTAGTCTGGAGTACGAGGGCACCACTACATGTACCCGATCTCCATGGGCGACTATTTGGCGTGGCACATCTCTCACCACATCTGCCATACCGCCAGCTTTACAAGATGCTAAAGCATCGTTCTCAGCGGCCACAAATAAAAAATTTCGCATGTTTTTTTGGTCTATTGAAGAATTTGTATAAATCTAAGATTTAGACTAGATACTCATAACATAGACGAAAAATAGAATAATAAAAAATAAGTGACTTTAAAAAAATCACAAAAATACATGTGTTTTCAGTAGATCTTGAGCAATAAGTTGGGATCTGGACAGTTTTCCAAAAAATACATCAGGTTTTTGGCACTGCTTACTCCGGGATAATCCCCATAATAGTTTTCTATATCCATAATGATTTGAAAGTGCAGATGCGGTGCATAATCCCCGTTTTCATCCGGTGTGCCCAGATAGGCAAGCACGTCGCCCGCACTTAGCCTTTGCCCTACTTCAATATTTTTTAAAGATACCCGCGATAAATGTCCATAAAGGGTATAAAAAGAGGTTTCTTTTACCTTGTGTTTTAAAATAATGCAGGGGCCATAATCCCCATGATTCCGGTTATCCTTAAAACTATGTATCATACCTGGATATGCAGCGAGCACGGCAGTATCAGCTTCGCACCAGAAATCTAGTCCCAAGTGAATGTTACGCTGCGTTGCGCTGTCATTTTGATTAAAATAGACACTCCTGCTGTAAATATCCCTACGCTCATTGTAACCGCCATAGCCTATTTTGCCTCGGTTTTTCTGTAGTTGGGTATTTACATAATTCCACAATGCCCGGGATGAGGCCACATCAATATGGCGCAGCTCATCATTGTTTATGGAAAGGTCTAATGGAATGTAATCCCCTTCTTCATGATCGGCATCTAATAAGGGTACAAAAGATTGGGTGAGACTTTTTAAGAATAAATCCCGTTTTGCTTTATCTATACTCATGGTATCAAAAATACCATTCTAATCGATTATTTTACCACTACATCACTAAATTTAGAAGAAATCAAAACAGATCCACCAGCATCTTTTGCTTTATAGAACCCATTGAGCATCTGGCTATCATAACCACGCATTATTTTTGCTTCTATGGTTTTGGGATAAGTTAGCGAACTACGCGTACCGTTATAGGAAAAATTATAGGCAGTATCGGGAAGATTTAGAACAAGCTCACTGTTTTGAAGGCTTATATTAATGCTTTTAAAATCACGGTCCAGCTTAGGAATGGTCAACTCCCCAAAACTACCACGTATTACGGCAGATTCTCCCAGCTCCTTGATTACAATATTGCTTGCACGTGAATTAAGTTTTATATTTTCTGCACTGTTGATCACACAACGCTTTACATAATTGGTTTGCAGCGTCCCATAATTCCAGCTGTCAACATCTATGGGGCTGTAGGCTACGGTGAGATAGGTGCGATCCCCGTCTATGGTCTTGGCGATAAAGCCGCCATGTGATAAGTTGATACGGGCATTTTTAGCCTCGCTTATTTTTATATTACCATGACGCACATTAAGGTCCAGTTTAGCCTCCCTGGGCATATGCACCACGATAGTACGTTTTATATTACCAGTAAGTGCAGTAGGTCTTCTGGATGCCGAAGAGAAGCTCACCTGTGTTCCTATCACATTTCCATTTGCATCCCTAGTGACTGTTTTGCTGAAATTTCCATTTTCTGCTTGGGCCATTTGCTCCATTTGTGCGCTCCAGCGTTCTATGGCAGTACCCATATTTTCGCCCAAAGATTGCATATTTCCCTGCATGGAAGTACCAATTTTGGCACTCCAGTTTTCCATGTTTTCACCGAAGGCTGCTTTAAAATCTTCACTCCAGCGTTTTACATCCTCCATCCATTTATCAACTTCCTGCACAGAAACATCTGTATTTAGGTTTTTATTGAGCAGTGCAATGTAATTTTTTTTATCCTTTTGATATGCATTTGTATTAAAATTGAATCTTTTACCAAAAGGAGATTCTGGAATAGCCCCCAGCGAATTTGTCGCGCCTCTTTTCAACTTCTGGGCATTTTGTTTTTCCCACTGCGCCATGACCTGCTTATAATCATCGCCAAAACTGGTTCTTATTTTCTTTTTATAGGCGTTAAGGTATTGTTCACCATCACGTCTGTAAGCATCATAATCAAATTTTACGTGATCTATCTTCTCATAATATTCCGGTGGAAGCTCACCGCCGCGCAGGCTTTGAAGCATGGGTGCGATCATGGTCTGCATCATGGGTTCCAGCATAGCCATAGAAGAGGAAACAATATCATCCAGATTACCTCCAGAAAGATCGTTGAGCGGAACGCCTATACCCGTATTGCCGGCACTCTTGATGCTTATGGTAGTGCTGTTGCCCTGCACCTCTACACGCCAGGCGTTTTTTAATTGTTCAATCTGCTCTTCGGTCAATCCTTCGGTTTCCAGAATAGCCTCTATTTGTACTTCGTCCTTGTTCCAATCTTGAAAGACAACGTCTGTATTCTGTGAATCCAAGAGCAGGTTTACCGCTTCATTCACATTGTAACGCTCAGTAATCTTTGTCGTTTTTTCTTGCGCAAGGCACATCAAGGTATTGAGGCCCGTTAGACAGGCAAAAGCGAGGGTGATATATAATTTCATCGTTAGGGGTACTATATTCTATTAGTTTGTGTCTCTCCTTCGGGAGCTTGTTTTAAATCCTTCAACTTTTCTTTGAGTTTAAAAAGAAGATCCAGTCGCAGCTGTAGATTGTCAATGAGCGTACTCACGGTCTGATCGTTAACGCCTACTTCAACAAGATCTGCGTTGAGTTTTTTATATTCGGTATTCAGCTCTTCCAGCTGTCCCATATAAGAATCTATAAGTTCTTTATTATTGTCTGTAAGATTGAGCTGGGCCAGTTCTACATTTATGCTAGCCATATAGTAATCTTCCAGTTTTTTAAATTCAGGGGAAAGGTCACTCAGGTGCAAGGGGGATGCATCGGCCTCGGCCACCTGTACATTTTGCTGATCAGATGGCATTCCAAAATTCCCATTTTGACTCAAAAACAGGCTGCCTACCGTAAAAATTACGATACATACCGCAGCAATTTTAAGCCACATGTACTTCCCGCTGTTTGTTTTTGGTTTACCAAAATGCGCATCAAGTCTAGCCTCAAAGCGTTGCTCGTGGCCACTGCGCAACCCATGGGTAGGGATGCCCTTGTCATTTTTAAACAATTCCCTAATATCCTGTGCCATTGTAATAGTGTTTTAATTTTTCCTGTAACTTCTTTTTACCGCGATGCACCAGCGTTCTTGAGGCAACCTCGGTAATATCAAGTATTTCTGATATTTCCTGATGATCGTAGCCTTCTATAAGAAAAAGCATCACCGCATACCGGTACCGCTCTGGCAGTTCATCTATAGCTTCCTTGATCTGCGCGATAGAAATACTGTCTCCCACAGACCAGTCGTCAAATTCATCCACCGTTCCCATAACCTGTTCATTAATTGCAACGAGTTCCAGCTTTTTTGCCTTGAGCATATCAATACTCTGGTTAATTACAATGCGTTTTAGCCAAGCGCCGAAGGTTACTTCACCGGTAAACTGATGCATTTTTGCAAAGGCCTTTACAAAACCTTCCTGCATGGCATCTTCTGCTTCATAGGAGTTTTTTAAAAACCTAAAAGCCACATAATACATACCCTCACTATACTTGCGGTACAGCTGCAATTGCGCACGACGGTCGTTATGCTTGCATCGTTCTAGAATTTCTGATAATTGCAAAATGATGTGTGGTTAGTGGTGTGCTACTTTAATGACGGTATAAAATACAAAGTGTTGCACCCCAGATGATTTTTTATGGAATTTGTAGCGTAAAGAACGTTTTATTAATTGATAAATTGATTCGTCGGAATTGCACCAGTAAAGATAATTTATTATCTTCTTAAAAATCTAAAATATGACTATTCTAAGTTTTGTAGAACAATTTCCTGACGAAAAATCGTGTCGTGACCATATGCGGAAAACTCGTGAGAAGGAAGGT
>DRGP01000070.1 GCA_011050015.1 Leeuwenhoekiella sp. | reverse complement strand
TGGTATTCATGTGGCCAGTTTTTCTTTATTGATCACTGGATTAGCATACATGAGTAAGAAACTTTCGCGTGCTACCTCGGTTTCGGCAGGAATTCTGCGTTCTATACGACGCTCAAAGGCACGTTTGTCTTTTTCGGTATAGGCATGAACATATTTGGTGCTATCGTGATATAAGTCATAGGCCACTAAGTTAGATGGCCATAATTTATAGATACTATGAATGCAGCGGTCTATTTCCTGAGCGAGCTCCTGTAGCTTGTCATTTTCTGAGATTGGTTTAGCATCTATGCGTTCAAAGACCACATTCTCAATCGTTCCCAAGCTTATGTGAACGCGTTTTTTGTTTCCCAGTGCACCACGCATGATACTGTTAAAATCTTCATTACTACTTTTTATATATTCTACATCTTCGCTTTTTGCGATAAGTTCTGGTACTTTAAAAATATCTGTAGGATCAAATTCATATGAAATGGCCACAGGCACAATCCTCATTTTTTTAAGATAAACCATCGCAGGTTCCTTGCCACGGTTCATGGCCAGCATTTTGAGCACACCTTGCTGCGTCCTGTCATAACCATCTTTAGTGCGTCCTTCCCGCTGGGCCATCCATATCGATTGTTTTTGGCCGATTAAAGTTTGAATGTACAGGGATAATTTTTTTGAACTTGCAAGCATCTCGCGGAGCGAAAGGCTGCGCTGTACCAAAAAATTACGAGTAAGCTTTGATAATACGAGTAAAAAGGACTTTTTGACCAAATTGTCCCCTATGGCGGAAGCGGTCATAATCTGTTCGTGGTTCATCAAAGCAAAATTGATAAACGAGGTATCCAGTATAATATCCCTGTGATTTGATAAATAAAGGTATGATTGTTTGCGATCCAGATCCTCAAAACCAGAGGTAGAAAAGCCTTCTGTGCTTTTTTCGATCACTTTCCCCACCGAATGATAAATGACACGCTCCTGGAAATCCTGTATTGAACGGCAACTTAATAAAGTGGCAGTGATTTCCTCTTCGCTTTTTTCGGGAAAAGTAAATTGTAGCAAAGCCTTAAACATGGGATGCCTGGCATACTCCATGATGGCATCATTTACCTCTGGGGCGTCATAAAATCTAATGTCATCAAAGGTTTGCAAAATTCTATTTTTAATCGGTTAGGTGTATTGTGGCAAAAGAACAAAATATTTTAATTTATAGGTCAAAAAAGCTTGTTTTTAGACTTATTATATCGATTTCATGGATTCATTATATCATATTGTATTTTGAAATTGCTATTAGTTTAGGTTAAAAACTGTTCGAGCGCTGGCGCTGGTAATTTTTGCAACATCTTCTAACGGTAAGTTATAAATGCGCGCCACCTTTTGCGCTACCTTCATCAGGTAGGCACTTTCATTACGCTTGCCGCGATGCGGGGCAGGAGCGAGATAGGGAGCATCAGTTTCCAAAACGATATCTTTGAGTGGTATTTCGTTTAAAAATTGATCTATTTTTCCATTTTTAAACGTAGCAATACCTCCTATGCCAAGCTTTAGGTTGAAGCTTATGGCTCGTTTGGCTTGTTCTAAGTTGCCAGTAAAACAATGGAAAACACCATGTAAATGTTCATCTTTTTCGCTTTCTAAAACTTCAAAAGTTTCATCAAAGGCATCTCTGCAGTGTATGACTATGGGCAATTTATTTTTTTTAGCCCATTGTATTTGGGTTTTAAAGGCTTCCTGCTGAATGTCAAGTGTAGATTGATCCCAGTGCAAATCAATTCCTATTTCGCCTACGGCGGAAAAACTTTTTTCCTTAAGCCTATCAGCGACATGGCCTAGTTCTTCTGTATAGCTGTCCGGTTTTACTTGAGTGGGATGTAAGCCGGTCATTAAATACATTTGCCCGGGATAATTATCTTTTAAATTATCCATTGCGCTGGTGTACGTGGAGTCTATAGCGGGGATGACAAAGGTGGTTATGCCCAGATCATTTGCGCGCTTTATGGCAGCGTCTCGATCGTCATCAAATTCTTCTTTATAAAGATGCGTGTGGGTGTCGATTAAAAACATGGGCTAAATTTAACAATTAGCCAAAGGTCGACCTAAACTTTAATAAACATTTAATGGGTAAGGGGTGCGTTAAAATTTAAGTTTGCTATTGTTACCAAAATTCATATATGGCGTCTTTAAGGCAATTTTTAAAAGAAAAGGGATATCACAGCATAAAATTGACTGAAACCCATACCGGTCATTTTAAGATCAATCTCAAATTAAACGGTGTGATAGGTAGTTTTATATTAGATACCGGTGCTTCCAATACCTGTGTTGATTTTAAAGCAGCAGATCAGTTTAAATTATTTGCTGAAGATAGTGATGTCAAAGCTGCCGGTGCGGGTGCAGTCGATATGTTTACGCAAATTTCCTCAAATAACACCGTCGCAATTGAAAATTGGTCTATTGCCGATGTGGATGTTGTGCTCTTTGATCTTTCACACGTCAATACCGCCTTAACAGATCATGATATTCTGGGAGTTGACGGTATTATAGGGGCTGATATTCTTAACCAAGCAAAGGCAGTTATAGACTATGAATACCATTGCCTGTATTTAAAGGATCGTCAATAACACTGGATTATAATTAATAATAGTATAAAATATTTAAAAGATATTAATTTTTTGAAATAAAAAAATATATCATGTTAAATTATGGTCAATATTAAATAAGTTGTATATTACTACAACGTTTTTTAACCAACTCTATAATTATGCATTTAACTATTATGTTCAGTACGTTTTGCGCAGTTTTGTTGATACTGATAGCCCTTTATGAGGTGTTTCAATATATTTATTATTTACGGCAGAAAAAAAGTGTAGCGGATCGAAATTGAATCCTGTCAGTAGTTCTGATTTCATAATCCTGATGGTCTTTTCCCGGGATAGTTTACAATGGGGTAGAGATAAAAAAATAATAATAAGTTGTTGACTTTATTAAATAAAGAAAGCCAGCTACGAGAGCTGGCTTTCACCCCAAATCATAATTGATTATTACAAGTCAATTACAACAGTCTTAAATATTTTTTGCCATTAGGCTATGCAAATATAAAATAAATTTTGCAATTTTTATCCAATCTTGAAATTAAATTAATGTTCAGTTTAATCTAATTTGTTATTAAGATTGTAAATCTAATAAAATTTATGGATCATAACACGTTGACACCATATTTTTTTAATAAAACTTGATTAGCCTTATTTTTAGAAAGTTTTTGGTTGGTTCTTTTGTTAATTTTTTAAAAAACTATTTGCTTTTATAATTTCATTTTTTGTATTCTGATAGTGCATCATGTTGAAACCTGGGTGAATACAGTAAGTTCCCGTATTCCCTTTAAAGTCCATGGCAATATATGCAATTTGGAAATCCCTGAATTTATCATTTTTCCGCACAATTCTCTTTACGGCTTCTTCACAAGCTTCCTGCGGACTTAGACCGTTGCGCATTAACTCAACAATAAGGAAACTGCCTGTAGTTTTCATGATTTCTTCGCCCATTCCCGTAGCGGCTGCTCCACCTACCTCGCTATCTATAAAGAGACCACTGCCTATAATGGGAGAATCGCCCACACGGCCTTTCATTTTATAGGATAGTCCAGAGGTGCTGCATGCTCCGGCCATATGTCCGTTTTGATCGAGTGCCAGCAAGCCTATGGTGTCGTGGTTTTCTATATTTATTATGGGCTTGTACTCTGGTGACTTCAGCCATTTTTGATATGCTTTTTTTGCAATTGGTGTCACAAGTTGTTCATCTGTAAATCCCATTTTTATTGCAAACTCTTCAGCACCGGCACCAGCAAGCATCACGTGCGGCGTTTCCTCCATTACTTTTCTCGCCAGTGCACTTACATGACTGGTATTTGAGACACAAACTACCGCACCACAATCGCCATCATGGTTCATTACGCACGCATCAAGACTTACATTGCCCTCACGATCTGTGTCTCCGCCCTTGCCCACGGTGGTGTTTTTAAGATTTTGCTCTTCTACAGAAGCACCTGCAATGACAGCGTCTAAAGCAGGATAACCGTTTTCCAGTAGTCTGCCGGCGGTAAGGTTTGCTTGTTCAAATTGCCAGGTACATATGGAGATAGGGGGTACAACGCTCATAAATATATTGATTTTCAGAAATGGTTTTCTGAGGTGAATGTAATGACTCTAATCGATTTACTGGGTAGCTGCTTAAAATTTTATGAAAACCACAAGGTCCTACCCGCCTTCCTTTCACTAATATTGCGGTCTAAAAATTGCATACATGCGTTGGTTTATCTTTATTGTTATCTACATTATAATAGATATTTACGCCTTCCAGGCATTTAAAACCCTTACCAGAATACATTGGATACAGTATCTCTACTTGGTTTTGTCTTTACTCGTTCTGGCCAATCTCATTTATCACATTGCCAGTATGAATCCATATAAGGGCTTTGATCTCCCTACAATGTTTGCGATGGGGTTCTTTCTGGTTCTTTTTGTGCCAAAAATTCTTGTGGTGAGCTTTATGCTGCTTGAAGATATTGTTCGGTTTATAGTGGGGCTTTATGATCGGTTTATTGCCCATGAGAATACTTTTAGCATGCCTTCCCGGCGAAAATTCATCAGTGGTATAGCGCTGGGGCTGGCGGCGATTCCTTTCTTATCGCTTTTATATGGAATGTATAAAGGGAAATACCGGTTTAGGGTGCTCAATTACAATTTGTATTTTGATGATTTGCCCGAAGCTTTTGATGGGTATAAAATAACTCAGATAAGTGATATTCACAGCGGTAGTTTTGACAATCACGAGAAAATAGCCTATGCAGTAGATTTGGTAAACCGTCAGGAGGGAGACGTGATCCTTTTTACCGGAGACCTGGTTAACAATATCGCTATAGAAATGAAGGACTGGCAATCCTTATTTAGCTCCCTTAGCGCTACAGATGGAGTGTTTTCTATATTGGGGAATCACGATTATGGAGATTATGTTTCTTGGGAAAGTGAGCAGGCACAAGCCAAAAATCTTGATGACCTCAAAAACATTCAGCGCGGCATGGGCTGGGATTTGCTACTCAACGAACACCGTTTTTTAGAGCGTGACGGACAAAAAATCGCTCTTGTAGGCGTAGAAAACTGGGGGGCAGGAGGTTTTAAGAAAGCGGGTGATGTAGATGCTGCTTCAAAAGGACTAAAACCTACTGATTTTAAAATACTGATGAGTCACGATCCCTCTTATTGGGCCGAAAAAATAAAGACGCACCCCAAGAATTTTCAGCTTACCCTGAGTGGTCATACGCATGGAATGCAATTTGGCATCGAAATACCCGGTGTGTTTAAGTGGAGCCCTGTTCAATATCGTTATGAAAACTGGGCAGGAATTTATGAGCATGCACAACGACTTATAAATGTGAACAGAGGGTTTGGCTTTCTGGGCTATCCCGGACGCATAGGTATATGGCCAGAAATTACGACCATTCATTTAAAGAAGCGTAAAATAGCGTGATTATCGATCTGGATAAAGAAATGTAAAAAAATACAGAGAACGTACAATGCGTATCATCGTTTTAATACATAATTTATTCGACAAAACGCATTACTTTAAGAAATTTTTATATTTTTGTAAAAAATATTCTTATGCGTTTCATCTATAAGTTTGTGACGTCGGTATGTATGATTGCCATTCCTATTTTGGCTGTCGGCCAAATAGGGATAGGAACTCAAGCTCCTGATCCTTCTGCGATAATGGATGTAACCTCTCAAAAACAAGGTTTCCTCACTCCAAGAATGACTACGGCGCAACGAGAAGCTATTGAAGATCCTGCAAACGGACTATTGGTTTTTGATACCGATTTAAATTCCTTTGAATACTATACCACATCCAGTACTAGCTGGGGGAGGATGAGTAGTACCAAGAGGGATAATTATGTGCTTGTTAAAAGCCAAGCAGACTTTCCCAATCCAGTAGGCAATTTAATTACATTGGATGAAAATACATTTTACGAAATTAATGGCACGATCGCGTTGACTAGCTCAATTGATCTCAACGGTGCCTATATCTCAGGTCTTGACGCTTCAGAAGATGTGCTGTCCTTTCCGGGAGGTACAATTTTTAAAGGGTCTGGTGGAAGTATACGTTATGTAACTTTGACCGGGGCAAAAGCTTTTGAAATAGAGGGTCCTGGTATTGCGACCAACTCTTCTTTGCTAGTACAGAACACAACCATAAGTGGAATGACTAATAGCGTGGGAACTATTTCTAATTTAGGCATTTTCTTTGGTAATGTTATTCAATTTATTAACAATACCAGTGGTCTTACTTATTCTAACATTGGTAATTTACTATTGAACAATCAAGCTTGGTTCGGTAATAATTCAGGTACGTATGAGAAGTTAGAAGATAATTTTGGGTTGGTAGAGAAAGTCAGTGGCTTTAGCACCGTTAACGGTTCGGCAGTTGGGTTTGATGTGAGTGCAAATCCTGCAGTACCTAATGGAGTACTATTGAGTACTGTTTTTTCCGGTAGTGGCAGTTATGTAAATAAGTATACTAGTGGGTCTTATATAGGTTTTAATTTCACCAATGACTGGACTATTAATTGCCCCGGTATTCCAGCAGAAGATGATGGCACAGCAACTGGCAATTTATATTATACAAATTCTTCAGTAGTTACCCTCAGTAACAACAACGCTATAAAATTACCTGTCTCTACCACTTCAATTAGAAATTTTCGAACAAGTAGTACTACTTCTAATCGCTTAGTTTATGAAGGAACTAAAGGAAGGTCTCTTAATATTTATGGTACTATTTCATTTACCTCAATAGCCGGTATGCGCGTTACGTTTTCTATATATAAAAATGGAAATCTTGTGCCCGGCACAGAAGTTATATACGATATTACTACCACCAATGCGAGAGAGGGACTTGCCATAGTAGGTACGGTAATGGTAGATCCTTCTGATTATGTAGAAATCTATGTAGAACGGAATACTTCGAGCGGATCTAACCAGTTTCTTGTAACTAGTTATAATTTATTAGTGAATTAAGCTGATTTTTAGGTCAAAATAGCCATTATTGATAGAATAGCTTATATTTAAACTTCTAAAACAGACCAGAATATGTCAAATTTTGGAGCTTTAATAGATGCGGAACTTCCGGTATTGCTCGATTTTTTTACGGAGTGGAATGAGGCTTCAACCGCAATGCACCCTATTTTACGTGATGTTGCTGCGGCTCTGGGCGATCATGCCAAGGTGATTAAAATAGATGTAGATAAAAACCCAGAACTCGCCGAAGCCTTACGTATAAAAACGCTGCCCACACTTATGATTTACCAAAAAGGGGAAATGCGCTGGAGGCAAAGTGGCGAGCAGGATGCCAATACGCTTATAGGCCTGATTAAAAAATATGCTAGAGTGCCTTAAAGGCAAATCCCTTAGCAGAAAAATGTTCCAGTACCTGGGGGAGGGCCACTTGTAGATTTTTAAATGCTTTTAGACTGTCGTGAAAGAGGACAATACTTCCGTTTTCTGCGTTATTTAGGACGTTTTTTGCACATTTCTTAGCATTTATTTGCTGTTCCCAGTCATAAGCAAGCGTATCGTAAAGTACAATTTGATATCCTTCTTGCTTCAATAGTTTGGCCTGCTCTTTTTTAATTTTTCCGTACGGCGGTCTGAACAGCTTTTTTTCCAAAAGGTAGGATTCAGCTAAATCAGGCGCCCCTTTTCTTATGTTTTTATCCAGTTTTTGAGCCGTTTTGGTGATATTTTGCATATAAACCGAAGTATCGGTTTTGCGGCCATTAAGGTGATTATAGGTATGGTTGCCCATTCTATGGCCCTTGCGCAAAACTTCTTTAAAAACATCGGGATGTTTGTCTATATTCTCACCAATGAGAAAAAAAGTGGCTTTTGCATTGTATTTTTCAAGCAATTGCAATACCCACGGCGTCACTTCTGGAATAGGGCCATCATCAAAAGTGAGGTAGAGTGTGCGCTCCCCTTTACGATCTCGTTTTTTATCCCACAGATAATTTGGGTAAATCCATTTTATGAGCCGCGGCATCTTTACGGGTAGCGGCATCTTTATCATCGCATGGAAGTGTCTGGTTTTTCAGGCGCGATAGGTCTTGATTTATTGGTATCTAGCGGCATGATTTCAGGATCAGTAGGCAATTGCTCCTGCTCACTGTAAAAATGGGAGAATTTCCGCAAATAATCGTTGAATTCTTCCGCTTTTTCGGGCAAAAGCTCATTGTCTTTATTGCGCGCCAATAGATCGACCAGGCTACGGTAGCGCTCAATGTCTGTGATGACATCTTCTGCATAATCCCGCTGACGTGAAATGGGCAAACCGCCCCAATAATCAAGTTTTTCCTGGTATTTTTTGACCAGCTGATTCCATATTTCGCGAGCCCTTTTCTTATCACCTATCTCATAATACCCGCTTATATAAGGTTCCAAGAGCGTGTAATATTCAAAATACTCAAGCGGCATTTTTTCCATGGCTAGATCCAGCAGTTCTTTGGCTTTGTCATTTTTGCCCTCTGCGATTAATTTTTCGACACCACGGGCTATGTTCCCGCGATAGGTAATTCCATTACGCCGGGTTTCTGTATCATAATAGAGATCGGGATCGCCACTATTGCCCCAGTACCAGTTCGTCACAATATTGTAGAATTTCTCACTGTCTATCCTACCCATATCATAAGGATTACGGGGGTCTATGGGCGTTTTAATGGGTACAAGTTTATAAGTGACGCCATCCAGCTGCAGGTAATCCTTCATCCATAGGTAATCATCATCGCCAAAGCTTCCACCAGTAAAATAAATAGGACGTTTCCAGTCGTTATTGGCTATAATATCAAGCATAAGCAGCCTGTTTTTATAGAGGACATCCCCTTTTATGCTTAAGGTTACTTTATTGGCTATAAGGTCTGCATCCTTCTTCGGGACTATATTATTGGCCAGGACACTGCTTTTATCAACCGGTACAGTGATATTCTTAGTTGGGAATGTATGTACCATTGTGCCGCTTTGTAGCTCGGCCATTGTACGCGGGTCGTCACTGGCAATCCAGTCCATCCATTTTTTGATATTAAGGGTATCTTTGGTGGTTTGTTTGAAGAAAACAGCATCACGCGTACCCGCAATATATTTATCATGGGATAACTGTGAGGGTATCGGGTCGCTCAAGTACGCCTTTTTCTTCATATCATCTATATACCACGAGGTCTGAAAGAGACTTGTATTTACGATGCGTACATCACGACGGTACCCTTCAATTTCCTGCGCATACCAGAGCGCGAAAGTGTCATTATCACCTATGGTAAAAAGTATCGCATTCTCATCGCAAGAGTCCAGGTACATTTTTGCCATCGCCAGAGCGGTTTTCCTGCTAGAACGGTCGTGATCGTCCCAGTTTTCTGAGGCCAAAACTACAGGTACTGCGAGCATGCAAACCACAGTGACTATAGGCAGGACGATTTTTGGTTTTAAATATTCCTTAAGCATATCAAAGAGGGCATACACGCCAAAACCAATCCATATCGCGAAAACATAAAACGAACCGACAAGGGCGTAGTCACGTTCTCGAGGCTCGAAAGGTCTTTCGTTTAAATAAATTTTAAGCGCTATACCTGTAAAAAGGAAAAATACGAGCAGTACCCAGAAGTTCTTTTTGTCCCGGCTGGCCTGAAAAATCAGGCCTAATAATCCCAGAATAAGTGGTAGGAAAAAATAAGTATTTCGGGCTTTATTATCTTTTACATCGCTGGGCAAATTGTCCTGTGAACCTATATGGGCCTCATCGATGAAACCGATGCCGCTTATCCAGTTTCCGTTCAGGTCATTATAGTTTCCTTGAATATCATCCTGGCGTCCCACAAAATTCCACATAAAATAACGCCAATACATATAGCCTATCTGAAAATCGAATAGATAGCGCATATTATCGCCAAAAGAAGGTTTTTCTACATTAATATACTCTCTGATTTGCATTAAGAACTTTTGATAACCTTCATTATCAATGCGGCCTACCGCATAATCAGATTTAAAATTGGCTATTGCCTGTTGTAATTGCTTGTTTGACGTATATTCTGGTTTTACGGTAAATTGCAGCGGACCTGTAAACTGCATATAGTTTGCAATATGCTCGGTACTCCACATGCGGGGAAGTATGGCTTTCTGTGAATCATCTGTATTCTGCACTGAATTTTTCCAGTTGTTGACAATGATGTATTTCCCGCTGGTAGTGTCTTTCTCATAGTTGGGTTGATCATCCACATACGGATTATCAGGGTCCAGGCCGCCAAAAATTTCGGTAAACTGGGGACCATAAAATAGGGCCGGTCCGGGGTATTGCTCCCTGTTGTAATAGGCTAGAAGTTCCTGCGCGTTATCTGGGTTGTTCTCATTAATAGTGGTGCCGGCATTTGCACGGATGGGAAGCATTAACCAGCTGGAAAACCCAATAAATATAAAGAGGACGCAAAGCAATAAGGTGTTGAGCTGAAAGTAGGACTTTTTCTGTGTATAGCGGAATAAATAATAAAAAGCAGTGATAAATATGATCCCCGCGATGATTGTCCCACTATTGAACGGTAGCCCAAAAGTGTTGACAAAAAAGATTTCGGCGTAGCCAAAAAAGCTCAATGTATACGGGAGTAAAAATTTGAATATAAAGAGCAGTATAGCGATCACGACAATATTCGCTATGATAAAGCTGGTTATCGTAACCGGTTTGTGATTTTTAAAGAAATAAAGAAAACCAATGGCAGGAATGGTCAGCAAGGCCATAAAGTGTACCCCAAAGGAAAGACCGATCACAAAACAGATCAAAATGAGCCAGCGGTTACCGCGCGGCTTGAACATATCGCGCTCCCAGAGCAGGGCCAGATAGAAGAGTAGTGCCAGTAAAAAGGTGGCCATGGCATACACTTCAGCCTCAACAGCATTAAACCAAAAACTATCAGTAAATGTATAGGAAACTGAACCTATAAAAGCACTGGCAATAATGGCCCAGGATTTAGTTACAGTAAGAGACTCTTTGGAGCGTTTGAGCAGTTTTAAAAGCAGTAGGCTTATGGACCAGAACATGAACAACACCGCAAAGGCCGAGGCTAGGCACGATATAAAATTTACAGCCATCGCCACATACGTTTGGTCTGGTGCAAAAGTGGAAAAGAACGCGCCGAGCATTTGATAAAATGGTGCCCCTGGCGGGTGACCGATTTCAAGCTTTGAGGAGGTGGATATATATTCACCCGCATCCCAGAAACTAGCTGTAGGCTCTACCGTTAAACTAAAAGTGGTAAGGGCAATGGCAAAGGCCAACCACCCAAAAATTCTGTTGTACTTCCTAAAACTGAAGTCATTCATAAGGCCGAAAATTGTCTATGGAGGCGAATTTAAGCATTTCTAATGGTATGCGCCTTTACTTTTTGGCAAACGCACGTAAATGAAG
>DRGP01000069.1 GCA_011050015.1 Leeuwenhoekiella sp. | reverse complement strand
ATAAAAGGTTCTACGAGTGCGGTAAACCCATCAGCAATGGGGTTATTGGTCTTTGAGGCACTGTGTGCGATCGCTGCCGAACCCACACCGGCCTCGCTCGAGAACGCGGCCCGCTGCAACCCGATAATCAGTACGCCCAGAAAACCACCTTTCATCGCCTGCGGCGAGAGCGCACCGTTAAAAATCGCCGAAAAAGCAGCGCCTATATTCTCTATATTAAAACCAATCACGATCAGGCAGCCCAGAATATAAACCAGCGCCATAAACGGCACAACTTTACTGGTCACATTGGCAATGCTGTCTATCCCACCTATGATCACGATGCCCACAAGTACCGCAAAACCAATACCGAACCAAAATCCATTGCCCTGCAAAAAGGTAAGCTGTTCTGCGACGATCTCAAAGGCTTGATTCGATTGCAGCATATTACCACCGCCAAAAGAAGCGCCAACCCCTAGTACGGCAAAAAGAATGGCCAGAAATTTACCCAGCCCTTTCATGTTACGCTTTTCCAGACCATAACGCAGATAGTTCATGGGGCCACCAAAAATACGCCCATCGTCCATTATTTCGCGGTATTTTACACCGAGAGTACACTCTACAAATTTGAGCGACATGGCAAAAAAACCGGCGATAAACATCCAGAACGTAGCGCCCGCGCCACCCAGGGAAACAGCAACCGCGACCCCGGCAATATTTCCCAGTCCCACAGTCGCTGAAACTGCGGTGGTCATTGCCTGAAAATGGCGAATTTTTCCGGGAGCATCAGGATCGTCAAACTTTCCTTTGGCTAAATCTATGGAATGTTTAAAACCACGGATGTTGACAAAACCGAGCTTTATTGTAAAAAAGATACTGCCTATTATAAGCCAGATTACAATAAAGGGAATGCTGTTTTTGCGCTGCGTGCCATTGGGATGCAATAATGGGATGGGTTCGTCAAAAGTAAGTTTGGCCACGTGATGTGCGCCCTGCTCAATGACATCTTCTTTGTTCTGGGGGTTGAAGACCACATCGCCTTCATCTACAAGATAGCTGAGATTACCCGTGTTTGGTGCATAAATGTCAATATCCGACTCACCTTCTTTAGATACTATGGCAATTTTATCACCTTCTTTTACTTGGGCTCCTTCTTCTTTGAGCCATTTTTTTAAATGAAATTTTTTATTGGTGGTCGCGTCCCAATTGGGTATGGGCACTTCCTTACTATCTGTATAGACTTTGGGATCGTACAGGCCTACAGCTTCAAAGGGATCCCAGAATAAAATGGAAGCCATATTATCTACCGCCGGTTTCATCCAGCTGTTAAATTTTTCGGTGATAGATGCTGCAGGGATTTCAAAGGTCTTTGTCGTAGTTTCCCCTTCCGCGTCGCTCACTTTTACCGTGTATGGGATACCTTCAGTGAGTTCTTCAGCTTTTGCTGAAGTTAATGGAGTCTTCTTATTAGACCATTGATATTTAAAAGGTGGTGTCCCCCCATCAACTTCAATTTCTACTTCACTGTCATTAATGACGGGGGAAGGGTTAGATTGCTGCAACTTCACCTTAAAGCCTGAACCATCACTTTCTTGCGCGAAGCCAGTAATATGAAATAGTACGAATAATAAAAAAATAAAAATTCTATGCATAAATTTTAAAAATATTATTTGTGATTCTAAGTTTCAAGTCACCTAGAATTGCCTTTTTACTGGATTTTAATACCTAAAACCCCGATTTATGGCAGATTTGGCAAATATAAAAAACGAAATGAGAGTTAACGGCCACAACAATAACTTCCTTGCTGTCAATTATTTTGACTATTAATTACTCTTTTTAACCATGACACTTGTGTTATGGTAGAATACTAAAATTTATGTAGAAGGAAGAACCATTCCATAGAAATCATTTATTCGACCTATGGTCATTGTTATGAGGCTCAGCGCGCTATTTACAAAGGTTTGCTTACTTTAGCCCATAAAGAAAAACTGTATGAAAATCGTCGTTTCCCCTGCAAAATCACTTGATTTTGAGTCAAAATTGCCCACTTCCCGAGCTACGCAGCCCCAATTTCTGCAAGAGGCCGAAACGCTTAATAAAAAACTGGAACGCAAAACCAAGGCTGAAGTTGGTAAACTGATGAGCATCAGCGATAAACTAGCCGAACTGAACTACCAGCGTTATAAAGATTTTAAAACACCGTTTACTAAAAAAAACGCACGTCCCGCGATGTACGCCTTTGACGGGGATGTATACACCGGCCTTGATGCCTACAATATTCCTGTAAATAAAATTGATAAATTACAAGATACACTTCGCATCCTTTCTGGACTTTACGGCATACTGCGACCGCTTGATCTCATGCAAGCATACCGCCTGGAAATGGGCACTAAATTAAAGTCTGGCCACTCGGATAACCTTTATGAATTTTGGGGAGAAAAAATCACCGAAGCCATCAATGCTGAACTTAAAGACGATGAACTTTTTCTCAATCTTGCCAGTAAGGAATATTTTAAATCAATTAAGGAAGACAAACTGAAAGTACCCATAATCACGCCTGTTTTTAAGGATTATAAGAACGGGAAATTGAAAATCATCGCTTTTTACGCCAAAAAAGCCCGCGGACTAATGGCGCGCTACATTATCGATAAGGACGTGGAGACACTAGATGATCTTAAGGGTTTTAACTATGATGGCTACGGTTTTAGCGAGGAATATTCAGATCTGGAGAAAAACGAACTGGTTTTTGTAAGATAATTTTAGAGAGACGCTTATCCCAACCACTTTTTAAAATCACTTACTCGCTCACGAGCAACAATAAGCTCAAAGTGTTCAAAATTACACAGTTTTATTTTTAAACGGGAGTTAGAATACGCGATAATGTCTTCAATTGCTTTAAGAGAAATTATCGCCTGCCGGTTGATCCTAAAAAACGCCTTGGGATCCAGTTCTTGTTCCAGCGTGTCCATTGAAGTTTCTAAAACATAATTGCGCCCTTCACCGTTTTGCAGATAAGTTGCCTTGTTTTCAGTATAAAAACAGGTGATTTCATCGGTTTCCACAATTTTTAAATGCTTGCCTACGCTTATGGTAAAACGTGTTTTATACGATTTTCCGGTGATCAATTCTTTAAAATAATGCACATCAAAACCGGTAGCCTCCTTTTTATTTAGTTTTTTGAATTTCTGGATCGCAACATGCAATTCATCTCCATCTATGGGCTTTAAAAGATAGTCTATACTGTTCATCTTAAAGGCTTTTAGTGCATACTCATCATAAGCCGTAGTAAAGATTACAGCGCTTTGAACGTCTACCTGCTCAAAAATCTCAAATGAAAGCCCATCACTTAATTGAATATCCAGAAAAATAAGATCGGGAGGAGTACTCGTTGTAAACCATGCAATTCCTTCGGTTACCGAGTGCAACATCTGCTCTACCTTTAGACCTTCCTTGGTCAACATGCGCTGCAGCCTTCGGGCGGCAGGCTTTTCATCTTCTACAATAACTGCTCTCATGTAATCGTTTTTGGTTTTTCAATTCGATCAAGATCCTCGGGGAATAAACCCACTGGTGGGATTAAATAGCACTAAACTTGTTATTCCCAGTTTTGTCGTTGCTCCTCCTTTTCCATATATTCATTAATTTTGCGCTCCTCCCATTTTTTATTGAACAGGGGGTTTTTCTCAAATGCTTTTAAATAATCGAATACCAGTCCAATACCCCATCCCAGCGTAACCCATAAAAACCAGGGAGATCTCCAATTGTTATCATAATAATTTAAAGCTGCCAACAGTAGGTTTATGATCAAAAATACGGTGAGATGGCCGTAAAAAGCTTTTATCTTTTCAACTTTGCGTTTTGCTTCTAGATATTTTTCTTCTGAATTTTTCATATTTTTATTCGTTTTTGTTCATGATTTCCCTAATTTTTCGGGTCTCCCAGTCCTTGCCGAAAAAGGGATTATAACTAAAGGCTGCAAAACCGTGAAAGAGCAAGCCCAAACCCCATCCCAAAGCTGGAAAAATAGACCAGGGAAAGCTTGTGGTCAAAAAATTGAACACCACTAGTATGGGAATGATGATGCAATATGACGTTAAATTGCCATAAAAGCCTTTCTCTTTTTCTACTTGCACCTTTGCACGCTTATAGCTGTCCGATTCGTGCATGGATGTATTATTTTCCATAATTATTGTTTCAGTTTGTTTAGTAAGCAGTGGGAGCAGCACCATAAATTCTTCTTTAGACTTTATAATTTCCACTTTGCGTTTGGTCAACAATTTATAACGTTCTTTGATATTGAAAAGTCCTACGCCACTGCTGTTGTTTAAAATTTCCTTGTGCTGAAGGTTATTTTTAACGATAAGCATTTTTTGTGATTCATAGATTGAAATTTTTAAAGGGGAAGATTCCATCACCTTGTTGTGTTTGACCGTATTCTCCAACAAAAGCTGAAGGGAAAGCGGCACCACTTTAGCATCACTTTCCAGTAATTCTTCCGGAAAATTGAAAATGATTGCGTCTTCAAAGCGCATTTTCAGCAAATCCATATAAATTTTGGCAAATTGCAACTCTTCAGCGACCGTGACCAAGTCTTTGTTTTTTTGTTCCAAAACATAGCGGTACACTTTAGAAAGTGAGCTGGTAAATTTCTGAGCCTTTTCAGGCTCTTCATCTATTAAAGCAGCCAGCACATTAAGACTGTTGAACAAAAAATGAGGGTCTAACTGATTCTTGAGCGCATCAAATTGTGCATTAGCGGTTCCCGCAATAATTTTTTGTTCCTTTATTTTTTGCTCTTGCAGTGCCTTATAAAAATAGATCAGATAGAAAAAAAGCATTACGATAAGCGCAAACAACAGTGGAAAAAGATAATTGGACAGGTTTTCTTTTTCTAAAAACTGCGTAAACGTGTATGTATTTGTGAAAATTACGTGGTGCACAGCGCGGCAGAAAAAGTAAGCTGCCATTGTAAGTACAATAGAACCGGCAGAAGCCATGATAATGCTTTTTAACAAGTTTTTGTCCCAACCCACTTTTTTATTGAAATAGTTAAAAAAAATCGCATTGACCATACTGATCACCACAGAATAGAAAAAAAAGATACCAAGGGTTTTTAAATTTGCCAGTTGCGCAATACGAACGTCAAAGAATAAAACATTGATAAGGATTACTGCAATACAGACAATCAGGCTTATTTTTAATATTCTTAGGATAAGATGTACCATACTAGTTAATTTACTATGCGAAAATGAAGTTTATAATAGGTGATAGCCTCAAGGATCACTTACAATTTGCCATTGCCTGATCAAGCTGTTCTTTCCCCCAGCTGGGATAAAAAGCTTCATCATTCTTAAAGGTATCAAATAATTGCTTAGCGCTTTGTAAATCTTCACAACTAGCCTGTGTATCGTCACCTGTATATTTAGCGCTTTCCAGTTCAAATTGCGCCTTTTCTATAACTACTCGTGGATTTTCGGGTGCAATGGCTTTTGCCTTAGCGTAGATTGCATTTATCTTGGGTGCATATTGCTGGCCGTTCATCATAGGATCTTTCGTGATATAAGCCGTATAAATTAGTGCTTGAACGACCATTAATTCGGCATTTTCAGGCATTTTTTCCAATTCGCTGTCTATCGCATGTTGCGCTTTTTTGAGCATGGCGTCTGCCTTTTCATAATCTTCGGTTCTAAAAGCCTCGGTGGCGTTGACCAGGCCCACATAATAATTGGGCAACCATTTCTCTGAGGAGGAAGATGCGATTTTTTCAAACTGCGCTGAGGCTTCTACAGCATTTCCTTCATGCCAGGTCGCTAGTGCCTTTTGCATGTTATTGTCATAAGCTTGGGCGCTGAGCAACTGCGCGATCAAAAGGTTGATTAAAAGGAGGATGATTTTCATAATTCAAAAGGTTTAAGGTTTTTAACTGGAGTAAAATTGGTGGAAAACCCGCGCTTTTAAAATTTAAATATTCTGAACTGTTGATTTTTACAGTTGAAGTGTAATTTGCCAGATGATTTTGATGTTTTAGGGCACAAATGATCGTTTGAAAATTCATTAGTATCCGGTTAAAAACATAAGACCGCTTCACTGAAAGAAAAAATTCACCTTAACTATTTAATATACAGCAAATTGTAGGATAAGTTAAATCAGATTAGCTAGACGTTATTCTCTAAAAGGGCAGCCTTTACGACTGAGGCTGGGTGGGATATCCCTAAAATCTTAAATAGTAGTATGCCCAGTAAATCAGTCCAAATTGCATAAAAACACGTATGACAAGCAGCCATTGTGGGAAACCGGCAGCAGCCTTTTCTGAAGAAAACATATGAACATGTACCATAAAAAATAATATCAGCATCAGCATAAGGCCCCAAAGTGCAAGGTTTTTGGTCGCAGGGAAACAAATGGCAATTCCTATAATAATTTCAGAAATACCACTGATATAAACGAGCATTTGAGGAGCGGGCAGGTATCTGGGCATAATGCGCAGGTACATCGCTGGCTTGATAAAATGAATGCAGCCGGCGATTGCATACATCACGCCCATAAGATATAAATGCCAGGGATAGCGCATAAAGTGTAGTTTGATTTCAGATAAATGTAGACAAAAAAAAACACCTGCCGTTGATTAATCGACAGGTGTATGAAAGCTTGACGCATTCTTCTTATTTAATGAGTTTTTGGGTAAGAAAAAAGCCCACCAGCAAACTGATGCCGCTCATTAAAAATATAGAAGCGGTTATCGCTGCCCCACTATTAAAGATAAATGCGTTTTGGAGCGTAAATCCAAGAAGAATTCCCAGTCCCACCCCGACAAGCAACAACCCAAAATTGAGTAGAAAAATCTTCCACACTGGGGCGCTTTGCACATCTTTTTTGTTACTTACAAAGATATTTGCATCTGCTCCTTTTTCAATAAGTGCCAGCCGTTCCTTATTGCGCGTTGAATAATGAAGATAAAATATCCCAAAAATGACTACAAATGCACTGATAAATACTAATCCTACTTCCATAATACTGTTGTTTTGATTGCTAATTAAAATTCACAGGTTAAGACGGGCATCGTTAAGGAGTGGTTACAGATTTTTTAAATTATTTTTTTCGTGGTCAAAAGTGTAACCAGAAGTCTGGCGACCCCGTCTTATCATTATCTATGAACCATCAGGACGACCACCAACTCATAAAAGCGATACGCGCTGGCCAAACTCAAGCGTATGCAACACTTGTAAAGCGTTATGAGCGAATGGTTTTCAGCCTGGCGCTGCGCATCATGAAAAACCGCGAAGACGCCGAGGAAGTGGCACAAGATGTTTTTGTAAAAGCCTACCAAGCGCTTGATGGTTTTAAGGGCGACGCCAAATTTTCAAGCTGGCTGTACCGCATTACCTATAACCGCAGTCTGGATATGCTGGCGCGAAAAAAACGACAGCCTACCTTTAAGAATATGGAGAATATGGCCCAGGTAAATAGTAGCCAGATTGAAAATATGCTGGATACGATGGAATACCAGCAGCAACAAAAATTATTAAAAAATGCGATCAATCAGCTGGAAGCTGAAGAAATTTTTATCGTTACCGTATATTATTACAAAGAACATACTATAGCTGAAATTGCTGAAATGACCGGACTCACCGAAAGTAATGTAAAAATAAAACTCTACCGCAGTCGCAAAAAACTGTTTACCTTGCTACAGGCAATGCCGGCTTTTAATAAAAAAGAACTGTTATGAAAGAGGAAGAAAAAATAGAGATTCTAGCTGATAAATATCTGACCAATCTACCCTTGGATCGCCTCTCCTTTGATTTTTCTGCGAAAGTGATGACAGAAATAACGGCCAGCGAGATAAACAAAGCCCGTTTTTCTTATAAACCCTTGATCAGTAAACCGGTTTGGGCTACTTTTTTTGCGATAATGGGGGCAGTTTTTGTATATTTTTTAATTTCCGGTCAGAGCAGTTTTCAAGCTCCTGATTTTTCGTGGTTCCCTAAACAGTTACATTCTTTTACATTGCCTCTCGCTAACTTTAAATTACCAGTAATTTCAGGCACAGTTATAAGTTCCATACTTATTTTCAGTTTTATGGCCCTGATAGAAATTTCGGTGATCAAGCGTCTTTTTGACCGTCGCACTACTCAATAAGCGTTGAGGATTCTGGTTGCTCAAAAAGATTGCGTCCGGGATTTGTGAAATTCATATTGGTCAAAGATGCTTCACCAATGGGTTCCCCTTGCAGACCTTTTGCTTCAGACCAATTGTAGAACTTCCAGGAAGTGGCTATGGGTACACCCTGTACTTTGCTATAATCACCATAAACGATGCAATGCGGATCTTTTTCGGCCTTGGCCCGTCCTTTTCCGAAGGTTACAATATAAGCAGCCGCGTGAATGGTACGATCTTCATTGAGGTAAATGATGTACCAATCATCTGGCGTGTCTCCCGTGCCAGCATCGAAAGTTAATTTATAGGTTTCATGCGCTTTACCTTCCAATTCTTTTTGGCCCGTTGTCTCCAGTTTTGCTCCAGAATCACTCAATTTATAAGGCAATGCAAAAAAATAAGGCCACGTGAACATATTAAAGTGGGCATTAGCATCTGTGGCTGTTGCCGGGGATAGATAAGCCTTATCGCCGGTAAAAACGAGGCTGCTGCCATCTGGTTTATCCATGTGTGTTTTTGAACTATTGGTGAGCATCGTTATGCGTGCATCAAAGCGATCCTTACCATTAAAATTGAGATCAAGATCAAAAGCGACCGCAGGATGTTCTAAAAATTCTTTTTTATGGTGAGCGCTTTGTATATTCTGCACAAAAGCTTCCTCAAGGCTGGGAGCGCCGGCACCAGTACCCTTATTAGCTTCCACGGGTAGCATTGTCTCACCATTATCTCCTAAGGGAGCAGCAGTTTTGGTTTGATCTTTACAACTTAGGACGAGCATCGCCAAAGCGAATACTAAAACGCTTTTTTTCATAGTTATTTTTTTACGAGGATTGGAGCAATTTTCAGTGCATAAAGGTAGTATTTTAAGCACTTCTAGCGCTTTACATCTTTTAAAAGATAATCTGCCAGCTCAATATTCTCTTTATCAGAATGCAGCACGCTTACATCGCCTGTTGTCTCAAGTACAACCGCTTTTACCTGACTCAATACGATCACATTGGCCTCCCGTAGTTTACCTATGAGTTCGTCTTCGGTCACTTTGGCGGCATTCATATTTTTATAAATGATCGCTCCGTTTTCCATCAAAAGTAGCGGTGAATTATCCAGCATACCGCGCATAGTTTTACTTTTATTCCTTAAAATGGAAATCAAATAATTCATAAGGTAAAGCAGCCCAATCAAGAAAATACCTGTAAGCCACGTGGGATTGCTCGTTGCCAGACTCATGGCCAGGATATTACCAATGGCTACTGTATTTACAAAATCAAAACCGGTCATTTTACTGAAACTTTTAAGCCCAAAAATACGGGTGTAAATGATCATTAAAATGTAAATAAGAACCGCACCTACAATCATATAGGGAATTTCAGCTATATCTTTGTAAAAGTATTTTTCGAACATAAAGTTGGTTTAAGGTTAGTGTTTAAAATAAATTTTAAATGTAGTGCAAATGCCGATATCCATCCCTTTTAAATGTGGCCAGTAATAATCAAAAAGGTATAAAATAGTGGACGCAACCGCATATAATGGTTACATTTTACGGTTGTTGTATTTACTGCTAGATTTTTTGGTGGTAAGGCTACCGCTTTATACACGGCATCAATTTTCTCCTTTTCTTTCAAGGAAATTCAATCATAAAGACTTGTTTATCTACCAGCCTTAAGCGCAAAAATAATGGTGTCAATTTGTTATCTAATATGATGATTTTCAGCTAAATTCGGTTGATTTTCGAGCTTTTTTCGGGATTCTGTTTTACAAAAAAAAATTTCAGTAAATAGCGAGAAGAAAGAACAATTTGAAACACATCATAAGTAGAGATTGAAAGCATCATTTAGGCTAAAACTGATGTATTCATTTCGATCACAAAAAGACCCCTTAAAAAATATTTTTTCATCAACCTGAACTTGATTCAGGTTCTCATACTGATTGTTAATCGATCGTATGGAATTTTGAATTAAACCTGCATTTGCCTGCAAGCAAGTTCAAAATGACTGTTTAATACTTTATAAAGGGTCTCTTTTCTAATATTTTAGGGATATTTAAGCCTTACTCCTAATCTTCATCCAGAAGAAGATTCAGGGTAACGTCTATATTATCCATCGTTGCACGGGAATAGGGGCATACTTCGTGCGCTTCATTGACCAGTTTTTCACCAGTTTCAGTATCTACAGTAGGCAAATACGAATCCAGCACTACTGCCAGTTGAAACATATCGTCTTCATTTTTACCCAATTTCACGGTTGCTTTTACAGTAAAATCTCCCAAATCTATTTTATGCTGACGAGCTACATGCCCAAGTGCGCTGCCAAAACAAGCCGAATATCCAGCCGCAAAAAATTGCTCTGGGTTGGCTCCTTTTCCGCCCTCGCCGCCCATACTTTTAGGTATGCTCAAGTCAAAATCTATAGTTCCATCTTCGGTCTTTACGCTAGAATCCCTTCCGCCCTGAGCCGTTGCCTTTGCCGTATATAATGCTTTCATAATTGAGTCTCTTTTAAGAATGAATAAACAAGATAGCAATACTCAAACGTCCCATCAACCGCCTGCTCTTAAACATTTCATAAAAAACAATTGCCTAACTTTGACGCGATCAAGCAGCCTTAATTTTGAGTTATATTCTTTGAAAAACAATACAAACATAAGTCCCGCTGCCGCGGAAAAAATTGTTTCTTACCGAAAGCGTTCGGTTGACGAGCAGGCGCTCATTAACCAGATTCTGGCAGGAAACACGACCGCTCTCAGCCGAAGCATCACCTTCGTAGAAAGCAGGGCTCAAGCGCATCACGACACCGCCCAGCGCATTATTGAAGGCTGCCTGCCGCATGCCAATAAATCATTGCGCCTGGGCATAACCGGAGTGCCCGGTGTGGGCAAAAGTACATTTATAGAAGTACTGGGCAATCTGTTGATCAATAAGGGTAAAAAAGTAGCCGTGCTGGCGGTAGATCCCAGCAGTGGCGTATCGCATGGCAGCATCTTGGGAGATAAAACAAGAATGGAAACATTATCCACAAACCCAAACGCCTTTATCAGGCCATCGGCATCGGGCGATTCGCTGGGTGGTGTGGCGCGCAAAACACGCGAAGCTATCATTCTTTGTGAAGCCGCCGGTTTTGATGTGATCATTGTGGAAACCGTAGGCGTTGGACAGAGCGAAGTGGCCGTACATTCCATGACCGATTTTTTTTTACTGCTAAAGCTTGCAGGAGCTGGCGACGAACTACAGGGCATTAAACGGGGCATTATCGAGATGGCCGATGCGATCTTAATCAACAAAGCCGATGGCGATATGGAAAAACCGGCTAAAATGGCCAAAAATGCCTTTGCCAAAGCGCTCCATCTCTACCCGCCCAAAGCCAGTGAATGGCAGCCCCAGGTTGCAACCTGCAGCGCACTGAAAAACACCGGTATAGAAGAGGCCTGGAAAATCGTTGAAAACTACCTGAAAACCACCCAAAATAACGGTTTTTTTCAACAAAATAGAAAAAACCAAAATGCCTACTGGCTGCGCCAAAGCATAGAAAACAGCCTAAAAGATACCTTTTATGGCAAAAAAGAGGTGAAAAATAGCTTTTCTAAGTTTCTAGAGGCGATCAATACGGGCGATATGACTCCATTTCAGGCGGCGGCAGAGTTACTGAAGTTGCGGTGATAGATTTATAGTGGATAGAAAAGAGATTGCTTTCCTCTTAAACTTAACACCTAGAAAATTTAAAGGTTATCGCATTTCGAATACTTGAACCCTTCATCT
>DRGP01000068.1 GCA_011050015.1 Leeuwenhoekiella sp. | reverse complement strand
GCGGGACAGGCGATGATACTTACCGCAAAGGCAAGGGCGCTGGCGAAGGGCCGACTTTCGGTCACACCGGAAGATCTTAAGGAAGTGGCTTTTCCCGTGCTACGGCATCGTGTGATCGTTAATTTTCGGGCGGAAGCCGAAGGGATTACATCTGATGACGTGACTCGCGAATTATTAAAAAACACGCCAATTTCCAACCAAAAATAGCCATTTTGAAGCAGGATTATCAGGATTTGCTGAAACCGGAAATCATCAATAGTGTAAGCGGACTTTCCCTGATTGCACGGGTCATTGTGGATGGGCATCTCTCCGGTTTACATAATAGCAGGCGCGTAGGGCAGGGGATGGAGTTCAGTCAGTATCGCGGGTATGAACCGGGTGATGACCTGCGTTTGCTGGACTGGAAAATGCTGGCGCGCTCCGGGAGGTATTATATCAAACAAGCCGAAGTAGATACGCATGTTTCAGTAAAATTTATTGTGGATGCGAGCAAATCTATGCAGCACACGGAGAACGGACTTTCAAAAATGGAATACGTACGCATCCTGGTTGCGTCATTGGCGTATTTAAGCCGGCAACAGGGCGACGCGGTGGGGCTTTTTGCCCTAAATGACCAGCGGTTACAAACTGTATTTCCCAAAGCGCAAAAGCAACATTTTAACCGCTTATTACTTGAACTGATCAATATACAAAGTACCGGTAAATGGCCTGAACAAGCATTGGAGCTTGAAAAAATGCATGACCGCAGCCGGAAAGAACTGGTCTTTTTTATCACTGATTTATACGAAAATAACCACGAACTCACCAATTTTGTCAAACGCCTGAAAACTTCCCGTAATGAGGTCGTTTTGCTACATATAATGGGCAAAAAAGAACTGGAATTTGATTACAAGGGTACCGTAACTTTTGAAGATCTGGAAAATGGAAACCGCATAAAAATCAATGCTAAAGAGGCAAAAAACCACTATTTGAGCCTATTAAACAATCATATAGAATCTGTTAAGGATCAATTACTAGCAGCCGGAATCAGTTATGAACGCTTCCAATTGCAAGAACCGATAGGGGCGGCGTTGCAAACTTTTCTCAAAGAACGTGGTAACCTGTCATGACCTTTTTAAATCCTACATATTTATGGGGTTTACTGGCACTTGTGGTGCCGGTAGCAATTCATTTATGGAGTAAAAAAGAGGGGAAAACCATTAAAATAGGCAGTATTCAATTACTCACGGAATCTAATCCCAAACAGGCAAGCAGCATTCAGATTAATGAATTGTTATTGCTTTTTTTAAGGCTGCTGCTCATCACATTGCTTGTTTTTATTCTTGCCGCACCTCAATGGAACCGGCAAGCGGAAGAGCAATCTGTTGTTTACTTGGTCGAACCCGCGTTGCTCAAAAATACCGGAATCAGATCAATGGTGGATTCGCTGCCGGAGGAACGTACACATTTACTTCAAGCAGATTTCCCAGTACGGGAGCGCGATCAATCGCTTCAAAACAAAGCAGCAATACCGAATTACTGGCAACTGGCAGAGCAAATGGAACAACTGCCCGCCGATAGCATAGTGGTTTTTACACGCGGTTTACTACAAGGTGTAAATGGAAAACCACCAGAGATTTATAAAAAAATAAACTGGATAGTTCTAAATCCTGAAACTGTTATAAATCAACTTGTTTTAGCCAACCAACAGGGCGATAGTATACAGCTGATTTCGGTAAATAGCGATAGCGAGCAACTCAGTTTTAATAAGAAAAAAATAGGCTTAAAAAGAGGCAAGATCAATATAAAAAGAGATTCCATTTCGCTAGATCGAAACGGAAAAACCAAAACATTTCCCTTAGAAATCCAAGATACGCTTCGTGTAAAAATTGCAGTCAATGACACGATGCTTTCAGAACAAAGATATATTGAGGCATCCCTACGTGCGCTGTCCACGTTTATTGCGCAACCTCTGAAAATAACAGAATTTGCCGATACGATTCCATTTAATACCAAAACCGATCTCTTGATTTGGTTAAAAAACAAACCAATTTCCGGCTTTTCTGGTCGAATTTTGACCTACAAATCGGATATTTTTGCCATAAAACTGATTAAACCGACAATAAATCCGCAAGTTTTTAATCTGACGCGGTCATTAAATTCAGAAAATACGGTTTCGGAAAATCTACCAGAGCAATTGTTGGAGATTTTGAATCTGCATCCTGATCTGGAACAGCAACTAGTTGCTTATGACGCACGCAGCATTTCCAAAAATGAATTGCAAACACTTCCCGCTAAAGGGAAAAATATAAAGAATTACGCACGGTCTATTGATCTTTCGCCCTGGTTTTGGCTGGCACTCCTGCTGCTGCTCATTACAGAGCGTATCACCGCTTTTTATAGAAAACAATGATTGCAACGGCAAAAAATAAATTGGTTCGGTTTCAACGGCGCTGGCAATTAGAGCTGGTCGTTGAAACCTTGCTTTATGCCGCCGGTCCCGCACTATTGACTTATGTTTTAAGTAAACAATGGCTTGTGGCGCTAGGCCTTTTTTTAGTTGTATTTGGGATTGCGCTTGCGCTGCAAAAACCCTGGAAATTGCATTTACGGCACGTGAGCAGTTATATTGACGGAAAGCTCGACGCTGCCGCGTTCAGTAGTTCGCTGGTTTTACTTTCCACAGCAGAATTATCGGGATTGGCACGCTTGCAGCAACGGCGTATTGCCGTTATTTTAACCGAAAAAATGGGCACAATACGGCCGAAAATTGACTTTTTTAAGGCTATTTTCAGCCTGATTTTCTTTTTATTGATTTCCTTTTTGGTATATCAATTTGGATATGAAAAAGGTTTTTTTTCCGATGAAAAATTGGTTTCACCACAGGAAAAAGTAATTTTTCAGGTGTTGGATTCGGCTGCGGTAACTATGGAACCTCCGGTGCTGGAAAGTCAAAAAATCACCATTCGTTATCCTGCATACACCAATATTGCTCCTTTTTCTACTTCAAAAATGGACGTGCAGGTGCTTGAAGGTTCGCGGTTGCGGTGGAATCTAGAATTTGATCAACCTGTGGACAGTGTTTCGTTTGAATTTTCGGGAACACGTTCACTTATGTATTTAAAAAACAAAAGTTATTCGTATTCCAAAACGCTGGATGTATCCGGTTTTTACAATTTTCGGTTTACCGATTCGCTGGGAGCGGCTTATGCTTCTGATTTATATAGTGTGGAACTATTGACCGATCAATCTCCGGTGATTGCGCTTGACGGTCTGCAGCCGTTTATTTCTTTCGATTTTGATGATAAAAAGCAGCTGCATTTTAGTACGCTGCTCAGCGATGATTTTGGTATCGGCGAAGCGCACATTACCGCTACGGTAAGTAGGGGAACGGGGGAATCGGTGAAATTTCGGGAGGCAAGACTCGATTTTGATAATTCTGGCAAAGCAGGTGAAAAAAAATGGCAACTTTCTAAAAAAATCAATCTGGACAGTCTGGAAATGGAACCGGGTGACGAACTTTATTTTTATGTGGAAGTTGCCGATTTAAAAAGTCCAACGCCTAATATTTCGCGTAGCGAAACCTTTTTTGCGGTGATCAAAGACACCGTCTCTTACGATTATGCGGTGGAAGGAACACTGGGCGTAGATCGCATGCCCGATTACTTCCGCAGTCAGCGTCAACTTATCATCGACACCGAAAAATTAATCAAAAACAAACCGAAACTTTCAGTAAAAGAATTTGATAAAACCAGCAATGAACTGGGGATTGAACAGAGTGCACTGCGGTTGAAATACGGGAAATTTATGGGCGATGAAAACGCAGGCGCAGAAGATCATGAGCATCAAGGCGAGGAGAATCCCATAGCCGATTATATGCACAACCATGACAGTAACAATGAGCATAATCTGGTTGAAAAAGATAGCGAGCAGGCAAAAAAGGATACCACCAAAACAAAAAAACCAGATCAATTCACCCAATCCCTACACAGTAAAATGCGCCAGGCGCTCAATGAAATGTGGGATTCTGAACGGCATTTACGGGTGAATGAGCCGCAACAATCGTTGCCTTATCAACACCGCGCGCTCGATTTGTTACAGGAAATTAAAAACAGTGCCCGAATTTATGTGCACCGCATCGGTTTTGACCCGCCGCCCATTAAAGAAAATACGCGGCTTAGCGGCGATATTAAAGACGTTGATAATTACAGGAAAACTGCAGCGCTTGAAAAACCGGAAATAGAGCCCAATATGCGTAAAGCGGTAGCGGTTCTTGAACAGATTTTCACGGAAAATAAGCCGATTTCTGATGCAAATCGATCGGTTTTTGACAAAGCAGGAAACGAGTTGGCGCAAAAAGCGATCGATGAACCCGGTGCATATTTAGGGACCTTGCAGCAGTTGAAATGGCTGAGCGAAAGTCACGGAAAACCAAAAAATGACCAATTACGCAGCACACTAAGCGGACTTTTACGAGCCCTAGAAAACCCCAACGATAACCCAAACAAGCGAAAAGAATCGCTTACTAAACTCAACACGTTGCTGTTGCAAGAACTGGAGCGCAATGATTGAAAATTTCACTTTTTTAAACCAGAATTGGTTGTGGCCGGTACTTATTGCTGGTTTTGCAATATGGCTGATTTTTGTAATTTTAGCCTGGTTTTCAGGTAAAAAGAGGCATTTTCTACTGAAAGCTGTAGCTGCATTTTTTGCGGTTGCCGCTTTGGTTCTTATCGCCCTCAAGCCTGCTTTGCGACAGGAACAAGATACGGTAAAAGGTGTTTTGCTCACATCTGGTTATGCTAAAACCACCTTGGATAGTCTTGAAGATACAAAGCAAAAACTGGTTATGGTCAACTACAAGCCGGGAGCCGATTTAAGTACCGCCCTAGACTCGCTAAGTGACATTTTTATCATTGGAAATGGAATAAAAACTTATGATTTCTGGCAATTAAAATCGGTTGCTACACACTATCTGGACGGAAAATTGCCCCATGGTATTATTAAACGGCAATATGATAATCAATCTGTTGTTGGGAAGGACTTAATCGTTGATGGACTTTATAGTTCCCCAAAACCAGGTACGCGCGTTGTATTGCAAGATCCCGGCGGAGCTGGGCTAGATTCGGTGGCTTTAGCCGAGAATGAGTCAGATTTTCGCATTAGTGCTCCATTAAAAGCAACGGGAAAGTTGGTGTATAAGTTGGTAGCAAAAGATTCGCTTGGGAAAGTACTTACAACTGACCCGTTACCGGTGGAAGTGCAAGCGCGGCAAGTGTTCAACGTATTGATCCTTAATGATTTTCCTGCGTTTGAAACTAAATATCTCAAGGATTACCTTGCGGAAATGGGGCATAAAGTGCTTATACGAAGTAAGCTTACCAAAGGGCGCTTTAAATTTGAATATTTTAACCGAGTAAAAGTTCCACTTTCCGGGTTATCGCAGGCAGCTCTCGATTCTTTTGACCTGCTTATCATCGATTCACAAAGTCTGAAAAACCTGCCAAATTCGGTCATAAATGGGTTAAAAATGGCCATTATTGATGATGGTTTGGGTGTTTTTGTTCAGGCGGATGTTTCCTTTTTTCAGGGATCAGAAAATTTGGCTTCGCTGAAATTTAACACGGATCGAAATACCAGTATTCGGCTGAATCCATTTCCGCGCGTAGCGCTGCCCAAAAGTCCGTTTGTTTTTGAAAAATCGGTAGGGCTGGAAACGGTTCATGAAACAGATTCCCAAATTATTTCGGCTTACAAACGAATGGGAAAAGGGCGCGTGGGCAGCACGGTACTCGAGAAAACCTATGAGCTACTTTTAAATGGAAAGAAAGCTGTGTATAACCAATTATGGTCGGAATTACTGGAGCCATTGGGTAAAAGAAAAGCTACTGGAACATCATGGGAAACCCAGAATGGGATGCCTTATCTCAATGAACCCTTTCGTTTTAGCCTTTCTACAAGCGACGTGTCTCCCGTGGTAACAACCGCAAATGGGAATAATGTTTCCCTAAAGCAATATGTGGACTTACCGGAAAAGTGGGAGGGAAGGACGTACCCGCGAAAAAAAGGCTGGAACCAACTAAGGTTGACTCAAGATACCACGAAAGTATTCAATTATTTTGTCACCGATGCCACGCACTGGAAAGCAGTTTCGGCTTACGGGACAATACAAGAGAACAAGCGCTTTTTTAATTCAGAAGAAGCTTCCACTTCGCGGAAAATAAGCCTTGAACCAGTCAGTTTTTGGTGGTTTTTTGCTGTTTTTGTGTTGTGCATGGGTTATTTATGGCTGGAGCCGAAACTGGACGGTGATTAATTAAATACTTCGGGGCAAGTCACCCCGAAGTACGATAGTTAATTAGAAGTTCAAAATAATCCTTGCACCTTTTAATTTAGTAGTTAAGGCTTTTTAACCTGAGTTCGATGTAAAATTTTAGAGTTTTGAAGATGGTCATTTCGAGTGATTTTCGCAAAAAAACGTATCGAGGAAGACTATTTTCAACCGAAAAATGCTGATCTCGATACAAAATTCTTTCAGAAATCGATCTGACGCATTTTTCTTACATCGAGCTCAGGTTTTTAGAATTCATTTTTTACTTACTCCATGTGATGAAGTATGCTGCGGCTTACCAATCTGCCGTTGGGTTTTCTTGTTTCTTCCTGCACCATACCAATGCCTTCTGCAATCCATTGGGTAGTGAGATTGGTCTGGGTCATACCCATTTTAAAAGAATTTGTGCTGGTGATCTTGTAGCAATCAAACATGCCGGCTGGAACTGTAATTTTTTCTTTGGCCTGTACTTTTCTGTTGGTCATGAGGATAGTTGCATTGATTTTCATAATGCCGGTGTCTATAGCCATAGTTACATCACCATCGGCTAGGTTTTCGCCCACGTGCAGTTCATTGGGAATGCTCAATCCATTTCCGGTTATGGAATAGTCCATGTTTTTATACTGATCAAAAATACCGGGTGCCAGTAGTGATTCTGGGTCAATTTTAGTGGTATTACCGGTGCAGATGGCTTTAAACTCTACATTTGTGAGCTCTTCTTCGTCTTTCCCATCTATCAAGCGCATCGCAATGGTGAGAATTGTTCCATTTTCGTCTTGAGCTACATCTTTTACGGTATAAGAGGTAATTGTAGCAAGTTTGTCGCGCTTATCAAACTGGTGTATGATCAGGGTTTTTCCTATTTTGGTGGGATAGAATTTTGAACAATTGTTCTGTGCAAAAATCGTTGGGGTGAAAGTCAATAGGGAAAAGAGAAAAAAAGCCGTATTGAGGATATTTGTTTTCATGATGATCTTATATTTATGAAAATTTATGATGAATCAGTTGGCCGGTACAATTTCGGTAGGGTGATCGGCGATAACGACCTGTAGGTATTTGTCAACAGCATTTTCGGTTTCGTTGTGTCCCCCAAAATCCCTTGCAAAAAAGCTGAATTCAATGGTGTTTCCACGATATTCCTCGTGTGGGGTGAACTTACCAGTAATAATTCCGCCGGAACGGGGATCATCTATAGTACCTGTATACCATACATATCCACCATTTCTTGCCACCCATCCATCGGTTATATTTTCAAGGGGAACATTTAGGCTTACGCTAGCTCCATAGCCATTTAGCCATTGCCAGCTTAAATGCTTTAAACCGCCCGCATCGCCTCCGGAAAATGTAAAATTATATTCATAGCCGTCCCGCAGGTGTAATTCAATAGCTTCAAAATCATCTTCTTCGGTAAATGTGTGATTAAAGCGATCGCCCTGTATCTGAAAGGAGAATTTTGGCGGAACCGTATCAATATTCGGTACCTCTACCGAGCAACCAGTGGCCACTAGTAAAGCAAGCGTAAATAAAATAAACGTTGTGGATTTCATGATGTCTTTTTTTTGGGTTTTATACTTATTTTTTTAAAAAGCTAACACGTTTTGTTATTCCATGGGAACGAGTTCTGTAGGATGGTCACCGAGCAAAATGGATAGTTGGCTGATGACAATATTCGGCTCATCACGCAAGCCACCGAAGTCCCGTGCAATAAAATCGAAGGTATTGGGGTAACTATCCTGAGAATAACTGTTGAATGAAAATGTGCCGGATATCGCGGAGCCCGAAAGAGGATTTGCAATATCCCCTTGAAACCTGATTCCATCTACAAAGGGATAGAACTCGAAATCGTGCTCATAGCGTGTGGTCTGGTACCAACCCATTGGGAGTTCGTCGGAAATTTCTATTTGAGCATCGCTCACCAAGTCATCCTGATAATTCCAGAGCAGGTCACGAAGTCCACCGGCATCACTTCCTATATAGGTAAATTGATATACGGCTCCTTTCTTTAGATTTAAACGTAGGGAGGTGAGGTCATCATCGCTCTCAAAAGTATGCCTGAAGCCATCTCCCTGAATCTGGAAAGAAAATGCTGGCGGTACGGTATCGATTTCAGGCACATCTACAGTACAGCTAACGATTGTGAGCGATAAAAATGCCAAGAATAAAGAGGTTGATGTTTTCATGATATAAGGTTTTAGATTTTGCTTTATATCTGTTTATATCCTTACCCTTGAAAAGGTTAACGTGCTTTTCAAATTATCTTTAAAATTATTCTTTGGAATAGAATCAGTAGGTTAGTCGCTAAACTATTTAATACAACAGGTTAGGGAGCGATAAGTAGCTTTAATGAATTTTATCTAAAACACTAGTAAATGCAATACTCTCATGGCGCTGCCTCAGGCTAGTGCATTTTAAAGATTGTTGAAAATAATACGACTAATAGCAAAAGAAAAAGCCATCCTGTAAGGATGGCTTTTTTTTTGCAGTTTAATGGTCTTATTTAAGAATGCGTACTATTTTCTGGTTTTTCTATAGAAATACTCAGCTCTTCTTTATCGTCTTCAATATCCATAGTGATTTTATCACCTTCTTCTAATTTTGAAGTAATAATCTCTTCGGCGAGCGCATCTTCAATATATTTCTGGATGGCACGTTTTAAAGGTCGAGCTCCATATTCCTTATCAAAACCTTTATCGCTTATAAAATCTTTGGCTTTGTCGGTCAATTTTAGATCGTAGCCCAGTTCTTTTATGCGCAAAAATAATTTTTCCAACTCGATATCGATGATCTTATGAATCTCCTTACGCTCTAAAGCGTTAAAGATAACCACATCATCAACCCGGTTCAAAAATTCTGGGGCGAAGGTCTTTTTCAACGCATTCTGAATAACACTTTTCGTATTTTCCACTTCTTGATTTTTTCTGGCGGAAGTACCAAAACCTACACCCTGACCAAAATCTTTCAGTTTACGCGCCCCAATGTTTGAAGTCATGATGATCACAGCGTTTCTAAAATCAATCCTTCTACCCAGCGAATCTGTAAGATAACCATCGTCAAGTACTTGCAGCAGCATGTTAAAAACATCTGGATGCGCTTTCTCGATTTCGTCAAGCAAAAGAACAGAATAAGGTTTGCGGCGTACTTTTTCAGTCAACTGACCACCTTCTTCATAACCTACGTATCCCGGAGGTGCACCCACTAAACGTGATACGGCAAATTTCTCCATATACTCGCTCATATCAATGCGTATCAGGGCATCCTGATTGTCAAACAATTCGGTAGCCAAAACTTTGGCAAGCTGGGTTTTACCCACACCGGTCTGACCTAAGAATATAAATGAACCAATGGGTTTTTGAGGATCTTTAAGTCCGGCTCGGTTACGCTGTATAGCTTTAGCCACTTTGGCCACTGCTTCATCTTGACCTATTACCTTATTTTTAATCGAAGCCGGCAGTTCAGCTAGTTTATTACTCTCTGTTTTCGCAATACGATTTACGGGAATCCCCGACATCATAGAGACCACATCTGCCACGTTATCTTCACTTACAGTTTCCTTGTGTTGCTTAGATTCCTCATCCCAGTTTTCCTGAGCGATAGTGAGCTCTTTTTCTAAGTTTTTCTCGTCGTCGCGAAGTTTGGCAGCTTCTTCATATTTCTGCTTCTTGACCACAGAATTCTTTTTCTCGCGCACTTCTTCAAGCTTACGTTCCAAATTGAGGATTTTTTTAGGAACGTCAATATTTGTAATGTGTACCCTGGAACCCGCTTCATCCAGTGCATCTATAGCCTTATCTGGCAGAAAACGGTCGGTCATGTAGCGGCTTGTAAGTGTTACACACGCTTTAATTGCTTCTGGAGTATATACTACATTGTGATGATCTTCGTATTTATCTTTAATATTTTCGAGGATCTCAATAGTTTCTTCAATAGTGGTAGGCTCTACGATCACTTTCTGAAAACGACGTTCTAATGCACCATCTTTCTCAATATATTGACGGTATTCATCAAGTGTTGTGGCACCAATACATTGTATTTCACCTCGGGCAAGAGCCGGTTTAAACATATTGCTCGCATCTAGAGAACCAGTTGCGCCACCAGCGCCTACTATGGTATGGATTTCATCAATAAATAAGATGATATCACTGTTCTTTTCGAGTTCGTTCATAACTGCTTTCATGCGCTCTTCAAACTGGCCACGGTATTTTGTACCCGCCACCAGGCTTGCAAGATCAAGGGTGACCACACGTTTGTTAAAAAGTATGCGGGAAACCTTTCTTTGTACAATGCGCAGGGCGAGACCTTCGGCAATGGCAGATTTACCAACGCCAGGTTCTCCTATAAGCAATGGGTTATTCTTTTTTCTTCGGCTCAAAATCTGGGAAACACGCTCAATTTCCTTAGCACGTCCTACCACGGGGTCAAGCTTATCTTCTTCCGCCATGACCGTAAGATCTCTGCCAAAGTTATCTAAAACAGGAGTTTTAGACTTCTTATTGCTTTTATTACCCGGTGCATTAAAGGGATTTTCTTTAGAAGAAGAAGAATCAGAATCATCTTCGCTAAAAGACTCTGCAGTAATGGGTTCTATATAGTCGTCATCATTAGTCATCATAAGCTTGAATTGATCTTTCACATTATCATAATCTACCTTGAGCTTATTAAGTAGCTTGGTGGTAGGATCATTTTCATTACGCAGTACACACAACAGCAAATGGGCCGTATTGATAGAAGTACTCTGGAAAAGTTTTGCTTCTAAAAAAGTGGTCTTCAGGGCTCGCTCTGCTTGCCTGGTAAGATGCAAGTTCTTTTTATCATTATTACCTAAAGAATAATTGGGAGATGCAGGGCTCAGTATTTCGACCTTTCGCCTTAAATGACTTAAATCTATACTTAGCTTATGTAATATCTCAATTGCTTTTCCGCTCCCATCGCGCAATAGACCCAGTAACAAATGTTCTGTTCCTATATATTCATGTCCTAGACGAAGTGCCTCTTCCTTGCTGTAGGCAATCACATCTTTAACTCTTGGGGAAAAATTATCATCCATAAAATCGTTGTCTCAATTTACTATAAAAATAGTCAAAAACCATTCCGTACATTAGTACTTACAGTAAAATGACGAAAATAGTTTCACTCATGCAAGTGAAGTTAAAGATACTTATTAAATTGCATTGTTAATCTTTGTTAATAAAAAAACGCTTAAAAGCCTTGTCTTTACTACAAGGCATGTTCAAAATGCTTATCTTGCATGCTAGTGTTTTTTTGAACTTAATAATTAAGATATTTACATATGGCTGAAGGTGAAAAGCTTATTCCCATAAATATTGAAGATGAAATGAAATCGGCTTACATTGATTATTCAATGTCAGTCATTGTGTCACGTGCCCTGCCAGATGTGCGGGATGGACTCAAGCCAGTTCACAGGCGGGTTTTGTTTGGGATGCATGAACTTGGTGTGCGGGCTAACAGTGCGCATAAAAAGTCGGCTAGGATTGTGGGGGAAGTTTTAGGGAAGTACCATCCACATGGTGATACTTCGGTTTACGATGCTATGGTGCGTATGGCCCAAGAATGGAGCCTGCGCTACATGCTTGTAGATGGTCAGGGTAACTTTGGTTCGGTAGATGGTGATAGCCCGGCGGCTATGCGTTATACCGAGGCACGTATGCGAAAGATTTCTGAAGAAATGCTCGCTGATATCGATAAGGATACCGTAGATCATCGGTTAAACTTTGACGACACGTTAAAAGAACCTACTGTTCTTCCTACGAGAATTCCTGGGCTGCTCGTAAACGGGGCTTCAGGAATTGCAGTAGGTATGGCTACAAATATGCCACCTCATAATCTTACCGAAGTCGTTAATGGAATTATCGCATATATAGATAATCACGATATTGAAATAGATGAACTTATGGAGCATGTTACCGCTCCAGATTTTCCTACCGGAGGTACCATTTATGGGTATGAGGGAGTTCGTGAAGCTTTTAAAACCGGAAGGGGGCGTATTGTGCTGCGAGCCAAAGCAACCATTGAAGAAGTGAGAGGCCGTGAATGTATTGTGGTCAGCGAAATACCCTATCAGGTCAATAAGGCCGATATGATCAAGAAGACGGCAGATCTTGTCAATGATAAAAAAATAGAGGGAATCTCATCAATACGTGACGAGTCTGATAGGACGGGGATGCGTATTGTGTATATTCTTAAAAGAGATGCAATACCCAATATCGTTTTAAATACCCTCTACAAGTTTACCGCGCTTCAGTCTTCCTTTAGTGTAAATAATATTGCGCTCGTCAATGGCAGGCCACAAATGCTGAACCTCAAGGATATGATCCATCATTTTGTGGAGCACCGTCACGAGGTCGTGGTACGCCGTACCAAATACGAATTAAAGAAAGCTGAAGATCGCGCGCACATTCTGGAAGGTCTTATTATCGCTTCTGATAATATTGATGAAGTCATTGCCCTAATACGTTCTAGCTCTAATGCAGATGAAGCTCGGGAGAAACTTATAGAACGCTTTAAACTCACCGAGATACAGGCCAAGGCAATTGTTGAAATGCGCCTTCGCCAGCTTACCGGTCTGGAACAGGATAAATTAAGAGCCGAATATGATGACTTAATAAATACCATTGAAGACCTTAAAGATATCCTGGCCAAAAAAGAACGCAGGATGCAGATCATTCACGAGGAACTTGTGGAGGTCAAAGAAAAATATGGGGATGAACGCAGAACAGATATTGAATATGCAGGAGGCGATGTGACCATTACCGATTTAATTCCCGATGAAAAAGTGGTGCTTACCATTTCGCATGCGGGGTACATTAAACGTACTTCATTAGACGAATATAAGACCCAAAATAGGGGTGGAGTGGGTCAAAAAGGATCTACTACCAGAAATGAAGATTTCTTGGAACATCTCTTTATAGGGACCAATCACCAATACTTGATTTTCTTCACGCAGAATGGAAAGTGTTTCTGGATGCGCGTTTTTGAAATCCCTGAAGGCAGTAAAACTTCGAAGGGTCGGGCAATACAAAACCTGATCAGCATAGCGCCTGAAGACAAAATCATGGCATTCATCTGTACTAATGATCTCAAAGATGAGGAATATATCAACAGTCATTACGTGATCATGGCAACCAAAAAAGGACAGGTTAAAAAAACTTCCTTAGAACAATATAGTAGGCCACGTACAAATGGCATCAATGCCATAACCATTAAGGAAGGGGATGAACTGCTTGCTGCTAAGCTCACTAATGGAGAGAGCCAGGTGATGCTCGCGGTACGATCTGGTAAGGCTATACGCTTTGAAGAAAGTAAGACTAGGCCTATGGGTCGAGGTGCCTCTGGAGTTCGTGGCATAAAACTTGCAAATGATGATGATGATGAAGTAATAGGAATGGTTGCCGTAAATGATGCGGAGTCTAACATTCTAGTTGTTTCAGAAAATGGTTACGGTAAACGCAGTCTTGTAGAAGATTATCGCATAACCAATCGTGGTGGAAAAGGGGTCAAAACCATTTCCGTAACCAAAAAAACGGGAGGTCTTGTCGCTATAAATAATGTAACAGATGACGATGATCTTATGATCATTAATAAATCGGGTATCGCTATTCGCATGGCTGTATCAGAATTGCGTATCATGGGCCGCGCCACTCAAGGGGTAAAGTTGATCAATCTTAAAAACAATGATTCAATAGCCGCAGTGACCAAGGTAAAACACGATGAAGAAGATATTGATGACCTTGAAGATACGACCGAAGATGGACCAAACCAGCCGCCACAAGCTAGTAAAACCAATGATAATACCTCTGATGAAGAGGAATAACCAAGTTGAATTTAAACACTAATTAAAATGAAAACCAAATTATTTATAATGGGTGCCGCTCTTTCTATAACAGCGGTAGTTTCTGCGCAACGCAAGGAACTGAGAAACCTAAGAAGCGCAGTAGATGATGAAGAATACGCGCAGGCCAAAAACGAGATAAAAACGTTAGAAGGCATGATGGGTGAAATGGATGAAGATGACAAGGAAGAGTTTTATTACTACAAGGCGAAAGCTTTTATGGGTAAAGAAGATGATTTTTCCGGTCTTGATACCGTACTTGAGTCCTTAGATATGGCCTCAAAAACTAATGAAGGGGATGATTATGGCGATGAAGTTGCAGAATTAAAGCAACAGGCCATGAATAAAACCATTAATAGTGCTGTAGAAGATCAAAATGCAGAACGTTATGATGCGGCAGCCTCTAAACTCAACAAACTGTACACCCTTAGCCCAAAGGATACTATTTATCTGTATTATGCAGCATCTAATGCGGTTAACGGTGAAGATTTTGATACTGCTTTAAAATATTATGAGCAGCTTAAAGATATGAACTATGAAGGTGTAGAAACAAAATATACCGCTGTAAACAAAGAAACCGGAGAAACTGAAAACTTTGGTGCTGAAGCACAGCGTGACCTCATGGTAAAAGCAGGATCACATTCTGACCCTAAAATGGAGAAAACTCCTCCAAAAAGTCCAGAAATCACTGAAAAAATCGCCTTGATCTATATGCAAAAAGGAGAAGATCAAAAAGCACTTGATGCAATGGCCGATGCCCGCGAGCAAAATCCTGATAACGTAGATCTCATGAAAAATGAGGCTGAGCTATATCGCAAGCTTGATATGAATGAAGAATATGAGGCTGCTATGGATAAAATCATCGCTAAAGATCCTAATAATCCAGATCTTTTAGTAAATCTTGGTATTAGCGCTAATAATGCTGGTGAAAGTGAAAAAGCAATTGAATATTATAAAAAGGCACTTGCTATAGACCCTGGTAATGCGGTAGCTAATTTAAATACAGCCGTTGCTATTTTAGCTAAAGATAAAGAGCTCGTTAGTCAAATGAACAGCTTAGGGACTTCTGCTGCTGATAATAAGAAATACGAAAGTCTTAAAAAACAACGTATGGATGTATATAAAGACGCTATTCCATATCTTGAAAAAGCTGCAGACAGTGAACCTGATAATGTAGAGGTAATACGCACTTTATTCAACATACATAGTCAATTGGGTAACACCGATAAAGCTGCAGATTATAAAGCAAAACTTGATAATCTAGATGGGGCAAGTGGTAATTAAGAATTAACTGCTCTTAAACATAAAAAAACCTGGTCATTTAGACCAGGTTTTTTTATGCCTTGCTGAGAAATAACTTGAAAAGACTAGGCTTTACCACGTGCAGGATAATCCTCTTTTTTAATAAAATCTATTGCCTTTAATAATGCGGCAAAATCTGGACGTGCAAAAGGCATGGTCTGTATTGAAGAACAATACAGGGAACCATCTGGTTTTATTAGGAATAAACCAGGTTCAGAAAAAACCTCAGGCTCTCCATCTTTTATCGCGTTAGAAATATATAAACCCCATTCGCGCGCCTCTTCTTCCTTTAAAGCATAACCTATAGGAAGTGATTCAATAGCCCACTTTTTTCCGGTTTTTTTAGCAAGTTCTTCATTATCCATACTCACTGCGATTACATTGACACCACGTTTATCAAAATCCTCCAGTTTCGTTTTTAGATCCTCGAGGTATTTTTTACAAACAGGGCAGTGCAAACCACGGTAAAAAACGATAAGTGTGAAATTTTCAGCATTTTGTTTGCTTAACTGCCATTTGGTGTCGTTAATGAGATTCAGTTCAAGGGCAGGTACTTTTTCTGTTGGTTTTATCATAATTTCAATTTTTTATAAAAATAGATAACGTTCAACCGGTAACCTCTTAACAATGTGCCAAAAGGCTGTTAAGTGCCTGTGTTTTTTAGACTATAAAAATTCTGAAATAAGGGTTTTTGATTACCACCAGACCAGAAAAAAGCATTTCAGTACGTTGCTTTTATCTAACATCCAAGCGAGTGCGTTTTGTTTCTTGTCAAGTAAAGCACTTAAAATGGGTGCTTGTTCTTTATAGGTTTTCCATTGCTCGTCATGTAGGGCTGGAGAAACCACCCAGTCATTTTTGGGCGGAATCAAAATTTTTTCAATATGGGGCTTAAGTGCGTTCAGCTGTTTTTTAGTGATCCAAAACCCTTTAAGTGCAGTTGGATTAAGGTGCTCATTGAAGGTATAATCGCCTTCATAAGGAAGAAATAATTGCCCCATGAAGCATACTTTTTGACTCAACACATCTGTTTTTAGGTGAAGTTCATCAAGATATATCGCTGTTTCTGGCGCATAGAGTAAGGGGAGCTGTTTTTCTTGAAGCTTTTTCAATTTTAAATACAGGCTATCGCGCCTGTTTCCACCAATCCACTGTTGGGACCAGGTTCCTTGTATTGCTGGGTCAAACAAATAAAATTTATAGACCATTTCCAATTGAAAATTACTGTTCTGAACGGGATCTTTAATAATAAAATCAATTTCGCCCAGCGTCTTTTTTTGGTGAATGATCTGAAGGTTTTTTGCCTGAATTTGATGATTTGTGGCCTTGAGCGCTGCTTCCATAAAAAATTCCATACGCTGTCCCAAACGAATATTCTGAGGCATGTAAAAATCATCAGAAAGCTCGGAGCTTTTGAGTAGGATTTTTTTCAGCTCAAAAAAATCAAGTGTATCGAAGTGGGTTTTGAAAAGAACTTCAGAATTTAAAAAGCCATTATATTGCTTTTGAAGCCTATTTTCTATAGAATTATCCTGATTTTGAGGTGAAAAAGCCACTTTTAGTCAAAAAGATCTGAGGATAGATAGCGATCTCCCCGATCGCAAATAATGGAAACAACCACACCTGCGTCTAATTCTTCACATAGTTTTAAAGCGGCAACTGTTGCGCCACCACTGCTCATCCCTGAAAAAATCCCTTCTTCACGGGCCAATTTTTTAGCCATGACACGGGCTTCTTCTTCGCTTACCTCAATAATGCGATCTACACGGCTGGCATCAAATATTTTTGGTAAGTATTCTTGTGGCCATTTGCGTATACCGGGAATACTACTTTCATCAGTAGGTTGTACACCCACGATCTGTATGTTTTTGTTTTTTTCTTTAAGAAAGGTAGAAGTGCCCATAATAGTACCAGTCGTGCCCATAGAAGATACAAAATGGGTTACTTGCTGTTCGGTATCGCGCCAGATTTCGGGTCCGGTGGTTTTATAATGCGCTTTCCAGTTATCAGGGTTAGCGAACTGGTTAAACATAAAATAACCTTCATTTTTCACTTTCGCTTCGGCAAAATCACGTGCACCTTCAATCCCAATATCTTTACTTGTGAGTATCACATTAGCTCCATAGGCACGCATGGTCTGTACACGTTCTTTAGTAGCATTTTCAGGCATTACTATTTCCAGATCCAGCCCATAAATGCTCGCGATCATTGCCAGTGCAATGCCGGTATTACCGCTAGTAGCTTCTATAAGTTTTGAATCTTTATTGATCTCGCCACGTTCTAGCGCACTCTTAATCATATTATAAGCAGCACGGTCTTTAACACTACCTCCGGGATTATCGCCTTCCAGTTTAAAAAGTAGTTTTACATTGGGGTTTTGCTGTAGCACTTTTGATTCTACAAGCGGGGTATTGCCTATTAGACGTTCTAGGTTATAGTTCATGAATTGATTCTTTTTGGATGGACAATCAAACTCTTTTATCTTTTTTTCAGTTCCCTAATTTGAATTTCAGGCCGGTGTGAAACGAGCGAGTAGGGCGGCACGGAAGCGGTAAGCCAGACGTTACCGCCTATGGTACTATTTTCGCCAATGATGGTCTTACCGCCCAGTATGGTGGCGTTAGCATAAATAGTGACTCCGTTTTCTATGGTGGGATGGCGTTTTATATCGCGCATATCCTTATCTACACTTAAGGCGCCAAGGGTTACCCCTTGATATAATTTTACATGATCTTTGATCACCGCAGTCTCACCGATTACAATACCAGTGGCGTGGTCTATAAAAAAATGCTCACCTATTTGCGCCCCGGGATTTATATCTACACCGGTGATCTGGTGGGCATATTCGGTCATAAGTCGCGGTACGATAGGAAAACCTTTGGAGTACAACCCATGGCTCAACCTGTAAATGGCAATTGCAAAAAAACCTGGATAGGCGAGGTAGATTTCTTCAATAGACCGGGCGGCAGGGTCATTTTTAAAGATAGCGTTTGCATCCAGATTGAGCTTGCGCAAAATTTTAGGCAGGCTGTCCACATAATCCTCCCATAATTTTGAGCAGCGTTTATCGGTTTCCCAGCAGGCTAAATCAACAAGTTCTGTGAATAGTTTCTCTAGAATATCGAGGTTTTCTTCTAAATTTGTTGCGTAATCAAAAAGCGTATAAAAAAGCGTATTTGTAAAATGCTGTGCATCCTCCTTCAGCTTATAATTAAGGTGTGACAATTTTTTATGCTCCCTGATCTGTTCAATGATGTTGTTTTTTTTCAAAAGGAATGGCTTTTCTGTTTTCAAATTTAAGTATAAATGGCTGCAATATGCTGTAAAGCCTTTTAAAATTAAACCGCAACATCTGGTTTTATTTCCCGAACCTTCTGGTATAAATTCTAAAACGTTTTCTGAATCATACTTCGTAGCCAAACTAAGTGAGTATTGTTTTATCGTTTGCAGCGCAAAGAGATAGACACGGAAAATAGAATATAAAAGGGAGGGTGAAAACCGGTTCTAAATATTGAAAAACCTCAATTTAGGCTTAAAAATGGCTATTTTCGTGACATGTTTAGAAAGCGTTACTATTATCTTTTAAAAATACAGTACCTGGGTTTCCGATACCACGGCTGGCAGAAACAACCTGGTGTGCTCACTGTACAGCGCATGATGCAGCGCACGTTTCAATATGTATTGCAGCATACTGATTTTAAACTCCTGGCAGCGGGCAGGACGGATGCTAAAGTTTCGGTCAATGAAACCTTCGTGGAATTGTTTGTTGATCATAAACCTATAGATCTTACCGATTTTCTGCCGCTTTTAAATAAAAACCTTCCACAGGATATCAGGGCGCTTTATATAAAAGAGACTACTAAAGACTTTAATATTATACAGCATCCTAAAATAAAGGAGTACGTTTATTTGTTTTCACATGGCGAAAAAAATCACCCCTTCAGTGCTCCATTTATGGTCAATAGTTTGGAAAAACTGGACATTGAGTTGATGCAAAAAGCAGCCAGATGTATGGAAGGCACCCACGATTTTGTCAATTTCACTTTTAAACCAAAACCTGAAACCCAAACGATCGCTACTATAACATGCTGTGAGATTGTACGGAATGATTTATACACGGCCAATTTTTTTCCAGAGGAAAGCTTTTTATTACGCGTAAAAGGCGGAGGTTTTAAACGGCATCAGATACGCCTTATGATGGGAGCACTTTTTGATCTGGGCGAAGGGGTAATGGACTGGCCTTATTTTGAAAAAACCCTGATGGCCCAAGATGCTGTAAAACTTACCCATATCGCACCGGCTTCCGGATTAATATTGCACAGTTTGGATCTGGAAGAGTGATATAAATCCTGTAAATTAAGGCGAAGTGCAAAATCTGGTAATTAGGCTTAAAAACAGTGTTAAGTTAACAAAAAACTCTTTTTATTAACAAGCTTTAACCCTTGGTACGACTAGGATTAACCCTAATTTAACCCTTCAATAAAACCTTTCACACTATCTTTATATCATAAATTAATTGAAACCAAAAATAGCAATATCATGAATAAGAAGATAGCAATTTTAGCAACAGACGGATTTGAAGAAGTAGAACTTACTTCACCTCTAGAAGCCATGAAAAAAGAAGGTTTTGAGGTTCATGTAATAAGTGAGAAAAAAGGAAAAATAAAAGCATGGGACACTGACCATTGGTCAAAAGAATATGACGTTGATAAAACAATCACCGAAGTACATGCTGATGATTACAATGCATTGATGCTGCCCGGTGGAGTTATCAATCCAGATAAATTGAGGCGTAATGAAGATGCACTTAATTTTATAAGAGCTTTTTTTAAAGCCAAAAAGCCAGTAGCCGCAATTTGTCATGCACCACAATTATTAATTAGTGCAGGAGTTGTAGAAGGCCGTAAATTAACTTCTTTCAATTCTATTAAAGATGATCTGGTAAATGCCGGAGCAAAGTGGGAAGATAGCGAGGTCGTAGTTGATCAAGGTTTTGTTACCAGTAGAAATCCTGATGATTTGCCTGCTTTTAATGCCAAATTGATTGAAGAGATCAAAGAAGGTAAACATGAGCGTCAACATGCTTAATAATTGAAATATATTTCAATAAAAAACCTGCCAATTGGCAGGTTTTTTTAGATATAAACCCTATTTTTTCACCTAAAAGATTGGTTTTCTGAAATCTCATACACCCACATGCAACATTATATTTCACACTGATTTCCCTGTATGGTATATTTGAATAAAATAAAATAGATGGCACAGAAGAAAAGAATTAAATTCAAGAAGCCCAGGATCCCAAAAATCCCGGGAATTAGACGCGCCGAAAAACGACTAAAAAATGACGTGCCGGGAACGCTTACCTACACCGGGAACAAGGAACAGAAAGATATAAATATAGAAATTATTGAATATGGGCCGCAACAGCACCGGGTTTCTGCAAGCAAAACGATAAATGAAGCTTTAAAAACAAGTAAAGAGGGGGAAGTCGTTACATGGATCAATGTAAACGGACTTAGTCAGATTGATCAAATTGAAAAATTAGGAGCACACTTCAAACTGCATCCACTTATTCTGGAGGATATCGTAGATACTAATCAACGTCCTAAAATAGACGAGTATCCAGAGTACTTATTTGTGGTTTTTAAAATGCTTTATTTTGACAGCCAAGGTGTATTTACCACTGAGCACATTAGTCTCGTGCTTTGCAAGGGTCATGTGATTACTTTTCAGGAATCTGATGGGGATGTGTTTGATTCCTTAAGGCAGCGTATTGCTAATGCCAAAGGACGTATACGAAATGCAGGTTCAGATTACTTAATGTTTGCCATTATGGACGCTGTGGTAGATCATTATTTTATCATGACCGAAGCGATGAGCGACCGCATAGAAACCCTGGAAGATCAATTATTTTTAAGCCATACGGAAAATGATATTACCCAAGAAATACAGGAGTTAAAACGTGAGGTTTTGCGCATAAGAAAGGCGGTTTATCCTTTCAGGGAGGTAGTGAGCCGAATAGAAAAATTAGATAATACGCTTATAGATGAGCGCACAGACACGTATTTGCGCGATTTACATGATCATGTGGCACAAGTGGCAGAGAGTGTTGAAATATACCGCGAAATGACCTGGGGACTTATGGATATGTATATGACCACCATAAGTAATAGAATGAACGAGGTTATGAAAGTACTTACCATCGTATCAAGTATATTTATTCCGCTTACATTTATGGCCGGGATTTATGGGATGAATTTTGACAATATTCCAGAACTGCACTACGATAATGGTTATTATTATCTCTTGGGCGCCATGGTTATCGTGTTTTTAGTATTGTTGTGGTATTTCAAACGGAAAAAATGGTTGTAAAACACTAAAAACCTACCTTAAACTGTAGATTTTCATTCAATAGATGATAATACTTTTCATTTCGAATGCTTTAAATTATTTACATATTTTACAGAACTAGCAGGGGTCAAAAGAGGTTTTTATAGCTGTATTTTAAACGGCATGAAAACATGCAGGAATTTCATCACTAAAAACTGATCATTTTATAATAAAATTTCACAGATAGCGTAATTTTAAGGATATACACCTAACTAAAAAAGCGACCATAAAGGCCGCTTTTTTAGTTATTTTCTCAGTAAAAAATGAAATTTACTTATTTTTCTTTTGAGAATCTTCCTGTTTCTGTTCCCCATTTTTCTCGATAAATTTTTCACCTTTGGTCTGTTTGCTGATCACAGGATCATCATACATCATTTTCTTTTCAAGACCCGCAGAATCTACTTCTATAAACTGTTGAATATCGGTGGGGTTTGTGATTTGTAACATTTCCTTACCTAGAATCGCAATAGGATGTGTAAAAAGCTCTGGGCTGTTATTGAGAATATTAATATAGTCGTTCTCATCAAAATCCCCCTGAACCTTATCTTCTTCTTCGGTATCTGCCTCCTCATAGTTGACCAGGTCTTTGATCTCTTTATTGAGGCCTTCGGCAAGTTCTGCCCATTGTGTGCCTGTTAATTTGGTTTCTGCGATGTCTATAGTCTGCAGATCTGTAGATTGAACGGCATCTACATGCGCGCGGGTACGTTTGCCCAATCGTGTCTTGCTACTATACACCAGCGTTAACTGGTTATCATTTCTTGCAATAGAGTTCATAGTCGTATTTATTGATGTGATTTCATTTTATCCTTTCGTTTTTTAAGCTGTACATTAAGCTCTTTAATGGTTTTCTTTACAGACTCATGAAAGGTCTTTGAGCTACTTTCTGCAAACAGACGGGGACCGGGGGCACTCATACGAATACCGCATTTCATGCCAGTCTCATCGCTTGATGTGTTTTCAGTTTTAAAAAATATATCTGCACGCACTAAGAAATCGTACTTGTTTACCAGTTTATCCAACTGCTCTTTTGTGAAATTTTCAAGGGCTTCACTTTTACTAACATCGTGGTATTCAAAATTATAGTTCATTGTTCTATATTTTTTTGGATTAGTACGATGAAAGTTAAGCAATGCCAGAGCAAGGTCAAGAGGTTTTAGGCTTTCTTTGTGAAGCATAGCTCACGCATTAATATTTTTTTAAAACCTAGCCTTTTGCGGGCGTATCTTTATTTTCTTCAGTTTCATCATCTTGAATAACTCTTGAGGCAATGATTCCGCCAGCAAGCGAAAGGATGATCACGCAGAGTGACAACCATTCCGGTATCTCGATTATATGGGAAAAAATCATTTTAAGACCTACAAAAGCAAGTATAATAACCAGACTATAATTAATATACCTGAATTTTGAAAGCATTCTGGATATTAAAAAATACATGGAGCGCAGCCCCAGAATGGCCAGTATATTAGACGTAAAAACAATAAAAGGATCTGCGGTAATGGCAAGAATTGCCGGTATGCTGTCCAGTGCAAAAAGTATGTCGGTCAATTCTATGATAATAAGAGCGATAAATAGGGGAGTGGCCAAGCGTTTGCCGTCAATATGCATAAAGAAATTAGCGCCATCTGTTTCTGTGGTTACAGGAAACAGCTTTTTCACATACCTGAAAACGGCAGAATCTTTAGGATTAAAATCTGAATCGTCAGATTTAAACATTTTAAAAGCGGTATATAGTAGAAAAGCGCCAAAAACATAAATGATCCAGTCAAATTTATTAATTAATGCTACGCCAAAGACTATCATGAGCGCCCTAAAAATAATCGCTCCCAGAATACCCCAGAAAAGAACCCGGTGCTGATACTTTTGGGGAATGGCAAATGAGGAAAATATGACCGCAATTACAAACACGTTATCTATACTCAACGAGAGCTCTATAAGATAGCCGGTAATATATTTTAAAACCGCATTATCAGGGCTCAAATTAGTGGGATTTTCAACCATTTCCGCCGAAAAAAGCCAATAAATAACACCGCTAAAAGCCAGGGCAACAGATACCCAGACTGCCGTCCACATACTGGCTTCTTTACTTTTTATGACATGCGCATTTCTATTAAAAATACCCAGATCAAGGGCAAGACATAATAAAATAAAAACGATAAAAAGACCCCAGACCCACATATTTTAATTTTAAGATGTAAAAATAGATAACTAGTGAAGTCCGTAATCACCCTAGATTCTAAATTGATGTTAAATAATTGCCCGGAAACTGCATTCTGATTAATTTCTTCCAACTAATTAACCATAACAAAGATTACCCATGAGTGGATATAATGTTACCCAAAAATTAATAAATGCCCATCTTATTGACGGTGAACTTAAACCTGGCAAAGAGATAGGTCTTAAGATAGATCAAGCCTTATTGCAGGATGCCACAGGTACACTGGTACAGTTAGAGCTTGAAGCGATGAAGTTAGACCGTGCCAAGACTGAAGTTGCCGTACAATACGTTGATCATAACTTACTGCAAACCGATTTTAAAAATGCAGATGATCATGCTTTTTTACACAGTGCCGCTCAAAAATTTGGACTTTGGTATAGCCGTCCAGGTAACGGGGTAAGTCATCCTTTGCATATGGAGCGCTTTGGTAAACCGGGCAAAACCCTTGTGGGGAGTGATAGTCACAGCTGCGCAGCGGGATCTCTGGGCATGCTTGCCATAGGAACTGGTGGCCTTGATGTCGCGGCAGCCATTGCAGGCCAGCCGTATTATGTAAAAATGCCTCAGGTAATGGGGGTAAAACTTACCGGAAACTTACCAGATTGGGTAAGTGCAAAAGACGTTATTTTAGAAATGCTGCGCCGTCATGATGTAAAAGGGGGCGTAGGTAAAATTATAGAATATTATGGTGACGGCCTGGCAAACCTAAGCGCGATGGATCGTCATGTTATTGCAAACATGGGAGCCGAATTAGGTGCGACCACAACCGTTTTTCCTAGTGATCAGGAAACAAAAAGATTCTTAAAATCCCAGGATCGGGAAGCAGATTGGTCAGAACTGGTAGCTGATGAAGGCTGTGAGTATGACTTACACGATGAGATCGTCTTGGATGATTTGGTGCCACTTATCGCTATGCCCACAAGTCCAGGTAATGTAGTTCCAGTGAGTGAAGTCGCCGGTAAAAAAATAGGTCAAGTAGTCTTAGGTTCATCTGCAAACCCCGGTTTGCGTGATTTCTGGGTCGCTGGCGCCATAGTTAAAGATAAGGCCGTAAATCCAGATGTCTCTTTTGACGTTAACCCTACCAGCCGTCAGATCATTCAGAATATGATTGAGAATAAAACCTTTGCAAACCTGATTACTGCTGGAGCACGTTTTCACCAGAGTGGTTGCATGGGCTGCATCGGTATGGGGCAGGCACCCGCCAGTAATACTATAAGTTTACGGACTATGCCTCGTAATTTCCCAGACCGCTCGGGTACTAAGGATGATCAGGTGTACTTATGCAGCCCAGAAACAGCTGCTGCTTCAGCATTGACCGGTGAGATTACAGATCCTCGTGATCTGGAAGAACTTTACGGTATGACCTATCCTAAATATCAAGCACCAGAAATGCATATCATTAAAATGGATATGTTTGTCGCCCCTGTGGAAGATACAAGCAAGATAGAACTCAAAAAAGGACCGAATATCAAATCGCTTCCCCATATAGATGTACTTCAAGATACGTATGATGTGCCTGTAATCTTAAAAATGGGCGATAATGTGTCGACAGATGAAATTTTAAAGGCCGGTGCAGAAGTACTTCCTTTTAGAAGTAACCTTCCAGAAATCAGTAAGTATAGTTATACGGTTATTGATGAAACCTTCTACGATCGTGCCATGGAAACTAAAGATCAGTATGGTGGTCACGTTGTGGTAGCAGGAGAAAACTATGCGCAGGGTAGTAGTAGGGAGCACGCAGCACTGGCTCCAAAATACCTTGGTCAAGTTGCGGTGATTGCAAAAAGCTACGCTCGTATCGCATGGCAGAACCTTGTAAACTTTGGTATTCTTCCTCTTGAATTTATTAATAATGAAGATTTGGATAAAATTGAGCAAGGGGATATGGTACATTTTAAAAATGTGCGTAAAAATGTTCAAAATAGAGAAGATATTGAAGTTGTCATAAAGAAAAAAGACGCTATTGATGTAACGATCAAGGCTAGACATACCATGAGTGACAGACAGATCAGGGTGTTACTTATTGGCGGAATAATCAATGATTTTAAAGAAAAATTGACCGCTTAATGCTATAGATTCAATATTGAAAACTGTTTTTTTACACTTAATTTTCTATATTGAACTGAATAGAAGGGAATACCTGGAATTTATGCGGAGCGCGATAGCTCTCGCTGAAAAAAGAAGGGCCACCAGTAAAGGTGGTCTTTTTGGTGCTATGGTAATCAGGGATAAAAATATCATCACAGAGGCATACCACAAAGTCAATATAAAGATAGATTACATATTTGTTATAAAATACTGAGGAAAAAGTCTATTATAGCACTTGGGTTTATTATGTCAAAATTTTGGTTTCGTTTACACCGATATGTTCTATAATTCCCATGCAGGGAAAAACATGTCGAATTTAAATTACAACAACTACTTCGTGAAGAAGCCTTATTGATCTGAAAAAGATGAGTGAAGAAGATAAAAAGAAACATCAGGAAGAAATAGATAGCGAACTGGAAAATTCAAAATCCAGCGAAAAGGAAAACCCCAAAACCCACGGTGAAATCCTGAAACAGCAGATTATTGAAGGTCAGGAAACCTATGACAGAAGTCCCAGCAGTATTTTGTTGAGTTCGCTCACTGCCGGGCTCGAGATTGGTTTTAGCTATTTGCTAATTTGTAGCTTGTTTAGCTTTCTTAGCGGAAAAGTGGAAGAAGACACTATATATAAAGCGATTGCCTTTGTATATCCCATTGGCTTTATTATGGTCATTCTGGGTCAGTCAATCCTTTTTACAGAGCAAACTTCACTGCTCAGTCTACCGGTGCTCAACAATAAGAAAAGCCTGGGAAGTCTCTTCAGACTGTGGAGTATTGTAATTTTAGGTAACCTCATAGGTGGCTGTATTATGGCCGTTGTGCTTACTTGGTTAGGGCCAAAACTCCATATTTTTGATGCTACAGCTGTTGGGGAAATTGCAGATCATGTTGCCGGTGTCGCTCCGCATGTTATCTTTGTAAGTGCTATACTTGCTGGTTGGTTGATGGGGCTACTATCCTGGCTGCTCACGTCGTCAAAAGAAACCATAAGCCGAATTATTTTGATTTTCATAATCACAGCCGTTATGGCGTTTACCAGTTTGCACCATAGTATTATAGGCAACGTGGAAGTTTTTGCAGGTCTTATAAGTAGCTCATTAATAACACCACTGGAATATATCACTTTTGAAGGCTTGGCATTATTGGGTAATGCGGTAGGGGGTGTATTTTTTGTTGCGCTCTTAAAATACAGAGCCTTTGTGTATGATGTAGGTGGTTCTTAAACGTTACTTTATTCCAATTTTTGAAGCAAACGTTCCCAGGCTTCATCATGCGCTTTTTTATTGGCCGCGTCACTCGTGGCTTCCGCGCCACGCCGCATAAAAGCATGGCCTGCACCGTCATAAATTACAGGTTCGTAGGTTTTCCCATATTGTGACATGAGTTCTTTGGTCTGTTCTATCGTAGCATTTACACGGTTGTCTTCCCCGCCATAATAACCATAGACCGGTGCACCTATTTGTTCTAAAAGTTGGTCATTATCTGGAGCTGTACCGTAAAAAACATGTGCAGAAGATATATCTGGATTTTGGGTTGCATAACGAAAGGTCTGGGAGCCGCCCCAGCAAAAGCCCACAACTGCGACTTCACCAGTGGCAGCATCGATAGATTTTGCATAATTATAAACCGCATCCAGATCTCCCGTCACCTTTTTATCATCCAATTCATAAATAGCCTCCCTCGCTTTATCAGAATTTTCAAAATCGGTTGTCTTTTCAATGCCTTCCTTAAAATTTGAGAGTAAATCAGGAGCCAAAACCAAATATCCCTGTGCGGCAAGTTGATCTGCAAAATAACGCGCCCATTCGTTTAGTCCACGGTTTTCATGAATTACGATAACCGCTTTGGCTTTTTCAGAAATTTCTGGGTAGGTTACAAAAGTGTACAATTCCCTATCATTACTCGTTAGGGTTTTCCATTCATTATGACGTGGGGAGTCATTCAGCAAAGCGTTAAAGTCTGTGGGTGCGGGTGCAACTTCTGCTGATTTCTGATCATTTTGTACCGATTTTTCTGTTTTTTGAACGTTTTTACACTGTATAAAAAAGAGACTCAGAAGTAACGGAAAAATAAAATAGATTTTCATAAAATTGATTTTAGAATTGCCACTGAAAAGATAGAATGTGACTAAAAATGACTGTTTTAACCTTAAAAATAGCCATTATTAGTTGATAATCAGCCATTTTTGAATAAAATCAATCTGTACATTGCTGTGTTTCGATATAAAAATTCGGATTCACGTTAAAATCCGTAATCCCTTTCTCAAAAGAGAGTTCCGTCCATTCTTCAGTAGGAAATATCCGCTGTATTTTATCATTGACTTTTATATCTACAGGAGCGCTAAAACCATTCACAATCTGCGTATAGCGGTAACTCAACGTGTTGTTTTCGATCTGATATTCAAGTTTGGGAACCATAATGGTACGCAAATACTGGTCAAAAAATGGCTTAAGATCCATTCCCGTTTGCTTGCTGATGTAATTTTCAATCGTTGCAGAACTCACGGTCTGATGGTAAAAAGTATGGCCTAGACCGCGCAAAATCTCGCGCCATTTTTCATCATTATTGATAATGTAACGCAGGCTGTTTAGAATATTTGCCCCTTTAAAATACATATCACCGCTTCCTTCATAATCCACGCCATAGATACCGATGATTGGTCTATCATTGCGGATGAGCTTGCGCATGCCCAGCACGTATTCCGAAGATGCTTTTTTGCCAAAATGGTAATCCACAAAAAGATTTTCGGCATAGGTGGTAAATCCCTCCTGTATCCACATGTCTGCAACATCTTTATTGGTGATATTGTTCGCAAACCATTCATGCGCGGACTCATGGATTATTATATAATCAAATTTATCGCCCCAACCCGAACCGCTCAGGTCGCGTCCCAGATATCCGTTGCCATACTTGTTGCCGTATGTAACAGAACTTTGATGTTCCATGCCCAGATAGGGTACTTCCACGAGTTTATAACCATCTTCATAAAAAGGGTAGGGGCCTAGCCAGTACTCAAATGCTTCTAACATATCGGGCACTTGTTCAAACTGTTTTTCGGCTTTGGCCAAATTTTCTTTGAGCACGTAAAAATTAAGGTCGAGTTTGCCCTTTTCGCCACTATAATAATCATCGAAATGTGCGTAATCGGCGATATTGATATTCACCCCATAATTATTGATCGGATTTTTTACGGTCCAGTGGTAGGTCATCTCATGGGCGCTTGTCCCGGTGGAATCTACCAGTCTCCCGTTAGAAACTGCCATAAGCCCCTTGGGTACAGTGGCCTTCACATCAAGGCTGTCTACTTCATCATAGGGATGATCTTTATTGGGCCACCATACAGAAGCGCCTATGCCTTGATTGGCATTAGCAATAAACGGTTTTCCCAGTGAATCATTTTGCCACGTCCAGCCGCCGTCCCAGGGTGGATTTTGAGCGATGCGCGGTTTTCCTTTAAAGGTTAATTTAATCTTCTGAAGGGATCCAATGGGTTGTTTTGCTTGCAGCGAAATAAAATGCGCGCTACCTGCTGATGTTATTTGTAACTTTTTACCGTGTTGCGTTGCAGATAGCAATTGCATGGGTGCCTGCAGATCAATCTGCAATTTTTGTTTTGGTTTCAGTACCTTGTAAGTAACTATATTGCTTCCCTGAAGTGATTGTTCTTCAGGAAATACCTGCACATCAAGTTCATAATGCACCAAGTCCCACCAGGCACGCTCTGGGGTTATGCTTCCACGAAGCGTATCTTGATGGGTAAATTGTTTATCCTGGGCAATAAGCGTTTGTGCTGTACATAAAAAGATAACCGCAGCGCATATTGATTTCATAATCTATTATTAACTGTTGAAAAGCCGATGATCCACCGGAAAATCGGCGTAACTATCTATTTTAATTTTGGAAAAATCAGTATGGTGCGGATTAAGAAGATAATTAAAATCCCTGGGTACAACTACCGAAGGCACTTGCAACAAAGCGTAATTATTTTCATGTATAAAGACGTCACCAAAACGCTGGGTCTGCAAGCGATACGGGTATTCATTCCAATTCTCTGGAAGTTTCTCTACACCAACTGTGCCTATTTTTAAAGAGGTGGGAATGGTAATGGCAAGCATCACAAAGTCTCTGGGCAGCTTATTAAGGCTTAAATGTATAAAGACCTCTGCCAGGGCAAGGGCGCGACTGGCAGAAGTATAAATAACTTCGGTGCCCGGTGAGGTCCACCGTGCCCCGGCAATGGCAGCGCCTTTACCGGATAACTCAATTTTGTATTTTTTTCGTGTAAGTCTAAAGACCTGCATTATACAAAAATACCTTGATCTATGGCATGCAGCTCATGAACGACCAACTCTTTACCGTAGGAATTGCTTAAAAGCGTTATGGGTTTGTAATTTCCGAGGGCAAAATTGGTACTATTGAGCCAGTCATAAAAGTCATGTACTGTATCAAAAATACCTTTGCCCAATCGAGTTACCTCTGCGATTTCAAAAATTTTTTCAGAATGACTGGCTTTAAAAATATGATCTCCTTGTGCCTTAAACCGATCCAGAGAACGTTTTGAAATATCAAGAAAACCTGCCCAATCTTCATCACTAAAGGGCGCTTCTTTCCTGATAAGGTTAAATATACTTAAAGGCAATCCTGCTGTAATGGCCTCAACCAGTAGCATTCTGTCATTTAATAGGCCATCGTAAGAGATTTTCTTGTGGGCGACTTTTAAATTTCTTTGTGCTTCCATGTGATTTACATATGTGGCTACGGCTTCATTAAGTTGATTGGGATATTGCGGTGCATCTTCAATCATAGCAAATGGTTTAAGACAAATGTCTTTAAATTTAAGTCTTTTTTCTCGATTTTGTAATAAGATGACACATTTTATCGCATAATGGCATTGGGAAAGCGTACCACACTTTCATGACCGTTAGCGCCCACTGCAGCTACTCCAAAGAAAAAATTATCGATAACCACACCTTCAAGGGTCATTTCAGTCTCGGTAAGATAACGGCTGTGATCCCAAGTGGGTGAAGTAGTATCGCGCCAATAAATCTTATAGCCTACGGCACCATTTACCATGCTCCATTTCAATTTGGCCGATGCTTCTACAATTCCACCTATTTCTACAGTTTCAGGAGCGGGAGGTGCCCAAGCGATACTTGCGAGATTAATAGAATTTACGGCGGTTAATTTGGCTGCGTAGGGAAAGTTCACATGTTCCAGCACATCGCCATAAGCAATACCATTTTCAGTGCGCACATCCTGATGCTGCTGGGTATAATTTTCATGTGCCTCCATAATACGGATTCCGGCATAACCCAGGTCATTAAAAGGCCTGTGATGCCCCCCACGGCCAAAACGGTCTAACCTGTAAATCATCATGGGATTCATTTCGGGCATATATTTTTCAACATTTCCATGTACATATCTTGCCAGTTGACGCGAGATGCCATCTACTTCACCGCCATAAAACCTTCGCGCCTTACGTTCTTTTTCTGTTTCTGTAGGCGGTACAGGTTCAGAAAATATCCTGAAATCCCTGTTGCTCACATAACCATCTACACCTTTGATATTGCCTATCATATCATTATTAAAAATACCAATGATTTCCCATCCTTTTTCTTTCGCGTAAGCGGCAAGACCGGCACCGCCATAAAGTCCCTGTTCTTCACCAGAAAGACCTACATAAAGAATGCTATTTTCAAATTTGTATTTAGAGAGCACGCGGGCAGCTTCCAGGGTTCCGGCCATGCCACTGGCATTATCATTTGCGCCGGGGGCATCGGTCTCAAAATCCATGGTGTTGCTGGCACGCGAATCTATATCACCACTCATAATAATATACCGGTTGGGATACTTGGTCCCTTTTTGCATGGCAACTACATTCACCACATAAGCATCATGAGGAACGCGCTGACCCATATCTGTAGTGACGAGATCTTTTTGATAAAAAACATCCAGACAGTTGCTGCAAGCGGAAGATGTTTTTTCAAAATCTGATTTGATCCAGCGGCGTGCGGCCCCTATGCCACGGGTATCACTGACCGTATCGCTAAAGGTATTGCGTGTACCAAAACCTACTAACTTGGTCACATCTGCCTTGATGCTATCTGCTGAGACGGCATTAATAATATCGTAGATGCGTAAATCAGTATCTGGGGGAACCTGATCCTGTGCAAAGATTAAACCTGTAAATAGTAAAAAAGTGAGGGTGCTAAGTTGTTTCATTTAAAAATTGTGATATTAGAAATTCTGTAAACGGTTTGTGAAAATTCTACCTTATTGCTCTTGAAGAAAAGTAAAAAGGGAAGTTAACCTATTCTATGAAAATGGACATATTTTAGCCTAAAATTGACCTCAATATGCCCATTTTTAAGGAAATTAAAAAAATAGAAGTTAGTTTTTAGCAAATTCTTGCAGTAATTGCCTTACGTGCGCGGTGTCTTCTACATAAAAGCGGGCGGCTGTTTTTTGCATACCCACTTTTACCGTATATGCTGTTTCTGGCAAATCTTCAAACATAAATTCATCGGTCCAGTCATCGCCTATCGAAAAGATAAAACTATAGTTTTTATTGAAAATCTCTTTGCTTACGGCCTTTCCTTTATTTACCGCACCACTTTTTATCTCCAGCACTTTGTTACCGTCCAGAACACCAAGGTCTTTATTACTGGCCAGTTCTTTTATTACGTTAGAAAGTTCATTGGCACGTATTTCGCCAAGTTCAGGATCGGCGTTACGATAATGCCAGGCGAGGGAGTAGTTTTTTTCTTCTATAAATGTACCTGGGGTACGATCTACATAGGTTTCAAGAATAGGCCTTATTTGAGGCATCCAGTCATTTTTTATTTTTTCGGTAATTTCCCAGTCTTCGCCGGTTTTCCGCTTCCACACCCCGTGTTCTGCGATAAGCGTTACTGGTATTTCTTGCCACCATTTGCCCAGTGTGTCCCGGTCGCGACCACTTATAATCACCACGTCTGTATTTTTTTGAGCTTGTATACTATTTACGAGATTTAGCATTTCTTGATCTGGTTTCGCATTGGCAGGGTCACTTACAAAGCTGCGCAATGTACCGTCATAATCTAAAAACAGGATGCGTTTTTCAGCATTTTGGTACGCCTGCATAAGTTCTTGCTGCTGCTCTTTTTTAATTTTGATCGCTTTTACCAGATCGGTCTTTTCTTTGGTCTTTTTAAGAGCCTCTAGAAATTCAGAAGCCCATTTTTCCACATTATAACGTTTTAAACGTTTTTGCATCTGCACATTGCGCTTTATTTGCTCCTCTTCAGGCATTTCTATGGCCTCTTTTAGAGTTTCGGCTATTTCTTCAAAATTATTTGGATTGATCAATAGGGCTTCGTTCATTTCTAAGGCGGCTCCTGTCATCTCGCTTAAGATAAGCACACCGGTTTTATCTGTGCGGGTGGCTATATATTCTTTGGCAACAAGATTCATCCCATCTCGGATAGGGGTCAACAACGCAATATCGCAAGAAGTATAAAGGTCTATAAGATTGTCAAAGGGCATTGACCTAAAAAAGTACCAGATAGGCGTCCAGCTTACAGTAGCAAATTTTCCATTGATGCGACCTACTAGTTCATCAACTTCTTTTTTCAACTTTTGATACTGTGGCACATTAGACCGGGAAGGCACGGCAAGCATAACAAGACGTACTTTTTCTTTATAATTGGGGTACTTTTCAAGAAAATACTCATAGGCACGTATACGGTTCGCAATCCCTTTAGTATAATCCAGGCGGTCTATAGAAAGTATCATTTTTGCATCTGGCGTAGCGTCCAGATGCAGGTCAAGCCTGCGCTGCAGTTCTGACTGTTCTTTGCTATTTTGCTCTTTATTGGCTAAAGCGGCCTTTTCAAATTTATCATAGTCAATGCCCATGGGATACGAATTAACCGTGACCAGTCTATCGCCCAGCATAATCTCGTTAAAATTTACGTCCAGGCGTAAAATTCTGCTTACGGAACTTAAGAAATGACGCTCATAATCATAGGTATGAAAGCCAATAAGATCTGATCCCAGTAACCCTCTTAAAATTTCTTTCCGCCAGGGCAAGGTTCTGAAAACCTCGTAGGAGGGAAAGGGGATATGCAAAAAGAAACCTACGCGCACGTCTGGCCTCTCTTTTTTAATAAGCTCGGGAAGGAGCATAAGCTGGTAATCGTGCACCCAGACCGTATCACCTTCTTCAATGTTCTCCAGTACAACCTTGGCAAATTTTTCATTGACTTGTTTATAAGTTTTCCAGTTTTGCCGTTCAAATTCGGCGTATTCCATAAAATAATGAAAAAGTGGCCAGATGGTGCGGTTGCTAAAACCGTAGTAAAAACCGTCTATATCTTCCTGGTCAAGAGTTACCGGTACGCACTGCTCTTTGCGGCAGGCTTTAATGACATCATCTTGCATAGATTCCGGGATTTCTTCCTCGGTAAGCCCGGTCCAGCCTATCCATACCCCGTTGCCATCGCGGTGTACAGATTTCATGCCTGTCGCAAGCCCACCTACGCTAGGAATGGCCTCAAGCGAATTATCGTTGATTTTTAATTGTAAGGGCAGTCTATTTGAAATAATGATAGTCTTGCTCATAAAATGACTGATTGTTGTGTGGATAATTTTGTTATTGCTTAAATTTCGGAAATTATTAGGTTTTACAGCCTGCTTTTACACAACTTTTAGGAAATTATGAATAATCTGGATTACGGAATTATAGGAAATTGCAAGAGTGCCGCACTAGTATCTAAGACAGGATCAATAGATTGGTGCTGTCTGCCCATTTTTGATTCGGCCTCTGTATTTGCAAAGCTTCTCGATACTGAGAAAGGGGGATGCACTTCCTTTGAAATTAGCGAAGATTACAAAATCACCCAAGAATACCTCTGGGAAACAAATATTTTGAGTACTACTTTTGATGACGGGACCAATTCCTTTCAGGTGCTCGACTTTATGCCCCGCTATGAGAAAAGGGATAAAAAATTTTATGCGCCACCAGATATTGTACGTTTTATTAGACTTATTAAGGGAGAACCCAAATTTAAGATAATTTACGATCCACAATTAGAATACGCTAAACCGAAAACCTTTAGCGAGGACAAAGAGGAGTATATTGAAAGTTATACCGAAGGGGGTAAATATGATTCACTCTATTTTTATACTGATTTTGACAATCAGGATATTTTGAACCGAAATGAAATCACGCTAACCAAAAATGCGTTTGTACTCATTTCTTATCATGAAAAATTAATTAAACAAGATATAGACCGCGTATATCTAAAATTTCAGCGCACTAAGGTGTACTGGATGAACTGGAGCGATGCCACGACAAAATACCCGCATTATCAGCATGAAATTATGCGCTCTGCACTCACCTTAAAAGTGCTTACTTTTGAAAAATCTGGAGCGGTCCTTGCCGCGGCAACAACTTCTTTGCCCGAAACAATTGGTGAGATGCGTAACTGGGATTACCGGTTTTGCTGGGTGCGGGACGCTTCTATGGTGATACGCGTCATAAGTAGTCTGGGGCATACCAAATCTGCGCAGAAATTCCTGCAGTTTATCATGAATACGATCCCTGATAAGGATGAAAAAATGCAGATCATGTATGGCATTAATGGTGAGAAGGAACTTACCGAGGAAACACTGGATCACCTGAGCGGTTATCAGGATTCTAAACCGGTGCGCATAGGCAATGCTGCTTATATACAAAGGCAAAATGACATTTATGGAATACTTATGGAGGTCATTTATAACCAGTTCATCAAATTTGAAAACACCCTGGAAAACAGTGAAGAACTCTGGACGATCGTGCGGGGTATTGTTAAAATCGTAGGAGAACACTGGAAGGAACCTGATAAAGGTATCTGGGAGTTGCGTACTGAGGACAAACATTTCACTTTTTCTAAATTGTTATGCTGGGTAGCGGTTGACCGGGCCATCAAGATTGCACAGGTTCTTACCCGTACCCGTGATCTTGAAGAATGGAAGACGCTGCGCGAAAAAATATATAATGATATCTATGAGAATGCCTGGAATGATGAGATAGGCGCCTATACACAATCTTATGGTTCCAAAGCAATGGATGCTTCTACATTACTCATGCAACAATATGGATTTATTGAGCCAAAGGATCCCCGGTTTATCTCTACCGTCCAGGCAACAGAGCGTGAGTTGTGCCAGGATGGACTTATGTACCGGTATAAAAATGAAGACGATTTTGGTAAACCCTCTTCCTCATTCACTATTTGTTCTTTTTGGTTTATAGACAGCCTCTATAAAATAGGCGAGGAGAAAAAAGCAATTAAATATTTTGAACAATTGCTGTCTTATAGTAATCACCTGGGGCTTTACAGTGAGGATATTGATTTTAAAACAAAAAGGCTATTGGGTAATTTCCCGCAAGCTTATTCCCATTTGGCATTGATTGAGACAGCAATTAATTTTTCTAAAGATTCCAATCAGGATGATCGTTTTAAGCCCATTTTTTATTAATGAACCGCTGTTTTTTACATTTGCTTTATTTTATCGGATTTGAAAATTTTGAATTCCACGTAGTTATGATTTAGTCTTAAGTCGTGTGTCATTTTAGCGCAGCGGTCTTAGGGCTTTAACCGGAAAAAAGTGAATTAAAATAAATAATTGAAGGAAGCCTGTTTCCATGGCTACAGGCATCAACGGGATTTCAAATACAATGCTTTGAAACTCGCTTCGGAAGTTTATGAAACAGAAATTTAGTCTGTATTCCTATGCTTTTGAAAAGCTTCTAGGTGGTCCTGTTCTTGAGCTGCAGATGACATAACGACCCGTGTTTTTGAAAAACTTCCCGGGTAGTTTTTTTGTATATAGGTAATGAGTTTTTCCCTGACATAAACACGAAGATCAAAAGCGGTGGGCGAATCTTTGGCGCTCATAAGTGCCCGTATTTCTACCGAATTAGCGGTGGAATCAGTTACTTGTAGCACATTTACTTTTTGGTCCCAAAGAGGCGATTTTTTCAGTAAACGGGTCAATTCTTTACGTAGTTTGTCAAAAGGAACATTATAATCGGTGTAGATAAAGACAGTGCCCAGCAAATCTGAAGAATTACGTGTCCAGTTTTGAAAAGGTTGTTCTATAAAATAGGTAGTTGGTACGACCAAGCGGCGTTTGTCCCATATATTTACGACCACATAGGTAAGCGTGATTTCTTCAATACGTCCCCATTCTCCTTCCACGATCACAACATCATCTATACGAATGGGCTGGGTAAAAGCGATCTGGATGCCTGCCATTAAGGTGCCCAGGGCCTTTTGAGCGGCAAAACCTATGATGATACCTGCAATTCCCGCTGTAGAAAGCATGGTAACGCCCATGGCTCGAATGCTGTCAAAACTCATGAGTACAATGCCTATTCCCAATAAAACCAAGACAAAAATGATGACCCGCTCCAGAATATTAAATTGGGTGTAGATCTTACGCGCTTTAATATTATTCTCAGCACTTATATCGTAGTTTCTTAAAATACGTGCTTTGAAGACTTTGACCGCAATAATGGCAAGCCAAATAAAACTGATGATTAGCAGAACCGTACTGATCTGGTGCAGCGCCGCACTGGATAGGAGCTCTTCTACAATCTTGGCAATCCTGTCCAGTCGCAGCAAAAGACTTACTAAAAGCAGCGCGAGCGGAATACGCGTTCGCTGTGCGATATTTTGGGGTAGAATGTTATTGGTTTGTTTTCCCAGTTGTTTGAGGACAAAATACAGGATGGTAAAGACCAATGCTGTAATAAGAATACTGAAAATAAGAAAGCGCTGCAGTTCGGGGTTGATGAATAATTGCATAGGGGTCGTTTAGAATATACTTCTAAAACTAGCCAAAACAATTTTTAGGAAACGTTAATAAAGTTTAAAACTTTAATAATCAGTCAACTATAACGTTAGTAAAGTTTATTATCGAGATTTGAACATTGCTAGATCTGTTGATTCGATTTCTCTGAATCCAATTAATTTGCTATTATATGACCTTAGTATTTGAATATAAATGGAGAATTTACTGTATGGCCTCCTATACAAACATTATATCCAATGTTTATGGGCAGTGCATGTTCATAATTCTGATCTCTAAATTTAATAATAATTTTTTGGCACGTTATCTTTACCGAAGCAATTGGAAATCGAAAGCGCTATAGGCCATACCAGTAAGTATTTTTTCTTTTTCTGTCTGCATTTCAAGTGTTTTATAAGCAATATAATTGCGGTAATTTATTCAAAAAACAGGTACATACCACGCGCATCATTATGAATTACAGGCTCTAGTCGGTACGCGGTTTTCATGTGCTCTTTGGTAAGTACTTCGGTTTTTGTTCCCGAAGCTAGAAGTTTACCCTCATGAAGAAGTACGAGATGATCGGCAAACTTGGCCGCGAGGTTTAAATCGTGAACTACACCAACGATAACAAGATTTTCCTGCTTTAAAAGCTCTTGCAGTTTGTGCATAAAATGAAATTGATAATGCACATCCAGAAAGGTAAGCGGCTCGTCAAGAATCAAGTAACGGCATGCATTTTCCGTGGGGTACCAGATCTGAGAGACAACACGGGCAAAGTGTACGCGCTGTTGCTCGCCACCACTCAAGGTGAGGTAATCACGGTCTGCCATTGCTTCCACATCAAAAAAGCGCATAGCTTCATTACAGGCATTTTTATCCTTTTCGCCTGGAGTAACCTGAAAATGTGGATATCGTCCCATCATAACCACTTCTTTTACTTTTAGCGGAAAGGCCAGTTCCGTATTTTGAGAAAGCACGGCGCGTACTTTTGCAAGTTGGGCCACATCATTGCCTATTATATTTTTTTGTTCATAATAAACGCTGCCTTCCTGCGGTTTCAGTTGGTTGCAGATCACTTTAACCAACGAGGATTTTCCCGCACCGTTAGGACCCAGGATCAGGTTTATTTTGCCTGCTGCGAAGGACACCGAAACATCATTCAGGATAGTTTTATCGCCTATTTTGTAAGTTATGTTATTAGCTTTGATCATTTTAAAGATGGACTCAAAAAGGAATGGCGCAAGATGTACGACTTTCTGAACACGAGTTTTAAAGTTAAGTTTTTCATTTTTTGGTTTTATGCCCCAAGTCTTATCATCCTACTTTATTTTTAGAAAAAGTAATTTTTCCTCCGCAATAAAAAAATAAAAATAGGAACCCCAACCACCGAAGTCACGATACCAATGGGAAGTTCGGCAGGGCGCAATACCATTCTTGAAATAAGATCTGCTGCACTAAGCAAAATTCCGCCTAGAATGGCACTATTTCGTATTAAATTACGGTTATCGGAACCATTGAGTATGCGCAGCAAATGGGGTACGATGAGCCCCACAAAACTGATTACGCCTACAAAAGCGGTGGCCACCGCGACCATTATGACGTTGATGAGCAAAATCTTCCATTTGAGGCTTTTAATGTTCACACCCAGAAACTGCGCTTCCTCTTCGCCTATCATCAGTGCGTTTAGGGATTTCGCATAACGCAACGAAATCAAAATAGTACTCACGCTTGAAAAACCAACAATCGCTACCGAAGTCCAATTTGCACCGCTGAGCGTTCCCAGATTCCAGAAAACGATAGAACGTGCCTGTGGATCGCGGGCAATGTAACTGAGAAAACCCACACCGCTTAGAAATAGTGCATTAATGGCGATACCGGTGAGCAAAAGTGCCACGATAGAACTTTTACCGGAATTTCGCGACTGCGAAAGAAAAAACACGAGTCCGGTGGAGATCAGCGCACCGATACATGCCGCAAGCGGAAGTGTCCATTTGCCTACATTAAAATCAAATGTGGCACCCAGTGCAAAATACAGCGCCGCGCCAAATGCTGCCCCGCAAGAAGTACCGATGAGGCCGGGCTCTACTATGGGATTACGGAAAAGTGCCTGCAATAAGGTTCCCCCTACAGCGAGACTGGCGCCCACAAAAATACAAAGAATGGCCCGCGGAAGCCGTATCTGCATAAAAATGCGTTCGGTAAGGTTGAGATTTTCAGAAGATAGAAGCGTTTTTTGGAGGGAAGAAAGAATTTCATCAAATCTGATGGATACAGCTCCATATCTAATTCCGAAAATGCTGATAATGACCAAAAGCAAAAGTAGAATGGGAAACGTTCCAAAACGTTGCTTTTTTTGGCTACTCATCTTTATGAATCAACTTTTGAAGTGCAATGATGTTTTTACCGCTTCTTGGGCCTAGATAGACCATATCGTGTTCCTCAACGCGGTACACGTTGCCGTCCTTAAAAGCGCGTGTACTTGAAATACCGGGCAAAGTTCCCACAGATTCAGTAGAGCCTAGACGGTCGTAGCCAAAATCGGTGAGCAAAATGACATCCGGATCACTTTTGGCCACCACTTCGGGTGAAAATTGAACCATACCTCGGTTGCCATCCACAGCCATCTCGCCACCTGCCCAATCAATAAGTTTGCCGGCAGTGCTATTTTTAGTCATGACCAGATAAATGTTATTCGCCTGGCCAAAATGGATGATCAAGACTTTGGGTTTCTCGTTATATTGAGAAGCTTTCTCTTGGGAAAGTTTTATTTGGCTATCAAGCGAATCGGTTAAAACTTTGGCGCGTTTTTCCCTATCAAAATAACCACCCATTTCCGTAATTAGCGAATCGGTACCGGCAATGGTGCTTTCATAGTGGCCAAATTGTTTCATGGGGATTTTTAGCTCTTTTAATTGATCAACCACATGCTCGGGGCCTATGTTGTTGTCTTCAAGAATAAGTGTAGGTTTCATCGAAAGAATCGGTTCCGCTGCCAGGGCGCGGTGATAACCTATGGTAGGCAGCTCCTTAATTTCTGGCGGATAGGAACTGGATACGTCTACAGCGACAATATTTTCTTCGGCATTCAGGGCATAGATGATTTCGCTATATTGTTTTGAGATGCAGACGATACGCTCTTCGTTGTCTTCTTTTTTGTCCTTATTGTTGAACCTTCCGCAGGAAATAAGCATTGTAGATAGTAAGAAGAAAAGTAAAGGTTTTTTCATTTAAGAGATGGTTTTCAGTTAGGTAGTTGTTTTGGTTTACACAAAAAATTGTAACAAATGTAAATAAATAGTATGGGTTATTTGGGAGCTGGTTGTACGTTATTTGCTTTTTTAAGAGGCAGTCATTATGAGCATACTTTATGGAAGTGCTGGGCGTCTTTCCGGGTATTCATAAACTGCGTACAGAAAGCTTTAGCAGTATTCTTTAATATTTTTCAGAATGGCTGTTCTTTTAAATTTTTTGATAGAGCAGCTGTTACATTTTAAAATCTAAACTTTTCATTTTCAGTAGAAACCTAAGTGCCTCTACATTTTTTTTAGCTTTTTAAGGAGCTCTATATTTTAAGGTATTGGGCTCATTTTCTCTAATAAAACGATCGTTTTTGAGGTGTTTAGGGTTACTTTTTGATCTTTTACAACGGTTTCTGTACCACTATAAGCATCGTGCAGGCGGCTTCCTTCTGGAAAAATAGTAGAGGTTTTAAGCGTTTTTTTACCTTTTGGTAAATCTAGGCCCACGACCACTTCATCCTTATAATTGCCCTGGGAAAATGAGCGGTAAAATACATAAGGTTCCTGAGTGATCATTTGATGCTCACCAGCACCGATGGACGGATGGTTTCTTCTAAAACTGCCCAATTTTTGCCAATGTTTCAGAATATTTTGTGTTGCCGTAGAATCTATAGATTGCCAGTTCATAAACGAGCGCAGTGTGGCGTCTCCTTCGGTACCGGCTATGGTAAGGTCTCGTGCGGTCTCATCGCCGTAATAGACTTGAGAAAGTCCTGGTGTTAATAATAATTTTGTGCCGGTTTCATAGGGTTTTTCGCGATTTTTATCAAATGGATCACCGTCATCGTGTGAAGTGGCATAGTTAAGGACACTTTTTTCTTTCAGGGAATTATGTAGAATAGAATCGTATTTATTAAACATGGTTTCATAATCGCCCGTCGCATCATATTTAAATTGAAAATTGATGAGATTGTCAAAACCATGGGCATAATAATCTACTGTTTTATCACTAAAATCATAATTTCGGCCGTTATTTATAGAGTAGTTATACACTTCTCCAAGCATAAAAAAACGGTTATCATCAAGCATTTTATCGGGATTTGCCTTTTTCCATTCAGTAAAAGCAGTGGTGGCCTGTTTTTTAAGAACAGTCCAAACCTCTTCATTTACATGCTTTGCAGTATCTACGCGGTATGCGTCAATACCCAGATCGCGCACATAATCGGTTACCCATTTGATCAGATAATTGCTGGGCGTTTTTGAAAGGCCGGTAGTGGTAAAAAATGTATCAAGTTCTTCTATTTCCTGCTCATATCGCCCCTCATTTTGCCATTTTTCAGCTAAAAACGGCGGTATTTCGACTTCTTTTTCACTATTGGTTTTAATATCTGGCAAGTTGGCTACAAGCGTACATTCCACCGTACTATCATAATTTTCATAGGTACATTGTGGTTGCTGCCGCGCCCAGTTTTCGCCCCAAAAGGGATCTTTTTCGGTGACTGGGCCGGTGTGGTTGAGTACCACATCCATAATGAGACGAATACCGTGCTCATGCGCTGTAGACACCATATTTTCTAGATCGGTATACGTGCCAAAGTTGGGATCAAGCGCTGTCCAGTCTTTTGCCCAATAGCCATGATAGCCATAGGTATTGCCGGTGCCCTCGTTCACCGCCCCGTGTATCTGCTCTACAATGGGCGTAAACCAAATGGCGTTGATGCCCAGGTCGTCAAAATAGCCTTCTTCTATTTTTTCGGTAATTCCCTTAATATCGCCGCCTTTAAAACCGCGCAGTTTGCCAGTTGTTTTAGTACGGTCAAAATGGATGTCGTTTGAGGGATCGCCATTGTTGAACCTGTCGGTCAGGAGAAAATATACGTTCGCCCCTTCCCAAACGAAAGGTTTTGAGATGCTTTTTGTGATTTGTTCTTTTTTTCTGTGCCCTTCGTTTTTACATGCCCCAAAGGCAAAAATGGAGGCGATAAGGATGATTTTTAAAACATGGTGCATGCAATTTGTGTTAGTGTTTTGAAGGAATACTACAATACACCGAAAATAACCATTTAATTGGAAATTACCTGCGCAACCTGCAATTGCTGACTTTTTTATTCCTGCCTTTAATCCTATTTTTGCGACTTATACATAAGCATGGTTAAAGTAAAAGCTTGGATTTCTGCCGCGCGGTTGCGCACACTTCCACTTTCTGTTTCTGGAATCATAACGGGTAGCGCCATGGCTTATGATGCAGGTGTTTTTAGATGGAGCGTGTTTGCGCTGGCGTTGCTCACGACCTTAGGTTTTCAGGTACTTTCTAATTTTGCAAATGATTATGGCGATGGTGTAAAAGGGACCGATAATCACGAGCGGGTAGGACCCATGCGGGCCATGCAGAGTGGACTCCTTTCTGAAGCAGATCTTAAACGTGGAATGGCTTTTACAATTCTGGTCACGATGTTAATTGCCATGGCATTGATCTATACCGCCTTTGGTAGTGATGATTTTGTAATTTCCTTGGTTTTTTTCCTTTTGGGAATCGGTGCGATCCTGGCCGCGGTAAAATATACAGTGGGGCGTAGTGCGTACGGTTATCGAGGCTTAGGTGATGTTTTTGTCTTTATTTTTTTTGGACTTCTAGCGGTCGCAGGTAGTTTTTTCCTGTACGCACATCAGCTAAATGCCGCAGTTTTTCTACCAGCGATCACCGTAGGCTTATGGAGTGCCGCTGTGCTCAACCTGAACAACATGCGCGATAGGATTCCCGATGCGCGGGCTCAGAAAAATACACTTGCAGTTCTGCTGGGCGAAAAAGCTTCAAAAACCTACCATTTTGCGCTTATTGTAGTCGGTTTTTTGGCTGTTTTAGTCTATTTTTTAATCACTAATGACTGGCAATGGGCGGGCGTCGCTTTAATTATTATTCTTCCGCTGGGTAAACATCTATTAAAAGTTACGCGTAATGAGAGTCCGGCGTTGCTAGATCCAGAACTTAAAAAAGTGGCGCTGAGTACCTTCTTTTTTGCACTACTTTTTGCGTTAGGTTATGTATTTTCTTAAGGCGAAATTGAAAATCTTCTGTACAATTCTAGAAAACAGATTTTCTTTTTGCTGCATTTTATTTTAACGAAAAGTTAGTAGATTCAAAGACTTTAAGCATCTACGCTTTCGTAATTTTCAAATAAAGATAATATTACTATGAAAATTACATTTTATGGCCAGAGTACTTTTGGCATCGAATCAAATAATGCAAACCTAATCACCGATCCTTTTATCACCGCCAATGATTTGGCCAAGGATAAAGTAGATATTCAAACTTTAAAAGCCGATTATATTCTTGTAACCCATGCCCATCAGGATCATATTCTTGATGTGGAAGCTATTGCAAAAAATACCGGAGCGCTGATCGTGACCAATAATGAGATAGCTAATTATTTTGGTGATAAAGGACTGAAAGCTCATGGTTTGAACTTTGGCGGAAGTAAAAAATTTGATTTTGGTATCGCAAAATATGTTGTTGCCCAGCATTCCAGCTCTTTCCCAGACGGAAGTTATGGTGGTAATCCCGGAGGTTTTGTTTTGCAGATAGACGGCAAGACCATTTATATTGCCGGTGACACTGCACTCACGATGGATATGAAACTCATCGCAGAAGAATTTGATCTGGACCTGGCCATTCTTCCCATAGGCGATAATTATACCATGGGCTATAAAGACGCGGTAAAAGCGAGTGACTTTGTAAATTGTGATAAAATAATAGGTTGTCATTACGATACCTTCCCAGCCATAGAAATAGATCACGATGCTGCTCAGAAAGCTTTTAAAGATGCTGGTAAAGAACTGCACCTTATGGAGATCGGAAGTTCTATGGAATTATAAGAGGTTTATAAATATTAGGGTATTATAGCAATGCGATTTACCTTTTATAATTTTAAATTATATAAGATACTATATCGTATTGAAAAATAGATTTTCGTACATTCAATTAATCCCCTATGATTGAATCGAATAGAAAACAAATATTTCCGATTCACACCTCGGGCTTGTCCCGAGGTTCTTGATTGCAGGCAAAAAATCTTAATATCACCAATTAGTGAAAGCATCTTACAGAAAACACATTCTAGATTTTAAGCGTCCCAGCGGAACTTCACGTGGTATTTTGACAAAAAAAGAAACCTGGTACATTAAATTGGAAAAGGACGGAAAAACTGGCTACGGAGAGTGCGGTCTTTTAAGGGGGCTGAGCATAGATGATCGCTCAGACTATGAGGAAAAGTTGGCCTGGGCCTGTAAGAATATTGACAAGGATTTTGATACTCTATATAATGATTTGAGGGATTTTCCCAGCATTCAGTTTGGGCTGGAGACGGCATTTTTATCCTTACAAGCTGAAGACTCGTTTGTTTTATTTCCTTCCGCTTTTACGCGAGGGGATAAGGGTATAGCTATAAACGGTCTCATCTGGATGGGTGAACCTGATTTTATGCAGGAACAGATAAGAAGTAAAATAAATGC
>DRGP01000067.1 GCA_011050015.1 Leeuwenhoekiella sp. | reverse complement strand
TTTGCCCGGTTATTGTTACCAATTCGCGGATATTCCACCAGGGCATTTTGTTCTGCTGTATTGTAAACGCTCCAGTAGTTACCATCTATCAACTGTGGTGGCGCGTACCAGTTATTATCAAATGCCGTAGCGTATTTATTAGGATCCAGATATAAAGTCTGCTGGGCGACCCCTTGAACGACCACACCAAAATCAAAACCCTTATACCCTAAATTTATACTCCCTCCATATTGATACCTGGGCAAAGAACCGCCCAGAACAGTCTTGTCGAGTTCATTGATCTCACCGTCCGGAACGCCATCAGCCCCGCTTATATCTTTATATTTTATATCACCAGGAGATACAATATCGCTTGTTACTGCAGAATTATTGACCTCTTCCTGAGTCTGGTAAATACCGTCAGATTGATAACCATACCACGACTGGAATTCAATACCTTCTTCTGATAAGGTATTACCACTGAATAGTCGTTTATTACCAATATCGCCCAAAATTGATTTAGAATCATACACATTTCCAGAAACGGAATAGGTAAAGTCCCCTATATTATCTTTCCATCCCACGGTCACTTCCCAGCCTTTGGTATTCATATTTCCCACATTTACAATAGGATCGTCAAAACCACTCAGTGAAGGAATGTTCAAGCTTAAAAGCATATCTGATGTTTCCTTGTCAAAATACTCGGTGGTAATGGACAACCTATTTTGAAAGCTGGCAAAGTCAAAGCCCAGGTTTAAAGATGATGTAGTTTCCCAGGTAATATCTGCAACTTCAAGATAGCGTTGCGCTGCTGTTCTTACACTCTCTACGTCTGCCCCATTTGCAATTAAAGTGTTAGTAAACTGCAGCGTGGACAAATACAGATAATTACCCAGACGGTCATTGCCCAAACTACCATAGGAACCTCGGAATTTTAAGAAGTCTATACCTTTTACATCTTTCATGAAATTTTCTTCGGAAAGGACATAGCCCAGCGCCAGTGAAGGAAAAGTACCCCATCTATATTCTGAAGCAAATCGTGAGGACGCATCCCTGCGCACAGTTCCCTGTACATAGTATTTGCTCTTATAATCATAAGCAACCCGCCCAAAATAGGATCTATAGGCCGTTTCTGAGATATTGCTGTCATTATCAAAAACCTTATCCACCGGCGCCTGGCTCAAAAAAGGATATTCATTGCTTATAAATTCATTCCCTCTCACAAGCAAACCTTCTACTTCATTTGAATATTCTTCAAAACCAAAAACGGAATTTACATGGTGGTTACCGAAAGTTCTATTGAAATCTAAAAGGATTTGGGTGGTCAAGGATTTATTATTGATACGTGTTTCCTGCAAAGACCTGTTTGTAAGACTATGCCCGGCGAGATAATTAGGTTCCGCGAGCATTTCAGGATCACTGGCACCCCAATACGGAATGGAATTTACAAACCTCTTGGATTTTGTAAACTCATAGTTTGGCGCTACGTTCATAGAGAATCGCAAGCCGTCCAATGGTTCGTAATACAGCTCAAATTTTCCATAAACCAAGGTTTTTGAACTTTCATTAAAACCACCATAATATAAATCGGCATAGGGATTAGAACCACTTTTGCCATTGGCTATCCTTCCATCTGCCCATAAAGCGGGATATACAGAACCAGCGGCTACCGCAATTTCGGTGGGATCATAAAGCGGCTGTTCTTCATTTTCCTGCCTAAAAGCCATGTTGAGGATTGCACCAAATTTATCTGTGATCTGCAATTCGTTGTTAATTCTTCCAGTATATCGTTTCCATTCCCTTTTGTCGTAAAGGGCATCTTGATGCTCATAGCCAAAACTTGCATTGGTCTTTAAACGTTCTGTACCACCGGTTAAAACCAGGTTATGGCGGCGGGTCTCAGACTGATCTTTGAGAAGGAGTTCCCGCCAGTCTGTATCTGGATAATTATTGGGGTTCTGCGCACTGAGCGAACCATAATTGGCGATTACTTCTGGATCATACGTGCTGTACTGATTTTCTGTATTGTTGTTATCGTTCCAAATGGCCTCATTAAACATTTGCATATAGCGCACCGAACCTACATTTTGTCTAATCTGTGTGGGGGTATTGATAAGGTATTCGTTGGTATAGCTTACCCTAAACACTCCATCCTTTGCCTTTTTTGTGGTGATAATTATAACACCGGCGGCGGCGCGTGAACCATAAATCGCAGAAGATGCCGCGTCTTTAAGCACAGATATAGAAGCCACCTCAGCGGGATTCACATCATTAATATCATCTACGGGAACATCATCTACCAGTATAAGTGGGCTGCTATTGCCCTGCAGCGTGGTTATACCACGTATCCTAATAGTATTCCCCGCCCCTGGCGCAGAACTGTTTCGGGTTACGCTCACACCTGCAGCAGCCCCTTGCAGGGCATTGGAAACATTAGTCACATTACGAGAAGCGATTTCATCTTCACTTACTACCGATATAGATCCTGTTATATCGCGCTTGGCCTGCGTGCCATAGCCTACGACCACGACCTCTTCCAGGTTTTCCTCTTTTTTCTCCAGCTCAACGTTTATTTCCGTTTGGCCGTTTACCGCAATTTCTTGGGGATTAAAGCCCAAGTAGCTAAAAACCAAGGTAGCGGTGTCTGCCGGTATTTCAATACTATAATTACCGTCAAAATCGGTGACGGCACCATTATTTTTATTTTCTTTTAAAGTGACGCTTACCCCGGGAATAGGCACTCCTTGCGTATCTGTAACCACACCTGTAACCGTTTGCTGATATTTTTCCTCTCTACCACCCAGATCCTCAAATTCTATATCGTTCTTCAGGGCGATACCATCTTCCATAGCAGAAGCATTAAACCCAAACGAAAACGCGCAGAATGTACAGAGAAATACTTCTTTTTTGGTAAAGAAAGGCACTACCTTTAATTTTCTCATCATGCTATTTATTTTATCTCGATACTGAAACATTAGGAACAAAACCAGATTCAGCTTTACTCCACTAGACCTTAAAAAGCAACACCCTACTACATACCACCAAAAATGTATTCTATGGCAATAAAAATTGAATCTTATCTAAAAAAACAATGGCAACAATGTGCAGCAATGATTATTACGAACAAAAATACTTGTATGATGTTAATAGGGGCGTTAAGAAATTCAGAAGAACAGGGGTTTTATAACTGGCTTTTTTGTTGTTTAAGCGAGGAAAAGCACGATAACAAGCGATACAGGGTAGGAATAGTCTTTAAAGTATTCTAAATTCAGCCTAAGTAATACATTATTAATGCTTTACGAAGTGTAGGAATAGTATAAAATATTTAAAAAGAGAATCAACAACCTCTGGGTAAGCCCCCTTAGTCGTGATTTAAAACCAATTTTTATTTATGACCCAAAAGCTCTGGAATAATATTTATGGGTAAGAATTCTATCATATTTAAAGCTGACTGATAATCGCTGTAAATATTTATAGTTTAATTTTTTAATTTTAAACCGGTCTAGTTTAAAACGTTTTTAGCCAAAAGCCGTTGCACCTCATAGACATTGACAGACTTATTAAAGCGGCGTGAAATACTGGGATGACTTTCACTGGATATCCAGATTTTCAACTCAGCATCCAAATCAAACGTTCCTGCAGTCTCTATACTAAACCGTGAAATACTCTTATAATTAATAGATAAATATTCGAGTTTTTTACCCGTAATACCCTGTTTATCTATTAAAATCAGTCGTTTTGTCGTAAAAATAAAGGTATCGCGCAAGAGCTTAAACCCAATCTGGATTTCTTCATCGGGAATAAGCAGGTCAGCATATTCTTGTTTTAATTTCTCAGGCTCCACGGTGCCGGCATTGCCCAATATCGATGAAAAAATACTCATGGTTTGATTTTTAAAAATTGAAGTTGGCCGTATTCTGTATTCTGTATTCTGTATTCTGTATTCTGTATTCTGTATTCTAAAATTAGAATTTCTTATTTTGAGATAAAAAGTCTTGAATTTTTAAAGTGATTTTATCGTGGAATTGCTGTGCCATTTGTTCCCCGTTATCTTTGCCCTCTCTTCCTTTCACTAAAAATCCCGGCTTAAATCCACAAGGAGGCTTCCATTATACATTTTTCATTATACATTCTTAATTCTCACCGGCACCCAAATTTCCTCTTCAGATTCCGGATGCTCGGGACCGTAATATTTTTCTCCTAAGCGTTCAAAATGCGCACGCGCATCAAGTTGATATTCTGAAGCAGGCAGCCACTCGCTATAGATGTGATTTGAAGTTTCCACAAAGGTTTTTACTGGCCCTACGTGAGTAAAAACAGCATATTTACCACCACTCAAAAGCTTTTTTTCCATTCCATCGGGAATACTTTCAAAATCACTTACCTCAACTGCCGCCCAGCGTTCAAAGGTTGTGCTTTCGGTAAAATTCTCCATTTTAAGATTTTCGGGATATACCTGCAGGGAATAATAACCAGAATCCTTTTTGTTTTTTATTTCATCCTGGCGCGATACAAATTCCTTCCAGAGTTGAGCAGTATCATCAAAAGAAATCGTAGTGGCGATACGCATGCCTATTAATTTTCGCTGCGGAATGTCTTCAAATCTTGGTTTCATTGTAGCAAAGTAGTGTAAATAGCTCTAATTTTAAAGAAAAGCTCCTCAATATAACTTTAAGATGTTGGCCTTTTTTGTAAATCATAGACTGAATCAACGAGCTCGGCATACCTTAAAGTAGTATACTATGGAAGGGGTTTTAGAATGTTAACCATTCAGGTGAGATGAATATTAATAGTGGAATTTAACCCGACATTAAATATATTTACAGAGCATGATTTTCAAAGATAGCGCACTTAAAAAAGACAAAAAAATCAACCCTTTTATAGGGGTGTTGCTCTTCTTGGTTTCCATCGTCCTCATTGTTATCACGGGTCCTTTGGGACTTTTATATGGTTTTCTTTACAACCTCATCAAAAAAGGACTGCGCGGCATGGGGGAATATACCCTAAAAATGGCCATTTCTATAGACCAGCTGGGTAATGTGGTCATGCAGCACCTGCTCAACCTGCTCTGGCTAAAAAAAGGCGCCTACCGTTTTGGTAATCGGGACGAGACCATATCGAGTGCCATAGGGCGCAATAAAAAATTAGGCTTGCTCAATAATTTTGGACTGCAGATCGATCGCATTTTAGACACATTAGATCCTGATCATTCGCTCAATTCTATAGATTATTACATTGAGCCCACAGACCAGATCATTGATAAGCTGGCATGGATTCATGTGGTAGATGGCCGAATATTGAGTACCAAGTCTTCGGGAAAAACTAGGTATAGTCTACCTAGAGGCAACCGGGAACCCAGCAAAACTGATGCGCAGACGCTCTCGCTCAAAATCAACGAAGCGTTGAGCATAGTTCTCATAACTGCAACCATGAAACCTTTAGGCATTTTTGAGGCACAGGCCCAAGAACACGAGAATGGAATACTGGTACGCATGACTTGCTATGAAGCAGCATATACCGAGAATATAGCTCCCAATGATGAAATTGTGGAGATCGTTTGGCTCTCTTACAAAGATAGAAATATGGTTACTGAAGTAGATAAAGTCATTTTTGACTTTCTGAAAGAAAAAGGGATATTGTTCTAAATAATAGGATTTCTTTAACCCTAAAGCCGCAATTATTTGGCGACCTTTTAAAAAAATAGATTTTATGAAAACTGAAAAATATCTTAGTAAATTTTTTATTGTAACCACAGCAGCCCAAATTGCTTTTTATACATATAAGTTCATCAAAAAGGCAAAAAAGAAAAAGAAAAAACTTAAATTTTAAAAATTACTGCACTTATTTAGAGAAATAATCCATTTTACGTGGCAGAATTTGATCTCAATAAGTATTCTAAAAATGACAAATAACCTCTATAAACCGGCTAAAAAGAGCGTTTTTTATACGTTTTTGCCGGTTTTTTACGATGTTATCAAGCTGAGTTCGATCTAAGAAAAATGTGTCAGTTCGAGTAAAATTCTGGAAGAATTTTGTATCGAGAACCTTACTTTTGATTGAAAATGATCTTTCTCGATACGATTTTTTGCAAAAATCACTCGAAATGACCATTTTCAACACAAGATTATTTTACATCGAACTCAGGTTATCAAGCTATTTAATTATATCTAAACATGCTGGCAAGTCTAGATTTGTTACGTATCCTGCTTGATTTTGGAATGGTTGTACTCATTTGGATTGTTCAACTGGTCATCTATCCCGGTATGCGCTATTACCAAGCCGAAGATTTACAAACTTGGCACAAGAAATACATGCTCCATGCTCCGTTTATTATCATCCCGCTGATGCTGGGACAGTTTGTCATCGCATGTATTCAACTGTTTCAAAACCAAAACAGTTATACAATTATTAGCGTGACTGTACTTTTTATCCTTTGGGCTCAAACCTTTTATCAATTTGCCCCGCTGCACAAAGCAATAAATAACAGTAAGAAGCCTCAGGAAATCACCCTTAAACTGGTAAAATACAACTGGTGGCGCACTCTATTATGGAGCTTGCTTTTCATCTATAGCTTTATTGCACTTGGCGTATCTGGCTGAAGCTGATTCCCAATGCCTTCTCATAATTACGCAATGTTTTAAGTTCATAAGAGTTGACAAGCGCTAGCGAAAGGCCATTTTTACCAGCACGAGCCGTCCTTCCGCTACGGTGCGTATAATATTCCTGCTGATCGGGAAATTGATAATGAACCACAAAACCAAGATCCTGCACATCTATTCCGCGGGCGGCAAGATCTGTAGCTACCAGCACCCGCAGACTTTCATTTTTAAAAGCACGCATAACCTTATCGCGGTCTTTCTGCAACATATCGCCATGTATAGACTCTGCTGAAATATTTTTGGCGATGAGCTGTTTGGCCAATTTTGCCGTTGCCGCTTTGGTTTTACAGAAAATAACCCCTCTTTCTTTTTCTTCACTCTTTAGAAAATCAACCAAAATATCCAGTTTATTAACGTCATCGCATACCAGAAATTTATGCTCTATATTTTTATTGACAACGCTATCCTTTCCCACAGTGATGCGATGCGCCTCCGGACTCATGTGTTTATTGACGATCGCCCCTATCTCATGCGGCATAGTCGCTGAAAAAAGCCATTTATTGCGTACCTCTTTAAGTGCGTCCAGAATTTCATCCAATTCCTTTTTGAAACCCAGGCTCAGCATCTCATCAGCCTCATCAAGCACCACTACTTTTACGTAGCGCAGGTCAATGGCTTTCCGCTTTAAAAGGTCAATCAATCGTCCCGGCGTAGCTACAACTACCTGGGTGGGCCTTTGCAAATTTTTAATCTGTATATCTATCTTCTCGCCACCATACACGGCTTCGCAGAAAATCTTATCGGTGTATTTGGTAAACTTAAAGAGCTGCTTGGCCACTTGCTGCGCAAGTTCGCGGGTGGGGCTTAAAATAAGCGCTTGCGGTTTATCAAAATTTGGGTCTAGGAGTTCTAAAACGGGAAGCCCATATGCGGCAGTCTTACCAGTACCGGTTTGCGCCTGGCCTACTAGATCTGCATCTCCCTGCAAGAGTAGCGGTATGGCTTCGCGCTGTATACCGGTGGGCGTGGTGATGCCCATTTCATTTAATCCCTTGATAATGTTTTTGCTAATGCCTAGTGCTGCGAAATTTTCCAAAATATACTTCGTTTGATTGAGCGTAAAGATAAGGCTTGTTTTTGCCAAAACGCCTCATTTTGTTTGAAGCCCTAAAAATGACTGTTTCATGTGATTTTTTGGCTTTTTTGTATGAAAAACAGGATCATAGTTTCATCTGAATTTACCCAAAATACGCATCGTAACATGTAGTGAACACTATGAGAATTAAACCATCTGAAGGGATTAAATCAACTGTCACTTTACCCAATATCGATCGAAATTTGAATGTTAAAAGCATTTAGCACTATAGAACTACGTTTATCTGTCAAAAATTAGGTATTCTTCGTACCTTTGGTATTATAAATTAAAACAATGATTATAGTTAAAAACCGCGAAGAAATTGAACTATTACGCGAGAGTGCTCTAATTGTATCCAAAACACTTGGTGCACTGGCCTCAGAAATAAAACCAGGGGTTACTACCCTTCACCTCGATAAAATTGCAGAAACCTGCATTAGGGATTATGGTGCAATTCCAGGATTTTTAGGACTTTATGACTTTCCGAACACCCTTTGCATGAGCCCCAATGAGCAGGTCGTGCATGGAATTCCCAACGACACGCCCCTTCAGGAGGGCGATATCATTTCAATAGATTGTGGTGCTATAAAAAATGGTTTTTATGGGGATCACGCCTATACATTCGAAATAGGAGAGGTTGCTCCTGAGATCAAAAAACTACTTGATGTGACCAAAGAATCCCTATATATGGGCATCGCCGAATTTAAATTCGGTAAACGTGTGGGAGACGTGGGCTACGCCATTCAAAAATATTGTGAAGATCACGGTTATGGTATCGTGCGCGAACTTGTAGGCCACGGGCTGGGCAAGAAAATGCACGAAGACCCAGAAATGCCCAATTATGGCCGCAGGGGCCGTGGAAAAAAATTCATTGAGGGCATGGTGGTCGCTATAGAACCTATGGTAAACCTGGGGACTCACCGTATCAAGCAGCACCGCGACGGGTGGACCATTACCACAAGAGACAATAAACCAAGTGCCCATTTTGAGCATGACGTTGCCCTCGTGGATGGTAAACCGGAATTGTTATCCACCTTTGACTACATTTATGATGCCCTGGGGATAACCAGTGACGAAGAAGCACCCTTCAGGGCACATCAATCAACCAACTAAATCAACAACCAGCAATCAAAACTAAACAACCAAAAACAACCAATTATGCAATTAGAAACATGGGTAGATTACCGTGAAGATGACTGGGAAGAACAACTGGTCATTGGCCTATCCAACTATGGTCGCGTACGAAGTTATGCCCAGGACCCCAATGGAACTGTCATTAAAGGAGGAAATATAAACGGTTATTGCACCGTAAACATCAAAATGAAAAACGGTAAGAGGCGTAACTTCTACCTCCATAAACTATTTGCCAAGGCATTTCTGGAAGCGAGCCCCAACCAAAAATCAGTATTGCATCTCAACCATGATAAAACAGACAATAGGTTGAGCAATCTTAAATGGGCGACCCATAAAGAGCGTTACGCGCATCAAAAAACCAGCCCGATGGACATTAAACGCCGCAACTCTGGAGAGCGCCATTATACGAAACTTACCTACGCAGAAGCCACTATTCTCAAAAAGAAACTGCTGGATCCCAACCGAAAAACCCGCTTAAAGGTACTTGCAAAACAGTTTGGCGTTTCAGAAATGCAATTGCACCGTATCAAAACGGGTGAAAACTGGGGTGATCTCAAAGTATGATAAAAAGCCTGTTCAAGAAGGTGCTTAACAGCGTGCCAAGACCATTGCTCATACGTATGAGTTATGTCGCTAGGCCTTTTATAGCTTTTGCGCTAAAGGGAAAACGCTATCAAGACCCCATTGACGGGAAACGCTTCTCAAAATTTCTGCCCTATGGGTATGGCAAACAGCGCGATAACGTACTCTCGCCATCCACCCTCTCCCTGGAACGGCACCGTTTGCTCTGGCTTTATTTACAGCGTGAAACCAATTTTTTTACAGCTCCCGCCAAAGTGCTTCACTTTGCCCCAGAGCAGGCGTTTTATAAGCGTTTCCGCAAGATGAAAAATCTGGATTATACTACTACTGATCTGAATTCACCCCTTGCTGACGTTAAAGCCGATATTTGCGATCTCCCCTTTACTTCTAACGCGTATGATATTATTTTTTGCAATCACGTGTTGGAACATATCCCTGATGACCACAAAGCTATGGAGGAACTCTACCGTGTTTTAAAACCTGGTGGAATGGCTTTTTTACAAATTCCTCAGGATCTAGACAGAGCAAAAACCTTTGAAGATGACAGTATTGTAGATAAACGGGAACGGGCTAAAATTTTTGGCCAGTATGACCACGTACGTGTTTACGGAAGGGATTATTTTGACAAATTGCGGGAAATAGGGTTTACGGTAAAAGAAGTAGATTATACAGCCATCCTAGAACCTCATGAAGTAGATACATTGCGCCTGGCACAAGGGGAAATTTTACCGGTATGCTTTAAATAAAAAATGGTTATTCTACCAAGTACTTTCCAAAACCATTGGACATGTAAACCGCCGTGGTGTCTCCCGCGGCATATAATAAATAGGCATCGACATTATCTAGGCTTTCCAGCACTTTTTTAGAGCGTTCCAGCCCCATGGCCATGCACGCAGTTGCATACGCGTCTGCTATTGCACAGGTAGAAGCGATCACCGTGGCGCTTAGTACATCGGTTTTTTCGGCAAGGCCGGTGAGTGGATTTACGGTGTGTACAAAACGTTTGCCAGTGGCAGAATCTATCCTGAATTTACGGTAATTACCAGATCCTGCCATCCCCCTATCGGTAAGTGCTACAATAGTAGTATAGGTGCGATCTTCAACAGGAGCATCAATATTTTCGATACCCACCTTCCAAGCACTTTTTTTCTCAAGATTTGTTCCGCGACCACGCAGTTCCCCGCCCATTTCTATCAGGTAATCGGTCACACTATTTTGCTCGAGCATCACTCCTATACGATCAATACAATACCCTTTGGCAATACTATTAAAATCAATATAAACTGCGCTGTTTTCCTTTTTTATTCTGCCTTGCGATGAAAGATTGATTTCGTCAAGCCCTACATAATGCTTCAGTGAATCCAAAACCTTATCATCAAGTTGTTTTATAGGTTTCCCCGGGCCAAAACCGTACGCATTGACGAGGATCCCTACGGTAGGATCATAATAACCAGCAGTGACCTCATAAACCTCGCGCGACTGGTTCAGTACCTCCTTAAACATGTCATCGACGACTACGGTGGTATCTCCCGCGTTGATGCGAGAAATATCAGAATCTGGGATGTAGGTGCTCATGGAATGATTAATAGCAGCGATCACCGAATCAAACTTCTCCTGCACTGGAAATTGATGATCACTATAAAACTGCACATTATAGCTTGTTCCCAAAGCCTGCCCGGAAAATGAACGTCGTTCATTGGTTTCTTTCTGGGCACAAGAAATAAACATGAGTAATATTATAAGATATTTCATAAAACCTCTTGTAAACCGTTATAAACGACAGAATAATCGGTTCCTTTTTTTACGGGTTTGCCATAATCCTGAGCATCGCCCAGACCTACACCGGCATAATAGGTTTTGGCCTCAAATTTATCGGCGTGCTGCTTTATGGTCTGCATAAAAACAGGATCATACGCATTGGCATCTTTAGGATAAGCCATCGCCCGAACGATCACAAAATGAACGGTTTTATCCTTTAAAGCGACAAATTGGGGATCTTTTTTAAGTTTTGAATTCACTCCTAAAAACTCGTAACCCTGATCTTCGAGGTCCTTCCCTACAATATTCATGGCCAGATTGTGCAGTTCTTGTTCGCTAAGTTCTTCGCTCATGTTGCAAAGATACATAAGTGCCGTGCATAGGGATAAAAAAACCGGCGCAAAAACATCGGTTTATAAATTTATATAAAGTCTATTATTGTTGTCCGGTTAAAAACTTAAGACCGCTGCGCTAAAAGACACAGGACTTAAGACTAAATCAAAATAAATGGAATTAAAAACTTTAAATTCGATAACAAAGAAAATCGGCAGTGTTCCAAAAGTAACCGGACACCTATAGAAGTCTATCTTTTATTAACTAAGCGCACGTTAGATACATCATGAAAATAATCTGGAGAATAAATATCTATACAAATTGAAATGTTTTTGCTTTCAGGACCTAGATCGAAAGTTATCTTAAGGCCGGTTTGCCTATACTCTTTGGGAAGATTGGGCGCTCCGAATATTGTTATGGTTGGATGATCTTTCAATATAATTTCATAGATCCGCTCCTTATGATCATCCATACAACTTATTGAATTTTGTACTGTACCCGTAAAATGAATGTTGGCATCATTTGTTGGTTCAACATCTTCACTTGAACAAGCTAAAACGGTAAAAAACAATATGGCACCGGCGATAAAGTTTTTCATGAGTTATAATTTATGTAAATCCAACTTGCCTTAAATTAAAATTAGTAATTATACGATCATTTACACTATAGATGCAACGCTCCTAAAATGGTTGCGTAAAGAATTGATTTTTAAATGTTCCACATATTTAAAACCGACGCAAAAGCAGCAATCTTATTGTAAAGCTGTACATAAAACCTTTGCTAAAGGATTGTACGTATAGAAGCCCACACCAACTTGAGGAAGTCGCATGTCCCCTCACTTTTTTGATATTTTACCCGCTATCAACTCTTTAAAAAAATCAGTTACATTCGCAGCGCCTGTTTTCCCGTCATCGTCGATATTAGATAAAATAATGACTGTATAATGATCATTCATAAAATCCATTAATTCAGTATGAACGCCGTACCAGCCTCCACTATGGCCCAGAATCGTCTGGTTATACCGTTGATCAACATCAATTCCATATCCTAAATGTGTATTATAACCCTTCACTTTTGGTGTGAACATTAATTCAGTTATTTCCTTTTTTAAAAGTTTATAGTTCCTTAAAGCTTTTGAGAAATTGAATAAATCGCTTAAAGTGGAATAATGAAAACCCCCCGGCGATGCTTTTGTTAAGTAGTAATCATTCTTTTTTAGGATTTTGCTTTCTCCAAACATAGATGTATAACCGCTCGCCTTGTTTTTTACAATAGAATCAACTTCTAACGCTGCTGTGCTAGACATTTCGGCAGGTGTAAAAATGTTATCCTTTACATAATCATAGTAGTTTTCACCTGATACTTTTTCTATTATTAGACCAAGAACTACAAATCCCGAACCACTATAATCATATTTGGTCCCGGGTCTTGACAAAAGTGTATCATTAACAAAAAGTGGAACAAAATCTGAAATTTTCTTATATGCTGAATTTTTCATTTTATCACCGTCTGACACATAAAAATTATTAAGTCCTGAAGTGTGCGTTAGCAACTGATGAACGGTTACTGAATCCCTTACCAATTTATTTGGGTAACCGGGCAAATATTGACCAATAGGGTTGTTTAATTTTAACTTTCCCTGTTCATAAAGTTGAAGAGTAGCTACCGCAGTAAATAGTTTAGTAATTGAAGCAATGTTGAATTTAGTATCTGTACTATTTTTTACATCAAATTCTATACTTGATAAGCCGTAGGCTCTTTTTTCAATTATTTTGTCATTGTGTGCTACCAAAACTGCTCCTGAAAAATCATCTTGATCTAATGTGTCTAAAAATCTGATAATTTCAGAATCTTTTTTGCTGTGGGATTGTCCGAAAGCTAAAATCGTTATGAATAAAGTAATCGCAGTTAGGTGAATTTTTGGATGAATGGTCATGTGTTTATTTTAACGTGGAATAAAAGAAGGAAAATACAAATTTCTTCTAGAAGCAAATAAGTCGATTTCTTTGTCAAAATACCATTCAAAGAAATAAGTCTTTATGGAGTATAGAATTTAGATTTAGCATATAAAAAAACCGGTGCTTAAGCACCGGTTTTTAGGTATTATTTGTCAATTTTCGGCTTAAAATAGCCATTTTTGATCATGTATTTGCTGCTCTAATGGTAAAGTTTTTCGCAGTCGCGAAAAAAGATTTACCCGCCAAAGTCATCAAATCGTATATTCTCATCGGGGATACCAAAATCCTCTCCCATTTTCTGTACCGCCTTGTTCATAAGCGGAGGGCCACAGAAATAAAGCTCAATATCTTCTGGTTCTTCATGATTACTTAAATACTGATCGATCACCGCATTGTGAACGAAGCCCACAAAACCATCACCTTCGCTATCAATATTTTCTTTTACTTTCCAGTTATCTTCCTCAAGAGGTTCAGAAAGCACCAGGTAAAAATGGAAGTTTTCAAAATCACGATCCAACTGTCTAAAATGCTCTAGATAAAACAATTCACGTTTAGAACGACCACCGTACCAATAGGTCACTTTTCGTCCTGTCTGCAGGGTTTTAAAAAGGTGATACAAATGCGAGCGCATGGGCGCCATACCGGCACCACCACCCACATAAAGCATTTCTGATTCAGAAGGGTTTATAAAAAACTCGCCATAAGGGCCAGAAATCGTCACTTTATCACCTTCTTTTCGGCTAAATATATAGGAAGAAGCAATGCCTGGATTAACGGCCATCCATTGGTTTTTTGCACGGTCCCATGGCGGGGTTGCGATACGCACGTTAAGCATGATCTCACGACCTTCAGCAGGATAAGAAGCCATTGAATAGGCTCTTTCTACGGTTTCGCCATTTTTCATGGACAACGGCCACAGACCAAACTTATCCCATTCTTCCTGGAACTTTTTGGGATCATCATGTTCTTCAGGGTGTGCAGTGATGTCAATATCCTCAAATTTGATCTCACATTCTGGGATCTCTATCTGGATATAACCGCCCGCTTTGTAGTTCATATCTTCCGGAATTTGAACTACAAACTCTTTAATAAATGAGGCTACATTGTAATTACGTACTACGGTAGCTTCCCATTTTTTGATACCAAAAACTTCTTCGGGAATGGTAATATTCATATCCTGCTTTACCTTAACCTGGCAGGCAAGACGAGCGCCTTGTGCAATTTCTTTACGGGTAAAGTGTGGTGTTTCTGTAGGAAGCGCTTCACCGCCGCCTTCCAGCACATGGCATTCACACTGAATACAAGTACCACCACCACCACAGGCCGATGGTAAAAATACTTTTTTACTTCCCAAAGTAGAAAGCAGGGAACTTCCTGAATCTACTTCAATTTCCTTCTCGCCATTTATAGTGATTTTCACCGGCCCAGAAGGGGATAATTTTTCTTTTGCAAATAGCAAAAGTGACACCAAAAGAAGGGTTAGCGCCAAAAATGAAATCACAGTTGCCGCTACAACACCTATGGTACTTGCTGCTAAAAACATAGTTTAGTTATTTATTATTAGTAGTTTTTACTTCTGCTATAGGCTCATCGGCATCGTCCTGAACCGAAACTTCCCCTTGTGGTGTGGTCAACTTTTTGGTTGCATCTTCATCGGTATCGTTACCACCGGTCAACATACCACCAAAACTCATAAAACCTATCGCCATTAAGCCCGTAATTATAAAAGTGATCCCTAAACCACGTAGCGGTGCAGGAACGTTAGAATATCGGATTTTTTCGCGTATAGCGGCAATGGCAAGAATTGCAAGAAACCAGCCAATACCGGAGCTGATCCCGTAATTAAATGCTAAACCAAAAGTGGCGATATCCCTAGATTGCATAAATAAAGACCCACCCAAAATTGCACAGTTAACGGCGATAAGAGGAAGGAAAATACCCAGCGAAGTATATAATGAAGGGGCAAATTTCTCTACCACAATTTCCACTAACTGTACCATCGTCGCAATGGTCGCAATAAAGAGGATAAAAGATAAGAAACTCAGATCATAGTCTGCATATTCAGGGCCTAACCATTCTAAAGCGCCAGGGCGCAATACATACTGGTCAAGTAACCAGTTCATAGGTACTGTAACGGCAAGTACAAAGATTACCGCTGCACCAAGACCAACTGCTGTCGATACTTTTTTAGACACTGCAAGGTAAGAGCACATCCCAAGGAAAGTGGCAAATACCATATTGTCTATAAAGATTGACTTAAAAAATAACTCTACGTGTTCCATTTTTTTAAGATATGAGATTTGAGTATATAGAAAAGAGAATTATTTCTCAGCTATAACACCCTTTATCTATTTAATTTTCTTCTATTAATTTGGTATTTCTAGAGCGCTGTATCCAGATGATAATCCCTACCACAATTAGCGCCATAGGCGAAAGCAGCATAAAACCATTATCTTCATAGCCCAAGGCGTATAGTCCGGTTTTTTGTATGGGGTCGCCCAATACTTTAAAACCAAGAAGCGTTCCCGAGCCTAGTAACTCTCTAAAAAACCCTACAATAATCAAGATCAGTCCATAACCAGCCGCGTTACCTATACCATCAAGAAACGATCGCCACGGGCCATTGCCCAGTGCAAAAGCTTCAAAACGGCCCATAATAATACAATTGGTAATGATCAACCCAATGAATACAGAAAGTGCCTTACTTAATTCATAAGCAAAAGCCTTTAATACCTGATCAACGATAATTACCAAGGCCGCAACCACAATTAGCTGGACGATAATCCTAATTTTTGAGGGTATGATATTACGCATGAGCGAAATAACCACGTTACCCATTGCAAGCACAAACATCACAGAAAGCGCCATTACGATAGAAGCTTTTAGCTGTGCGGTAATTGCCAGTGCAGAACAGATCCCCAATACCTGAATGGTAATTGGGTTATTGTCTGCGAGCGGGTCCATTAATAGGCCCTGATCTTTTTTAGATAATATTGCCATGATCTATATTTTTAAATCTTTAAGGTAAGGAATGTATAACTTAACAGTACTGTTAATCATCGCAGTCACCCCGTTACCAGTAATTGTTGCTCCGGCAAGGGCATCTACTTTTCCGTCATCTTTACGTTCATTGAGCGGGTCATTGTTGCCCTTTGCTACGGTGATACCGGTAAATTTTGTATCGTTCATGATTTCCTCACCGGTAAAGTCATCCATAAAATAACGCTGTTTGATATTTGCACCAAGACCTGGAGTTTCTCCTTTGTGATCAAAATAAACACCTTGTACCACATAATTTTCATCGAGTGCGATAAAGCCCCAAATAGCATCCCACAACCCCTTACCGTACATAGGGATGATGTAATAATCCTTTTTATCCTTTTCACCTATAAAAAGGGGAAGCTCACGATCTTCCATATCCTTTTTAAGCTGGCCTTTCAGGTCAATCAAGTAGGCAGAACTGTCTTTAGTTATTTTACCGTTCTGGATAATCAATTGTTCTTTAATGTATTTATTAAAAATAGCCTGAACACTGTCTGTAGGAACAAAAATAGCTTCGCCCTCCACATTCTCATTTACGCCCATAGCGTATAGAATATTCTGCTGCTTTTCAAATTTTTCATTCTTAGTGATGGTCGGTTTTAGCGAAGACGCGGTAAAAGCCAGCAGCGACCCTACTACCAGAACCATAACGACGGCAAAAATCACCGTATAACTATTTTTTTCTGTATTTGCCATAATTAAATATATTAAGCAGTTTTAAGTTTTAAACGCTTCATGCGATGTTTTATGTTAGCCTGTACCACATAATGATCTATAGTAGGGGCAAAAACATTCATTAATAATATCGCAAGGAAGACCCCTTCTGGATAGGCCGGATTAAATACGCGGATCATAATAGAAAAGAAACCTATTAAAAAGCCATACCAGTATTTTCCTTTATTAGTCTGTGAGCCCGAAACAGGATCTGTTGCCATATAGGTAATACCAAAAGCGATACCGCCTACAATAAGATGTTTCCAGAAAGGCGTACTCATCAGACCGTAAAACTTACTGCTTTCAGTAATCCAGCCCTGATCTACGATACCATTAAAGATCAAGCCCATTACAGCAGCTCCTACAACCGCGCTCAAAATAATCCTCCAGCTTGCGATCTTGGTAAACATCAAGAACAATGCCCCTATGATGATAAGGAAGGTGGATGTTTCTCCTACCGAACCCGGGATAAACCCGAAAAACATATCAAAAGTATTGTAAACGGGCTCTGCATTGGCAGCATAGGTTCCCAAAATGGTCTCTCCGGAAATCGCGTCAGGTGTTCCAGCTAGTTTTACAGCATCGTGCACCCACACCTTATCTCCACTCATCCAGGTAGGATACGCGAAAAACAAGAAGGCACGAATGGTCAGTGCAGGGTTCAAAATATTCATGCCGGTACCACCAAAAACCTCTTTACCGATGATCACACCAAAGATAATCGCAACAGCGAGCATCCATAGCGGGATATCCACAGGTACAATGAGCGGCACAAGCATACCCGTTACGAGATAACCTTCTTCTACTTCATGCCCTTTGATAACGGCAAAAATAAATTCCACGGTAAGTCCTACCCCGTAGGAAACGATAACTAGCGGAAGAACCGTCCAGGCACCTATTACAAAATTATCCCAGGTTAAAAAATTACCAAGAAGACTAGGCTCACGGATAATCCCATTAGCAGCATCTACAGCCGCGTGATATTGATAACCTGCATTGAATATACCCCACACCAATACTGGTAAAAGTGCCAGTATTACGGTATTCATCGTTCGTTTAAGGTCATCTGCTGCCCTGATATGAGATCCATTCTTGGTGGTCTCATTGGGAGTGTACAAAAAGGTGTGCAGCGCATTAAAAGCGGGCGCCATTTTCTTGCCTTTATATTCCTCTTTCAAGGAATTCATTTTTTCTTTAAATCCCATAGTTAATTTATCCTATTTCTTGATGCATTAAATCCAGTCCTTTGCGGATGATCGCCTGGTGCGGCTGTTTTGAAATACATATAAACTCAGTAAGTGCAAAATCTTCGGGTGCTACTTCATACATTCCCATTTGCTCCATAGCATCCAGATCTTCGACCATACAGGCCTTTAAGAGCTGTAGCGGGAAAATATCCAGCGGGAAAACCTCCTCATAACTTCCGGTCACCACAAACGCACGGTGCTCTCCGTTAGTATTTGTATTCAGGTCGTATTTTTTATTCGGTGTTAACCAAGAAAAAGTAAGTGCCCGTGTGGGAGAAATTTTATTGAAGACCGGCTTGTTCCACCCAAAAAATTCATAATCATCACCTTCAGGGATGGCCACAAACTCATTGTGGTAAAACCCAAGGCTTCCATCGGGCGCAACACGCTCACCAGTAAGCACATTACCAGAGATTAAACGCGCCTTCTCGTCTTTAAGACCGGCATCATATAAAAAAGTAGAGACTTCTGAACCTATTTTTGTCCGGTAGTATTTGGGGTTTTCAATACAGGAACCAGATACAGAAACAACACGCTCCGGGTTAAATTTCCCGGTTAAAAGGTGCTCGCCTATGATCACGAGGTCTGCTGCATTTACCGTCCATACGGTCTCCCCTTTATTGACCGGCTTCACTTTATTGATCTGTGTCCCTACATTCCCCGCAGGGTGCGGACCGGAAACTCCGTGGAGTACCACATCATTAAGCTCAGCAAATATTGATTTAGCATTTTTGGGCATCCCGATGTGCACAGCGCCTTCGGTTAATTTTCCCAGCGCGGTAACCGCAGCTTGAAGCTCTGCTTGTTTACCTTCGAGAACCACCTCCAAATCTGGCGATAAGGGCCCACTATTGTACCCAGATATAAAAACATCCCTTGGCGCATCATCGGTATCGGCGATGATGTCATAGGGTCGCTGTTTGATAAACGGCCACAATCCTGAGGAAAGCAGTCGTGTTTTCAACTGTTCTGCACTGGTAGTTGCGGGATCCACCCTACCGTAATCAGCAAAGGTATCTTTACCGTCTGACTCAATAATTATATGAGTGATTACGCGTTTTGCCCCCCTTTTAATTTCCTTAAGCACACCACTTACAGGTGCTACAAATTTAATTGATTCGTTAGCTTTAGAATAGAAAATAGGGTCGCCGGCGTTAAAGGTGCCGCCTTCCTTAATCATCATTTTTGGAGTTATCAGATGAAAATCGGAAGGCTTGATCGTATATGTTCTTGACTTTGGAGCATTTGATACCGTTTTTGCGGCTTCTCCTACCAATTTGATGTCAAGACCTTTATTGATCTTAATGTCTTTTGACATAGAAAAAATATGTTAAATTTTTGTTCTATCCAAGACCATTTTTAAGAAGTATAAAATGGGTTTTGGGTGGGCAAATTTACAAATTTTAGGTAGTTAACGCACAAGTTAGCAGTATAAAAATGTTAAACAAACCTATTAAATTTTACTTAAAGCAAAATAATGGGATCAAGGTTATGCTACGAAAACATTATAGCTGTAAAATACCTAATTTAATTACCTTTGAACATTAGTTGAAATAGCTCATGAAAATACAACTGTTATTCTCTTTTTTTTTCTTTTTAGTACATGGCGCATTTGCTCAGGTTGAAGTAGAGGTTCCTGCCCCGCCTTATATTAAGACGGTACAATTTAGGGGCGATACGCCACTTAGCCAGCTGCCGCTTTTACGACTGGGGGAAAAGCTTCGCATTAGTTTTGACGATGTGATAGGTGATGAGGCTGATTATTATTATAGCATAGAGCATTATAATGTGGACTGGACGCCCAGCGTACTGGCAAAAACCGAATATATGGATGGTTTTGATGATATTCGCATTTTTGAATATACCAATTCACTCGCTACATTACAGATTTACACGCACTACGAGCTCAATATCCCTAATAAAAATACCCGTGCGCTTACAAAATCGGGCAATTATATGCTAAAAATACGCAATAGCGACGACGAGATTGTCTTTTCCAGAAAGTTCATGATCTACGATCCACAGGTACGTGTGGGTGTCGAAATTTTGCGTACGCGTGACCTAAAGCACATAGAAGAAAAGCAGGTTGTTAATTTTAAGGTAGATGCTGGCGAGGAGCCCCTTATCAATCCTGAAAAAAATGTGTACCCACTGCTTATACAGAATAATAATTTACAAAACACCATCGGCGGGCTTCCCCCGCAATACTATATAGGTAATGTATTGCAATACCGCTATGATGAAGAAGCTTCGTTTTTTGCCGGTAATGAGTTTTTTGCTTTTGAGAACAAAGATGTGCGTGCAGCCACAAACCGTGTACAATACATTGAATTGCTTGAGCTGTACCATAACTACCTTTATGTAGATCCCACACGGGCAGACCAGGTGTACACCTACAACCCAGACATTAATGGGAATTTTGTTATACGCACCCTACAGGGCAACAATGCAGATACCGAAGCGGAATATGCATGGATTCATTTTGCCGTAAAACATGAAAAACTGCCCGAAGGTCAGGACGTGTACATTCACGGAAACTTTAATAATTATGTCATAGAAGACGCCGTAAAAATGGAATATAATCCTGAAGCGGGTATTTATGAATTGCCACTATTACTGAAGCAGGGCTATTACAATTATAATTATATTGTTGCAGCAAATGGTGTTGCACTACCCGAAAATCCAATAAGTGGTGATTTCTGGCAGACCGAAAATGAATACGACGTACTTATATATTATAGAAAACCCGGCGGTCGCTACGACGAACTCATAGGAGCTGGCAACGCCCTTTCTACTTCAATTTCTACCGTGCGCAGGGATTAGAAATTCTATAATTCATTTGCTCAATACCTGTCAAATAGTACCATAAATGGACTTTTTTAGCCAAAAACCGCTGCCAGAGCAGCAAAATCCGGCATAACAAACATATTTTTTTGGCACCGCAAATTGGGTATCACAAATTTCTCTATTTTTGAATGTGCGCGACCAAAATTTCCCATCAAGTAGTAGAAAATCACTCATTCATCGTGGAGAGCACTGCCTTAATTGTGGCACCCCTTTAGATATAAGTGATCGGTTTTGTCATTACTGTGGCCAGCGTAATTCTACTAAACGCCTGTCGCTAAGAGATTATTTTGGGGAGTTTATGCTCAGTATTGTCACCTATGACTCCCGCTTTTGGTACACGGTGAAAGACTTGATCTGTAAACCCGGCATCATTACCCGTGATTATATCTTTGGAAAGCGGTTGCATTATGCAAATCCCTTTCGGTTTTTTCTCAGTGTAAGTATTATCTATTTTCTACTCAGTGGTTTTCTGGATTATATGCAGCAAGATATATTTAACTTAGACAGCGCAGACTGGGCACCGTTTCAGCTTAAAATGGGTCCAGAAAACGAGGAAAATGGCGAAATAAACGGTATTTCAGCAGTTATGGACACCTTGTTCAAGCAGCAGCAAGAAAAAAATGATGCTCAAAAAACCTACTCTTACATATCTAAAGAAGATCTGGACACTTTGACACCGGGTGAGCAAAGATTTAAAAAAATCGCGTTGTTCAGGGATTTTTATGTGGTTACCGGTATTAAAGATGCCAGCAAGGCGCTTGACAGCCTCAACTACCCAAAAAGCAGGTTCAACACTTGGCTCTACTCGCGCAACCGCATCATTGACCGCGTTAAGGAAAATCCCAGTGCCTTTATAAGCTTCCTTGCGTCAAAAATCCCTTTTTTCCTGTTCTTTTTTATCCCGGTATTTGCCGTTTTCTTTCTGCTTATCTATTTTAGATGGTATCCCTTTTCTGTTATTCAGTATAAAGTGAAGCGCTACAACAATTCTAAAACATGGATATTTCTCATGAAAATACCAGTTTTGAGCACTTTATTAAAATACGCAGCATTTGTTTTTTATTGGATTTTCCAAGTAAAGCGGAGGGTGAATTATATGGAGCATATGGTCTTTATTTTCCATTTTTTTACGTTTCTTTTTCTCGGGCTGCTGCTCTGCCTCATCCCCGATTACTTTTTGGGCAGCGGGATACTGGCTGCTATTTTTATGGTTTTTGCCGCTCCTTTCTACTTTTATAAGGCACTACGGAACTTTTATGGGGAAAGCAGAATGCTAACGATTTTTAAATTTTTCCTGCTGAACCTCATCTTTTTTACCGTAGGCAGTTTTACCGGTGCTGTTTTCTTTTTGGGCACCGCCACGATTTATTAAAAAAACACCTCATTTTACCCAAAAAATGACCCATTTTGAGTCTAAATTAGGCGGATTTTGATCAAATTTTAAACTGAAAATCGGTCGTTTTTCATTCATTTTTGGCCATTTCCGGTTGTTTATTGGCCGTTTTTGAGAATAACACAGCTTTTTATTCCGATTAAACCGGCCTCAAAATGATCCTATTTGATCGGCTTTTAAAGTTCTTGTGAATTTTCGTTCTTCTGGAAGTGCTGCTTTGATCTCAACCAGGTTCATTACTTGATTTTGATCTTTTAAGGAGGGTTTTTCCTTCTTATTTGCTCATATTATATAATACCACACCTAATTATTTATTGGAAAATTAAGTTATTGCCCCTGTTTAAGTCCGTATTAATAAATGTCGTATTTTTAATGCTAAGAGGATTAACAGCTGCTTTGTTCTTCACGGCAGAGATAGCGATGTATTAAAATATGGTAGAACAAATCACTAAGGGAATAAGGGTTTCGGTAGCCACGCATTTTGAAGGTACATTTTACAAAAAGCACCAGATCAATTATGCTTTTGGCTACCAGATCACCATAGAAAACAAAAGTGCAGAGAGCGTGCAACTCATTTCCCGCCATTGGGAAATACTGGACGCGCTAAACCCTATGGAAATTGTGGACGGCGATGGAGTTATAGGCCAGCAACCTATTTTGCATCCTGGAGAAGTACACACGTATAGTTCTGGCTGTTTACTCAATGCTCCCTTTGGTGCTATGCGTGGTTATTATACCATGGTTAAATTTTCCTCTGGCCGCAAATTCAACGTGTTGATCCCCACTTTTAAATTGCGCACCCCTTTTGCGCTTAACTGACTCTGCGAGCGTGATTTCACTTTAATTTGCCCATTTTTAACGTTTCCTGAACACATACCGGCGTTCATTAAGGCAATTTTAGCATAAAGAGCACGCCAGTCGCGCTGAGCTCAGTATCTAATTTTGTATTTTGCCCCTATTGAATATTAAATTATAAAACTGAACGAACCAATGGGAAAAGGATTTTTTGAAGTACCCCTGGCAGTCAACGAACCTGTAAAAACATATGCACCCGGTTCTCCGGAACGCAAGGAGGTTCTTGACACCTATAAAGAATTATACAACAGTACAATTGACGCGCCGCTTTACATTAACGGCAAAGAAATTAGAACCGAAAATACACGCACCATGTCTCCCCCGCATGACCATAAGCACAGTCTCGGGGAATATCATCTAGCGGAAAAATCACACATACAAGATGCTATAGATGGTGCTCTAGAAGCGCGTAAAAAATGGGCAAAAATGCCATGGGAACAGCGTGCAGCGGTGTTTCTTAAAGCCGCAGAACTTATACAAGGGCCGTATCGCCAGAAGATAAACGCTGCTACCATGCTGGCACAGTCCAAAAATATTTATCAAGCAGAAATCGATTCAGCTTGTGAACTTATAGATTTTCTTCGTTTTAATGTGCAATACATGTCACAGATCTATGAAGATCAGCCAGAATCGAGCAGTGCTGCCTGGAACCGTGTAGAACAGC
>DRGP01000066.1 GCA_011050015.1 Leeuwenhoekiella sp. | reverse complement strand
TGATACGCATGTTGCCATTTTAATGGGCGTAGCTGAAATTCTTTCTAACCACAAAGCGCTCTACCGCGGCCATGGTCCCACCCGGTTTATAAGCGATGGTGCCCACTGGCGTGGCCGAATTAATATGAAGGCCAAAAATCGCATCTACATCGGGGTTTTTAAGTACGCCCTCTTTGATCATTAGCTTAGCACCGCCTTCTTCTCCTGGTGGCGGTCCCTCTTCGGCTGGTTGAAAGATGAATTTTACCGTGCCGTTTATTTTGTCTTTGTGGTTAGAAAGAATTTCAGCTACGCCCATTAAAATGGCAACATGCGTATCATGCCCACAAGCGTGCATCACGCCGGTCTCACTACCCATAAATGTAGTTTTTACTTCACTTTTGAAAGCTAAATCGTTGCGTTCGGTTACCGGTAGCGCGTCTATATCAGCACGCAGCGCGACCACTTTGCCGGGATTGTCTCCTTTTAGTATTCCAACAACCCCTGTTTTGGCAACACCGGTTTGTATTTTTATGCCCAGCGATTCTAAGTGGGCGGCGATTTTTTTGGCGGTTTCCGTCTCGCGATTACTCAATTCGGGATGCTCGTGAATATCGCGGCGCCACTCGATCACCTGTTCTTCTATGGCTTCGGCATCTGCCATTAAGGTTGGGTCTGGCGATTGTGCTTGCGCCTGATAAGCTAAAAATAAGGGGAATAAGGCTAAGAAAGTTTTTTTCATAAAATTGGTGTTTAAAAGTTAATCAATGCGTAATCCTTCGACTGGTAATATATCAGCGCGGTCATGGCAGAAAGAGCCAGTTGCGTATGTTGCCAGCGTTTGTCTTTTGAAATATCGCGTGCCCCTGCGGTCTGACCGCACAAAACTACAGGTACGCCTAGGTCATGTAGTTCGTTGAGCAGGTCGAGATTGGGATTATCTACGCCAAATTGCTGTTTGTAATATTGGTTTTTTAAGAGTCCCATAGCTGCGTTTCCGTGAACCACCATGACCGGTTTTATTTTTTCAGGAGCAATTCCTGCTTCGGCATGTAGGTTTAAAAAACGGGCCACCCGTTCAAAATTAGGGTTTACTTGAGCGGAGTCTTCAGGTGCTACAGCGAGGTCAAAAACTGCCTTAAACTCATTTAAATCGGTAGCTTTTAAATCGGGATTGGGTACCGTGTATATTTGACCGTATTCCGTTACTAAAGGGCCTTTAATCTTTTCCTGTGCATGTAGTTCTTTCGCCACAGCGAAAACAAGAAAAGCTGCAATAAAAAGAGTTTTATACATAAAATCTTTGAAATTTTTTATTGGCTTTGATCCCGAAAATAGGTTTTTTTGTGTAAAATGAATGATTTTAATGAGCATTTATGGCCATTTTCACCTAAATAATTGAGATTCTTGTTGATATAATCTTTTTTTGATCATACTCTTAAAAAAGCGGGTTCGTTTTGAATTTTCTTGAACGTGAGTTTCCAGCAATCTTTAAGAAACAGATGATTCAAAATATATTTATATTTTATTATTATAGGGACAATACTCCTATATTTGACCACTTTTTGGCAAGTTTTAAAAAGGAAATAATTTCGTTTAATAGTACTTAGATAGCTAAGCACAGAGATACCCCCAAATGCTTACATATTTTGATAAGAAGATACAACAGGTACAAGATCAGGAAGAACGGCTGAGAAAAGATGCAAAAAAGCCCTTTTTACAGCATATACATTATTTTAGAGGCTTTGCGATCATCAATATTGTGATGATTCACTTGCTTTTTGCCTACCTCGCAGAACACGTAAAACTTTTTGAGAAACCACGGATAGCGGTCGAGTTGATCTTTGCAGATAGTACTATTTATTTTATTCTTATTGCCGGTTTTTTATTCTCTTATCTGGCGTATAAGGTGCGGATAAAATCTTATTACCAGGTTAAATTTAAAAATGTGATTCTGCCTTATATCATAATCACATTTCTAATTACGGTGTTGAAAAACTGGCATGAACTCATTGATCTACACTTCTTATCTTTTTTTAGCATCTTTATAAAGCATGTGGTTTTGGGTACGGCACTGATCCCTTTTTGGTATATACCTTTTGTGGCGGTAGTTTTTTTTATAAGTCCGTTTTTTTTGATGCTTTCCGATAAAACGTTCAAGAAAATCACTCTTTTCGCCATTTTTCTCCCTTTATTGGGAACCCGCCCTTCTATTGATCTTACTGCTTGGCATTTTATTTATTATGTGCCCATTTATATGCTGGGTATGCTTATCGCCCGAAATTACTCAGAAATTCTTGAGCAGGTCATGCGTTATAAAGTTTGGCTTTATGTGGCCATCGTAGTGAGCAGTCTGATAGTCACCTATAACTTATGGCTTCCTGAAGAAAGCTATTTTCTACAAACAAATGTGCATCACAGTCTTTTATACATTCAGAAACTAGGTATCTCATTTTTACTGCTTAACTTCTTAAAACGCTTTGATTCTAAGAAGATCAATTGGTTGGATTATTTGGCGGTTTATAGTTTTTCCATTTATTTTTTACATACGATAGTACAATACCCCGTGCAAAAAATAATGTATCTGGCGCCTTTGAGACCTTATATTGATAAAGCTCCGGTGGTTTATATCTTTTTTGTGGGAGTTGTTATACTGCTTGTCACCTTATTGGTGTGTATTGTCCTTAAACGTATTTTTGGCCGTTATTCGCGGATGTTAATAGGAACGTAAAGCGTTACAAAATTTATTTTACCTTCTTTCAGATCATTTATTTTGACCCAGTAATTATTGTTAGAGAATGAGACCCACTTTAAAATGGAGAATTCTTGCATTTTCCTTAATTTCACGGTTTAAAGAAAAAAAGAAGTTTTGGAGCAATATTTAGAAGGATTGAATGATGCGCAGCGCGCCCCGGTGCTGCATAAAGAGGGGGCGCTGATTGTGATTGCAGGTGCGGGATCTGGTAAAACGCGGGTGCTTACCATGCGTATCGCCTATTTAATGAGCAAGGGGGTTGATGCATTCAACATTCTCTCCCTCACGTTTACCAACAAGGCCGCAAAGGAAATGAAAAAGCGTATTGGCTCCATAGTGGGCAGTACGGAAGCCAAAAACCTCTGGATGGGTACGTTCCATTCCATTTTTGCTAAAATATTGCGTATTGAAGGCCATAACCTCGGTTTTCCATCCAACTTTACCATTTACGACACCCAGGATTCGCAGCGGTTAATTTCTGCGATTATCAAAGAGATGGGGCTTGATAAAGATGTTTATAAATATAAACAGGTCTATTCGCGGATTTCTTCCTATAAAAACTCATTAATTACCGTAAAAGCCTATTTTCAAAACCAGGAACTCCAAGAGGCCGACGCGATGGCTAAAAAGCCGCGCCTGGGCGAAATCTATAAAGAATATGTAGATCGCTGTTTTAAAGCCGGCGCGATGGATTTTGATGATTTATTGCTTAGGACAAACGAGCTTTTGGCCCGTTTTCCAGAGGTTTTGGCCAAATATCAGAAGCGTTTTCAGTATATTCTGGTGGATGAGTACCAAGATACGAACCATTCGCAATATTTGATCGTTAAGGCGCTAGCAGATCGGTTTCAGAATATTTGTGTGGTGGGCGATGACTCCCAGAGTATTTATGCTTTCCGCGGAGCGAACATCAATAATATCCTCAATTTTCAGAAAGATTATGACGATGCCCAGATATACCGGCTGGAACAAAATTATCGCTCGACCAAAAATATTGTAAACGCGGCAAATTCAGTGATCGATAAAAACCAGACCAAGCTGGATAAAGTAGTATGGACGGGTAATGATGACGGCCCTAAAATTGTGGTGCACCGCTCCCTTACCGATGGCGAAGAAGGTCGTTATGTGGCAAGCAATATTTTTGAGACGCGCATGAATAACCAGCTCAGAAACAGCGATTTTGCCATATTGTACCGTACCAATGCGCAATCGCGCGCGATGGAAGACGCCCTGCGGAAACGGGAAATCCCCTACCGCATTTTTGGTGGCTTGTCCTTTTATCAGCGCAAAGAGATTAAAGATGTGCTCTCGTATTTGCGTTTATTAGTCAATAATAAAGATGAAGAAGCGCTCAAACGGGTGATTAATTATCCCACGCGCGGTATCGGGAATACGACTATAGACCGTCTAATCGTTGCTTCAAAACAATATGACCGCTCTATTTTTGAAGTGATGGAAAATATCAAGCATCTGGATATCAACATCAATAATGGCACAAAAAACAAGCTTTACAATTTTGTGACCATGATCCAGAGCTTTAAGATTGTAAGCGAAAACGCTGATGCGTTTACCGTAGCCGAACAGGTGGCCAGAAAAACAGGATTGTTACAAGAATTGAAGAAAGACGGCACCCCGGAAGGCATCGCACGAATCGAGAATATTGAAGAATTGTTGAATGGTATTCGTGATTTTGTGGAAGGGCAAAAAGAGCTTGCCGATGCCACCGGTTCACTGGCTGAATTTCTTGAAGATATAGCCCTCGCGACAGATCTGGACAAAGAAGTGGAGGATGATGACCGGGTTTCGCTCATGACCATTCACCTGGCCAAAGGGCTTGAATTTCCTTATGTATATATCGTAGGGCTGGAAGAAGATCTTTTTCCCAGCGGGATGAGCATGAACACGCGCAGCGAACTCGAAGAGGAGCGCCGTCTTTTTTATGTGGCACTCACCCGCGCCGAAAAACAGGCCTACCTAACCTATACCGAATCCCGTTACCGCTGGGGGAAACTCATAGATGCAGAGCCCAGTAGATTCTTACAGGAAATTGACGATCAATATCTGGATGTGCAAACGCCCGATGATAATTACCGTTATAAACCACTTATAG